>CAZQPC010000224.1:0-9117 GCA_964595005.1 uncultured Magnetovibrio sp.
CCGCACCAATCGAATTACCGTCGTCTGTTCCAGGCTTCCATCATACCAAGCCAAGATCGCCGCTTCCCGTTCTCCCAGATACGCCGGCACCCGGTCAACCTGCGTCATCGGCAGGTCGTGGCCGGGCACCAGCACGGAGCCGGCCCGCGCCTGCCAGAGGCCCCAGATCATCTCCAGCGTCTCATGCGAGGCCTCCCGGTCGTGACAGAGCCCGACCGTGCCGGACAACAACTCGGCGCGGTTCTTCGCCGCGTCGCCGGTGAAGACGACGTCGAAACCCCGGTCCGCCAGCACGTAAACCAACCCGCCGGGCGTGTGGCCCGGCGCCATGTGGGCGCGGATGTGGGGCAGGACTTCATCGCCATGCTCGGCGCGCTCCAGGGTCGGCCAGCCGGATAGTTTCTCGACCGTGAATTCCGGCACCGGGCCCATGCCCCAGGGCTCACCCAGGCCCCAGTCCATCTCAACGCCGGAGATGACGATGCGCGCGTCCTTGAACATGGGCCAGTTCAGGGCGTGATCGTGATGGCAGTGCGACAGCAGAACGTCGGTGACGTCGGCCGGTGTCAGCCCCACCGCGCCGAGGCGTTCGACCAGGGTTTCGCGGATGCCGAAGCCGCCGACGTCGATCAGCGCCACCCGGCCCTGGCCGCGTAGCAAGGCGATGGTGCTCCAGCCCAAGGTACCGTGACAGACGGACTTGCCCGGGAAGCCCTGAACCAGGATATCGATGTCGTAATGGTGGGTGTTGATCATCCGTGCGCTCCAATCTTTTCGTGTCGTTGAGGGGACGCGCGATCAGTCATGTGTATCCTCGCCAGCACGCGCGATGGATGTTCTGGGACCGTCGCGCCAGTGGCGCGGCGTAAGCCCGGGTTATCCTCCGGAGGGCGGGCCATCCCCATCGCGCTTTCAGTATGCCGCATTCATTTGTTCACATCCATCCGCTCCAAATTCGCCCTGGCCGCCGTCGCCGCCGGGGATTTGGGCGCGACGATCAGCACGTCCAGCCAGTCGGCCCGGGCCCCCGCCTTGTCGTCCGCCAAGCGCCTGAGATTGCCCCGTTCCAACAACGCCTCGGCATGACCCGGATCCAGCGCCAGCGCCTGTTCCGCATCGGCCAGGGCACCTTGCGGATCATCCAGGAACCGCTTCGCCGCGGCCCTCAGCGCCAGCGCGTCGGGGCGGCCGGAATTGATCGCCAGGGCGGCGTCCAGGTCGGCGACGGCTTTCGGGTAATCGCCGATGGCGGCCCGTGCCTGGGCCCGGTCGATGTAAAGCTCCAGATCCCCGGGCCGCAGGGCCAGCGCCGCCGTGGCCACGGCCTCGGCGCGGATCGGGTTTTCGGCCAGCAACCAGGCCTGCGCCGCCTGGCCCAATATCCGCGCCTTGAAATCGGCCTTTTCCTTGATCCGCTGGCCCAGGTCTTCCAGGCGCCCGGCGGCGTCCTTGAAAAGACCGAGCGCGATCAGCGCCGACGCCGCGCAATGTTCCGCCGGCGGGCCGCCGCCCTCGTCGCGCCATTGGATGGCATCCTCGAAGGCGTCTTTCGGCGCCTTGTCGGCTTTCGCCAGGCAGTGGTGATAGCGCGCCATGGGTGATGGTCGGGGTGACGCTGGGGGTGACGGCGGCGGCGATTGACCGAGGCCCGGCGCGGGCATCGCCGTGAGATACAGGGAAGCCATCAAAAGGGCGCAGGGGAGGCGGTCGATCATTGCCAGACAATCTGCGGGCCTGTATGGCAAAAGACAAGATGCGCGTGAGGGACCAAGCAAAATGACCCAGCCCGGAAAGCTGTTCTGTTTCGGCCTCGGCTATTCCGCCGAACGCCTGGCCGCCGCCCTGGCCGCCGAGGGCTGGACCGTTGCCGGCACCAGCCGCACCAAAGACCAGGCCGAAACCTTGCGGGGCCTGGGATACGACATGCATGTCTTCGACGGCGGCGATGAGGTGCCGGGCGGCGGCGCGGCCTGGCTGGACGGCGTCACCCACGTTTTGTCGTCGGTGCCGCCCGGCGGCGGAGGCGAGCCCGTCGCCGGTCCTTTCGGCGCCGCCCTGGCCGGCCTCGGCTCGCTGGTCTGGCTGGGCTATCTGTCGACCACCGGGGTCTACGGCAACACGGACGGCGCCTGGGTCGACGAGACCGCGCCGGCCCAGCCCGACGTCGGGCGCAGCGAACGCCGGGGCGCCGCCGAGGCGGCCTGGCAGGAACTGGCCGCCGGGCACGCCTTGCCCCTGCACATTTTCCGCCTGGCCGGCATCTACGGACCGGGCCGTAACGTCCTGGCCCAGGCGAAGGCCGGCCGGGCCCGGCGCATCGACAAGCCGGGCCACAGGTTCAGCCGCATCCATGTGGACGATATCGCCCGGGTGTTGCGGGCCTCCATGGCCAGCCCCGAAATCAATTCGGATCACCCCGGCGCCGTCTACAATGTCTGCGACGACGAACCGGCGGCGCCGGCCGAGGTCACGGCCTTTGCCTGTGAGCTGCTGGGGATCGACCCGCCGCCCCTGGTGGCGTTCGCCGACGCGGCGCAGGACATGTCGCCCATGGGGCTGTCCTTTTGGAACGACAAGCGCCGCGTGCGCAACGACAAGATCAAGGATCAATTGGGGGTGCGCCTCTTGTACCCCACCTACCGCGAGGGATTGCGGGCGATCTACACCGCGGAGTTCGCCAGTTGATCCAGCAACGCGGCCAGGGTGCGGCGCAGGCGTTCCAGGTCGTGGTCTTCGGACAGGCGGTGCTCGCCTGATTTGACCAACTGCACCTCGACATCGTCGGCGCGCACGCACTCCATGATCCTGAGGCTGGTCTGCCAGGGCACGTCGGCGTCCTTGATGCCGTGGATCAGGCGCACCGGGCAGTCGATGGCAATCTCACCGCGCAGCAGCAACTGGTTTTTGCCGTCCGCCAACAGGCGTTTGCTGATGCGGTAGGGTTCCCCGTCATCGTAGTCGTTGGCCAGCTCAACGAAGCCGTTGGTGTCCAGCTCGGCCTTCTGGGCGGCGCTCAGCTGGGCCCCGATCAGGTCTTCGGTGAAGTCCGGCGCCGAGGCCAGCCCGACCAGGCCGGCGATGCGCCGGGGCCGCGCTCGGGCCGCCAACAGCATGATCCAGCCGCCCATGGACGACCCCACCAGGACCTGCGGGCCGTCCGTCAATTGGTCCAGGACGTCGATGGCGTCATCCGCCCATTCGCCGATGCAGCCGTCGTCGAAATTGCCCGACGAGGCGCCGTGGCCTTGATAATCGAAGCGCGTGAAGGCATGTCCGCGGTGCCGGCAAAAGGCCTCCAGGGCCAAAGCCTTGCCGCCGCCCATGTCGGACTTGAAGCCGGTCAGGAAAACGACGCCCGGTTGCCTGCCGGGCGTCTGGTGGTAAGCGATGGCGGCGCCGTTATCCCGTGTTAATATGAGGGCTGCCGGTTGACTGTCATCCATCGCGTCACCTTTAATGGAAGATGGGTCCCGCAAGTTCGGACCGCAGGGGGATTATGAACGAACAAGCCGATAATGCCAGAGCCCCCGACGCCGGGGAGGCGCGTGAGTCCGGGGCCGATGATCCCTTGCGCTCGAACCCGGAAGACGGCCGCATGGCGACCATCATGCAGGTCATCCCGGCCTTGGGATCGGGCGGCGGCGTTGAACGCGGCACCGTCGAGATCGCCGAGGCGATCACCGAGGCCGGCGGCCGGGCCATCGTCGTCACCGCCGGCGGCGCCCAGGTCCACGAACTGGCGCGGGCCGGCGCCGAACACATCGAGCTGCCGGTCGATTCAAAAAACCCCTTCGCCATCTACGCCAACATTGACCGCCTGGCCGACGTCATCGAGGCCCACAACGTCGATCTGGTGCATGCGCGGTCGCGGGCCCCGGCCTGGAGCGCCTATTATGCGGCCAGGCGCACCAAGCGGCCCCTGGTGACGACCTTCCACGGCACCTACAACGCCGGCAATTTCCTGAAGCGCGCCTACAACGGCGTCATGACCAAGGGGGCCAGGGTGATCGCCATCTCGGCGTTTATCGCCGAACACGTGCGGCGCCTGTATGGCGTGCCGGCAAGCCGGCTCAGGATTATCCACCGCGGCGTCGACCTCTACCGCTTCGATCCGGCCAAGGTGTCGGCGGAGCGGGTCGTGCAGCTGGCCAACGACTGGCGCCTGACGGACGGCTATCCGGTGATCATGCTGCCCGGCCGGCTGACCCGCTGGAAGGGCCAGACCGTGTTTATCGAGGCGGTGGCGAAGTTGCAGCGCCGCGATATCCGCTGCCTGATCGTCGGCGGCGACCAGGGCCGCGAGGATTACCGCCGGGAACTGGAAGCCATGGTCGAACGCCATGACCTGGGCGAGGTGGTGCGCATCGTCGACCACTGTGCCGACATGCCGGCGGCCTACATGCTGTCCGACGCGGTGGTCTCCGCGTCGACGGACCCGGAAGCCTTCGGCCGGGTCATCGTCGAAGCCCAGGCGCTTGGCCGGCCGGTGATCGCCAGCGACCATGGCGGCGCCAAGGAGACGGTGCTGGCCGACAAGACCGGCTGGCTGGTGCCGCCCGGTGACATTGATGCGCTTTCTCAAACCCTGGCGAAAGTGCTGGCCCTGGACGAAGACCAGCGCGCCGCCCTATCGGAAGCCGCGATCGCCAATGTCAGTGAGAATTTCTCCAAGCAGAACATGTGCGCCAAGACCCTGGAGGTCTACAACGAGGTCCTGCAGTCGGCGGACGAAACCTGACCGGCCCGGGTCCCATGGCTGCCGGCATCCTGATTATTAAACTCGGCGCGCTGGGCGACACCATCCAGGCGCTCGGTCCCATGGCGGCCATTCGCCGGGCCCACGCGGACGCACCGATCACCGTGCTGACGACGGCGCCGTACGCTGAGCTTCTTGGCGCTTCGGGGCTGGCCGACGACATTTGGATCGACGACCGCCCGGGCCTGGCGGCGGCCGGAAGGTGGCTGGCCCTGCGCCGCCGGCTTCGCGGCGCTACGTTCGCGCGGGTTTACGACCTTCAGACGTCGGACCGCAGTGCCTGGTATTTCCGCCTGTTCTGGCCGGGACCGGCGCCCGAATGGTCGGGGATTGCGCCCGGGTGTTCGCATCCCCACGCCAATCCGGCCCGCGACACCCAGCACACCATTGAGCGTCAACGCGAGCAGCTGGCCATGGCCGGTATCGATGAGGTGCCGGCCCCCGACTTGAGCTGGGCGACGGCGGATCTGGGCAATTTGGACCCGGGCGCCAAGTTTGCGTTGATCGCGCCGGGCGGCGCCGCCCACCGGCCGGCGAAAAGATGGCCGGCGGACTGTTACGCCGCCTTGGCCGTCCGGCTGGCCGGCGACGGGACCCGGCCCGTGCTGGTCGGCGGCCCCGAGGACGCGGCTCTGACGGCCGCCATCGCCCGGGAAGTTTCCGGTTCCTTGGACCTGGGCGGCCGCACCTCCTTGTTGCAGTTGGCCGCCCTTGGCCGGCGCGCCGCCCTGGCCGTCGGCAACGATACCGGCCCCATGCACATGTTCGCCGTTACCGGATGTCCGACCCTGGTGCTGTATTCCCAGGCTTCCGATCCGGCGCTCTGTGCGCAACGCGGCGCGCGCGTTGAGATTATCCGCCGCGCAGATCTGGCGGCGCTTGCCGTCGACGAGGTGTTCCCAACGGCGATGAGACTGATGCCGGCACCTTGAGCCGGCACGGCGCGGCACTTGATTCCGCCTTTGCCGGCCCCTTTAGGGGAGTTAAGGAGATCAGCGAACGCCAAGAAAGGCCGGGCATTCGCCAGGCATGTAAACTGTCAGGCACGTAATCTGAAATGTACGACATCACGGTTCTCATCATTGACGATCAGCAGACCATGCACTCGATCCTGCGAAGCCTGCTGCACCAGGCGGACATCCGCGACATCCTCGATGCGGAGAACGTCCGCGACGGCCTGGAAATCATCGAGAACCCGACCGCCCCGACGCCGGACATCATCATCTGTGATTTGCACATGGATGTGATCGACGGCATGGAGTTCGTGCATCACCTGCGGCGCGCCAAAAACATGACGCCCGTGTTGGTGTTGACCGGGGAACGGGATGGTTTGTTGCGCGATGTCGTTGCCCAGGCGGGCGCCACGAAGATCCTGACGAAGCCCATATCCGCGCCGGATCTGCGCGCTGAGATTCTGAGCGCCATCGGGTTCCAGGACGACGCCTAGCCGGCGGGCTCATCGGCGGGCTCATCGGCGGCCTGGGCGCGGTTCTTGACAGGGGGTTTCGAGGGACTACATTCCAAACGCTTTTCGCCATACTTTAGGATGTCCACATGGTCGCCATCACGCTTCCCGACGGCAGCGTCCGAAACTTCGACAAGCCCGTGACCGGCGCCGAACTGGCGGCCGACATCGGTCCGGGTCTGGCGAAAGCCGCCTTGGCGATCCGCGTCAACGGTGAGCTTGATGATCTGTCGGCGGTGATCAAGGCTGACGCGGACGTTGCCATCGTCACCGACAAGAACGAAGACGACGCCCTGGACCTGATCCGTCACGACACGGCCCACGTCCTGGCGGAAGCCGTCCAGGAACTGTTTCCCGGCACCCAGGTGACCATCGGCCCGAACATTGAAAACGGCTTCTATTACGACTTCGCCCGCGATCAGCCGTTCTCCACGGAGGACCTGGAGACCATCGAGACGAAGATGCGCGAGATCATCGGCCGCAATGACGTGTTCGAAAAAGAGGTCTGGGACCGCGGCGAAGCGATCAAAAAATTCACTGACATGGGCGAGGCCTACAAGGCCGAACTGATCGAGGGGTTGCCCGCCGACGAAGACGTCAAAATTTACCGCCAGGGAAAATGGTTCGATCTCTGCCGCGGGCCGCACCTGCCGTCGACGGGACGCATCGGCAAGGCCTTCAAGCTGATGAAGGTGGCCGGCGCCTATTGGCGCGGTGATTCCGACAACCAAATGCTGCAGCGGATTTACGGCACGGCGTGGCGCACGGAGAAAGAACTGAAAGCCTACCTGCACATGCTCGACGAAGCGGACAAGCGCGACCATCGCCGCTTGGGCCGGGAAATGGGGCTGTTTCACCAACAGGAGCAGGCCACGGGTTCCGTCTTCTGGCATCCGAAAGGCTGGACGTTCTACCGCGCCGTCCAGAGGTATATGAGGAAGCGCCTGGAAGACGGCGGCTATGTCGAAGTTAATACCCCGCAGATGGTCGACCGGTCCTTATGGGAAGATTCCGGGCACTGGGAAAAGTTCCGCGAACACATGTTCGTCGCCGAATCGGAAGACCGCACCCTGGCGATCAAGCCCATGAACTGCCCCTGCCATGTGCAGATTTTCAAACAGGGCCAGACCAGTTATCGCGACCTGCCCTTGCGCATGGCCGAGTTCGGCGCCTGCGCGCGGAACGAACCGTCGGGCGCCCTGCATGGCCTGATGCGGGTGCGTGCTTTTGTCCAGGATGACGCCCACATCTTCTGCACGGAAGACCAGATCGAAGATGAAACCAAGCGGCTGATCGATCTGTTGGCATCCATCTACAAGGACTTCGGCTTCGAGGATTTCGTCATCAAGTTCGCCGACCGGCCGGAGGTGCGGGCGGGATCGGACGAGACCTGGGACCGGGCCGAGAAAGCACTGCTGGAGGCCTCACGCGCCGCCGGCGTTGAGCTGGTCATGAACCCCGGCGAAGGCGCCTTTTACGGCCCGAAACTGGAATTCGTCCTGCGCGATGCCATCGGCCGGGACTGGCAGTGCGGCACCCACCAGGTGGATTTCGTCCTGCCCGAACGCCTTGATGCGTCGTACATCGGCGAGGACGGCGCCAAGCACCGCCCGGTCATGTTGCACCGGGCGATCCTGGGATCGTTTGAGCGCTTTATCGGCATCCTCATCGAACACTACGCCGGACGGTTTCCGCTGTGGCTGGCGCCGGTGCAGATGGTCGTCGCGACGATCACCAATGAGTCCGATGACTATGCCCGTGAGGTACAACGCCAGGCGGCGGCGGCCGGCCTGCGCGCCGAACTGGACCTGCGCAATGAAAAGATCAATTACAAGGTTCGCGAACACAGCCACGCCAAGGTACCGGTCATTTTGGTTGTCGGCGCCCGCGAGGCTGACGACACCACCGTCGCCATGCGCCGCCTGGGCGGCAAGCAACAGGAAGTTCTTGCACTGAATGAAGCGCTCGCTAGACTAAAAGACGAAGCGCGGAGTCCGGCGGAAATCTCATAACAAACACTATGGTTCGGGCTTGGGGTAAGGTTACCTTCGGGTCCCGGCGTTTCGGAATGCCGGCGGCGTTGCCGGCAGCAAGTGCATTGGCATTTGTGCCTTTGGATTAATCGACGAGGAGACAGTTAGATCGCCAGAAGACCCTACAATCAGCCGCCGGCCAAGGAAGGCCCGCGGGTGAACGAAGACATCGATGTGGAAAATGTCCGCTTGATTGATGCCGACGGCGAACAGGTCGGCGTGGTTTCCGTAGCAGAAGGACAGGAGATGGCCGACGAAGCCGGCCTCGATCTGGTTGAGGTCTCGCCTCACGCGGATCCCCCTGTCTGTAAGATTCTGGACTATGGAAAGTACAAATACGAGGCCCAGAAAAAGGCCAACGAGGCGCGCAAGAAGCAGAAGACCATTGAGGTCAAGGAAATTAAGATGCGCCCGGGGATCGAGGAACACGATTATCAGGTGAAGATGCGCAGCGTTCGCAAATTCCTGGACAACGGCGACAAGGTCAAGATGAACTTCGTCACCTTCTTCGACACGCTGACCCCCTCGGGGAACCCGAACGTCGACAACAAGATGCTGGTCTTCATGTACTTCGGGAGCGCCAGCACCTTGACCTGGGGCTCCACCGACTGGGACCAGTCGGGCAAGATCGAACCCCTGGGCGACGAGCACGGACAGCCGGCCAACTACACGGTGGACTCGAGCATCTGCTTCGACGGCTGAGTTGCCGCGGCCGAGGAGGGCTACCTGCTGAGCGCTGATCCATGACGACCGTGCTGCCCCTGCTGGCGGTCGCCGCGATCGCCTACCTGCTCTTCCACTTCGTTGTGAAGTGGCTCCAGGACCGCTTCCAACCCAACCTTGGCTAAGAAGGGCAAATTTGA
>CAZQPC010000225.1:0-9098 GCA_964595005.1 uncultured Magnetovibrio sp.
AACGCCGGGATCGAGGCGCATACGGTCAACCGCCCGTCAGCCGAATGGATCGACGTTCTGGAAGCCGCCGGGGTGCCCTGCGGACCGATTTACAATATCGAGGAGATGTTCGCCGATCCGCAGGTCGAGCACGTCAATATGTTGCATCCGGTAACCCACGCCGGCCTGGGGGCGCTGGACTTGGTCGGCCAGCCCATCAATATGAGCCGGTTTGAGCCGCGCACCGGCATGCCGACGCCGGACCAGGGCCAGCATACGGATGAGGTGCTGGCGGAATACGGTTTCGACGCCGACAAGATCGCCGATTTGCGGGCCAAGGGAATCGTCTAGGCGGTGAATATCACAAATTCGGGGATACAGCCGAGACGCGCATTCCCAATTCCTCTTTTCGTTTCAATGCCGTAACGATTTTTCATGCCAAGCGAAGCGATTTCTGCTAACTTCGTCGGCAGCATGATACGTGCCACATATAAAAATCAAACGCTCCAGACAATGGAGCCCGAAGACATCAACGACCTTTCCCGGGATCGGCTGGCGCGGGCCATCGATAATATCAAAACGGCGCTGCGCGAGCAGCAAGAGGAGATTCGCGCGTTTCGGCATACCATGAGCATCCTGACGGTGGCGGTGGGCAATCTCCAGGACGGTTGGCAAGATTACGATCAGGCATTAAGCCGCATTGATGTCGCGCGGCTGGGCCGGCGGGCACGGCGCCTGGCCCGGATCATGGATCAATAATTTTGGTTGCTCCCGGCCCGTAGCGGATTACAGTTTTCTCTCAACAACGCGACAATACCTGTGTACGGGAGCGCCGTGCCGCCGTGAAAACCATTTCCGATCTCTACGCCCACGCCGCCGATGGCGGGGTCCAAATTCATACCGCCGAGCGGGTAACACCGGTTTTCCAAATCGTCGACGACGCCCGCCACCTGGCCGGCGGACTGCGCGGCCTGGGCATCGTCCATGGCGACCGGGTGGCCGCTTGGCTGCCCAACCTTTCCGAGTATTTGGTATTGCATGCCGCCTGCGCCCGCCTCGGCGCCATCTTGGTGGCCATCAACACGCGGTTTGGCGCGCCGGAGATTGCCGACATCGCCGGGCGGTCCGGCGCCAAGGTGCTGGCGGTGTCCGGGGATGTCGGCATGCTCGGCGCCATGGCGCCGGATGTCCTGCCAGAATTGACCCACATCGTCACCATTGGGCCGACCACGGGACTGCCGGCGTGGCGCCATGTCGCCGTGACCTCGTACAAGGAACTGAAGGGCGCTGGCCCGCTCCATGAAGAACATGGCGGCGCCGGTGATCTGGTCGATATCTTCACCACGTCGGGCACCACTTCAGCGCCTAAATTCGCGGCCCACCATCAAGGCGGCATTGCCGGACACGCCCGGGATGTGGCGCGTTTCCTGGATTTGACGGCGTCCGGCAGCATCAACATGCAGCTCCTGCCGTTCTGCGGTGTGTTCGGTTTCGTTCAGGTCATGGCCGCCCTGGCGGCCCGGGCGACGATCATCATGCCGGTTTCCTTCGATGTCCGGGATGCCTTGGCGCTGGGCCAGCGGCACCGCGTGACGCACATGTTCGTCACCGACGACATGTTGCATCGCATGCTCGAGGAAAGCACCGAGGCGAGACCGTTCCCGGATTTGCGCTCGTGCATGTACGCGGGGTTCAATTCCTTCCTGCACGGCCTGCCCAACCAGGCCGAGGCCCGGGGCATACCCGTGCAGGGCGCCTTCGGCATGAGCGAAGTGTTCGCCATTTTCGCCGGCCGGCCGATGGATTTACCGAGCCCCGAGCGCCACCGGCCCGGCGGCACCTTGGTCAGCGCCGCCTCGCGCGTCCGGGCCCGCGATCCGGAAAGCGGTGACATACTTGAGCACGGCGAGGTCGGCGAATTGGAAGTCCGCGGCCCCTTCATGATGGCTGAGTATTTCGGCAATCCCGAGGCCACGAAAGCCGGCCTGACTGGCGACGGTTATCTACGCACCGGCGATCTGGGGTACACGGAGCCCAACCAGACGTTTACCTACCTGCAGCGTATGAACGACACGCTCAGGCTTGGCGGTTACCTGGTCGCGCCGTCGGAAATCGAAGCCGTCGTGATGGCCCATCCAGCGGTCCGCGACGCCCAGGTTGTCGCCGCCGGCACGGTGGCCGGAAACCGTCCCGTCGCCTTCGTCATCGTGCAAACAGACGCGCCCTTGGATGAGGCTTCGGTGATCGGTCACTGCCAAAAAACCCTGCCGAAGTTCAAGTCGCCGGTGCGGGTCGTCGCCATTGATGCGTTCCCGGTCACCCGGGGCGCCAACGGCACCAAGATTCAACGCACCAAGCTGCGCGATATGGCGGAAGACCTTCTCGGCGGCTGACGGTTGGACCCGGTGGCCCTCAGCACATCTTGGTCAGGTCCAATTCCAGAATGCCCTCGGCGCCGGCGGCCTTCAACTGCGGGATCAGTGACCGCACCTCGTGACCATCGACCACCGTTTCCACGGCCGACCAATCGGCATCGGCAAGACGGTTGATGGTCGGGGCATGCAGGCTTGGCAACAGGGCAACGACGGCGTCGAGATTTTCAGACGCCACGTTCAATTTCAGCAACACCTTGTGGCGGGCCGTCAGGGCGGATTGCAAAAGCAGCGCGATCTGATCGATCTTGGCCTTCTTCCAATCATCGGCCAGGGCCGGCTTACCGGCGATCAGCACCGTGTGGGAAATCAGCAAGTCGCAGACGATGCGCAACCCATGAGCCTTGATGGTCGAGCCCGTCTCGGTGATTTCCACGGCGGCATCGGCCATGCCTTCGACCACCTTGGCCTCCGTCGCGCCCCAGGAAAATTCAACCTTGGCATTGATGCCGCGTTCTTCCAGATAGCGTTTGGTGAAGCCCAAAAGCTCCGTGGCGATGACCTTGCCCTCCAGATCCTCGACGGATTGAATGGGGCTGTCTTGGTCGACCACCAGCACCCAACGGGCCTTTTGGTCCGAGGCCTTCGAATAAACCAGATCGGAAATCACCTCGACATCGTCTTCCGTTTCGGTCTCCATCACCCAATCGATACCGCACAGGCCCGCGTCCAGGGTGCCGCCGGCGATGTAGGGGCCCATCTCCTGGGAGCGCACCAGGGCGCATTCGATCTCCGGGTCGTCGATGCGCGGGAAATAGTTGCGCGAGCGCGGCGTGATGGTCCATCCGGCCTGCTTGAACAGCTCAATGGTGGCCTTCTCCAGGCTTCCCTTGGGAATGCCCAGCCTCAGTTTTCCCGATGCGTTGGCGTCCACGGTTCACTCCTTCGGCGCAATTTATCTGTCGATGGCGCGGCACCTTAAAGCGCCGGCCACGGACAATCAAATGCCGATGATTCTTTAGAGAATTAGTGGGTGTGTTTCATCTTCATCTTGGCACCGCCCTTCATGACCATGACCTTCAGGACTTTCTCGGCACCACTGGCGAATATCAGACTCAGCATCAGATGATCACCGGTTTTCAGGGGCTTTTTCAGGCCCATGAACATGATGTGATCGCCGCCGGGTTTCAGCGCCGCCTTGCCTTGGGCGGGAACGGTGATGGACGGGATCCGGCGCATCTTCATGACGCCGCCTTCATTGAGATGGGTGTGCAGTTCGGCTTTCTTTGAAACCTTCGTTCGAACGGCGATCAGTGTGTCGTCTTTCCAACCATGGTTGGCAATGGTCAGATAGGCGACACCGTTCTTTGCCATCGGCGCGCTGGCGCGGGCCCAGGCACCAATGACGGTAATCGCCGGTGCCGTATGTTTCATTTCCTTGTGGGTTTTTTGCCCCTGGCCGTCCGCCGCCGCGAACATGTTCCCCGGCAGCACGCCATAAAGAAAAAACGCGCCGCCGATGAGGACAGTGAGCCAACGGCAATAGACGATTAAACGTTCTCGCATGGGAGACCTATCCGCTGATAATTTACGCCACGACGATGACACCAGCATAAAGATAGATCTGGGAGACGCCAGAATGTACATTTCACAAGCTTGTCATCGCCGGATGAAACGGATCGGGGATGACACGTCCGCCCGGCAATCCTAAAATCGTCGCCATGGACATATTATCCACCCCGGTCGAAGAACCGTCCGTCTGGAAAGCCAGCGACTATCGCCAGGATGATCGCTGGATCGAGCATTTTAGTGACCGCCATCTGAAAGAGATTGATGCCGCCCTGGCGCACGTGAAGTCACAGGGCATTGGCCGCGGCGCCGACTTCGGACGCCATGATTTTCCCCTCGACACATTGGCGGATCTGCTTTGTGACCAGTTGGAAATTCTGGAACGCGGCCGCGGCTTCATCTTCTTGCGCGGCCTGCCCGTCGAACGCTATGACCTGGACGACCTGACCGCCATTTATTGGGGCCTCGGCACCCATCTGGGCGACGGCATCTACCAGAACGCCCAGGGTGATCTGGTCGGTCATGTCACCGACCATGGGCAAAAATTCGAGGGTGACGATCCCTACAAGTACAACATTCGCGCCTACACGACGACGGTCTCCATCCCACCCCACACGGACAGTTGCGACTTGGTTGGCCTGTTGTGCGTGCGGCCATCAATATCCGGCGGCGAAAGCGCGGTGGTCAGCTCGACCGCCCTATACAACGAATTCCTGGCGTCCCGGCCGGATCTCCTGGAACCCCTCTACGAGGGATTCCACCTCGATCTGGTTGGCAAGGGGACGACGGAAAAGGAACTCACGCAACATCCGATTCCCGTGTTCTCCTATTGGGGCGGCAAACTCAGCTGCCGCTACAACAAAGGCCAGATTGAACACGGCGCACAGAAATCAGGCGATCGCCTGACGGCCCTTCAGCAAGAAGCCGTGGATTACTTCCGTGAACTTTCTTTGCGTCCCGACCTGCGCCTGGAAATGGAGTTCCGGCCCGGCGACATACAGATTCTGAACAATCGGACGACCTTGCATTCCCGCACTGCGTTCGACGATGATGCGGACCCGGCGAAGCGCCGGTTGCTGCTGCGTCTATGGCTCAATTCCTTCACGCCCCGGCCCATGCACCCGGCCTTCGCCAACCAACTGAACACGGGGGCCCGCGGCGCCGTCACGGTGCGGAGCTAAGCCGTTTCCATGCATGAGATTTACGTCGATGCCGACGCCTGTCCGGTGAAGGACGAGGTGTTGAAGGTCGCGGCCCGTCATGGCTGGCAAATTCATATGGTGTCCAACAGTTGGATGCGCTTGGCGGAAACGCCATTGATCAACCGTGTGGTGGTCGCCGAGGGGCCGGACGTGGCCGACGATTGGATTGCCGAACGCGCCGGCGCTGGTGATCTGGTCATCACCAACGACATTCCTCTGGCGGCTCGATCACTTGACGCCGGCGCCAAGGCCTTGCGCCCGACGGGCAAGCCCTTTACCGAGGACAATATCGGCATGGGCTTGGCCATGCGGGATTTGAGCGCCCAACGGCGCGAGATGGGGGAAATCACCGGCGGCCCGCCAAGCTTTACGAAACAAGACCGATCAAAATTTCTGTCGGCCATGGAAGACTTGATCCAAGCCATCCGCCGCAGCACGTAAAGTTTCATCAGATTAACAACGGGAGGACTTTTCAATGGACGTACGCATGGATGGCCGCAATGCCATCATCACCGGCGGCAGCAAGGGCCTGGGCAAGGCCATGGCCATGCAATTCGCGGCGTCGGGCGCCAACGTCGCCATCGTGGCGCGCGACCAAGGCGGCCTGGGTGCGGCGAAGGCCGACATTGAAGCCCAGGGGACCGGCAAGGTCGCCGGGATTGCCGCCGACATCCGCCAAGCCGGCGATTGCGAACGGGCCGTGCACGAAGCGGTGACCGCCTTGGGCAACATCGACATCCTAATAAACAACGCCGGCACATCGCAGCGCGGACCATTTATGGAGGTCTCCGATGAGCTTTGGCAGGACGATATCGACCTCAAGGTTTTCGCTTCGATCCGCCTCACCCGCCTGGTCTTTCCCGGCATGTGCGAACGCCGTTGGGGCCGGATCATCAATGTCCTCAACGTCGGCGCCAAGACGCCGGGTGCGGAGGGCGCGCCGACCCATGTCACCCGCGCCGCCGGGATGGCGCTGATGAAGGTGCTGGCCGGCGAAGGGGCTGCGCATAACGTCTTGGTCAACGGCATGCTGGTCGGCAAGATCCGCTCCGACCAATGGGAGAAGCGCCATGCGGCGGATGAGCGCGGCTTGAGCCTGGAGGAATGGTACGAAGACGCCGGCAAAACCCAGCCCCTTGGCCGCCTCGGCCGGGCCGAGGAATTCGCCGCCATGGCCTGCTTCCTGGCCTCCGAACAGGGGTCGTACATCAACGGCGCGGCGATCAATGTCGATGGAGGGTTGTGCAAGGCGGTCTGACGGCGTCGCTTAATCCCCTCGCCGCCCGCTTCGCGGACCCCTCCCTCTCCCCAAGGGAGAGGGGAAAACCAAACGCTTCCGCCGGACGCCTTCTTCTCCCATTGCCAATCATTTGGCATGGGCCAAAATGGGAGAAGGTTGGGATGAGGGGATCAATAACTCCTCGGCAGCCCCAACACATGCTGGGCGATAAAACTCAGGATCAAATTCGGCGAGATCGGCGCCGTCCGCGCCAGCCTTGCCTCGCGCCACTTGCGTTCGATGTCGTATTCGCGGGCAAAGGCAAACCCGCCGTGCGTCGAGAAACAGGCCTCGCCCATGTTCCAGGCCGCTTCCGCCGACAACAGGCGCGCCATGTTGGCTTCCGCGCCGCAAGGTTCGCCGGCATCGAACAACGCGGTCGCCTTGCGGACCATCAGATCGGCCGCCTCCAATTGGGCATAGGCCTGGGCGATGGGGAACTGGATGCCCTGGTTCTGGCCGATGGGCCGGCCAAAGACGATGCGTTCGTTGGCGTAATCGACGGCCTTTTCGGCGAAGTATTTGCCGTTGCCGATGGCCTCCGAGGCGGTCAGGCAACGTTCCGCGTTCATGCCGTCCAGGATATAGCGAAAGCCCCGGCCCTCTTCGCCGATCAGCGCGTCGCCGGGGATCGGCACGTTGTCGAAAAACACTTCCGTGGTGTTGTGATTGACCATGGCATCGATGGGCCGGATTTCGCAGCCGTGCTTCTGCGCTTCCTTCAAATCAATGAGAAAGGTCGAAATGCCATGGGTGCGCTTCTCCACCTTGTCCGCCGGCGTCGTCCGGGCCAGCAGCAACATCAGGTCGGAATGCGCCGCCCGGCTGGTCCAGACCTTCTGGCCGTTGACCACGTAGCCATTGCCCTGTTTGTCGGCGCGGGTCTTGATCTGGGTGGTGTCTGAGCCGGTCGTCGGTTCGGTCACGCCGAAGGCCTGCAGGCGCAATTCACCTGAGGCGATTTTCGGCAGGAAGTAATCCTTCTGCTGTTTCGAGCCATGCCGGAGGATCGTCCCCATGGTGTACATCTGGGCGTGCCCCGGCGAGGCCGAGCAGCCCGTCGTGTTGATGGTTTCCAAGATCACCGCGCCGCCGCGCACGGGCAGGCCGGCGCCGCCGTATTCCTCCGGGATCAGGGCGGCCAAGTACCCCGCTGCCGTCAAGGCGTCGATAAATTCTGTGGGATAGCTGCCCGACGGCGGCTGCTTTTCCAGATCTCGCCAGTATGCGCCCGGGAAGTCCTCGCAGAGCTTCGCCACCTGAGCGCGGATTTCCGGGTAGTCATCTGCGAGGTCCATGGTGATGGGTTGGTCGGTCATTTTCGTGCTGCCCTCATAAGAATATCCGCTTCCCCTCACTGTCATTCCCGCGAAAGCGGGAATCCAGAGCGGCGAACGCCGTGGTCGGTGCCCTGGATTCCCGCTTTCGCGGGAATGACGGAAGGGAGTGTCATCGAATGTTTAAGCCGCCGCCGTCGCCGGCTCGAACCCAAGCGGGCGGCCCGCCGTGACGAAGCTGCCTTGCGTCGGCTCATCCTTCAAATGGCGCTCCATGATTTCGCGGGCCGCCAACAGGCCATCCAGATCGATGCCGGTGCGCAGCCCCATGCCTTCCAACATGAACACCAGATCCTCGGTGACGATGTTGCCCGACGCGCCCGGCGCATAGGGACAACCGCCGAGGCCGCCCAGGCACGAATCCAATTCCCGCACGCCCGCTTCGACGGCGGCAAAGGCGTTGGCGAGGCCAAGGCCGCGCGTGTCGTGGAAGTGTGCGCCTACGGGCACGTCGTCGCCGACGGTGCGATAGAGTTCATCGAACAGGTCCCTGACCTGCTTGGGATTGGCATAGCCGACCGTGTCGGCGACACTGATCCGGTCGGCGCCGCGTTTCAGAAACTCCTCGGCGACGCGCATGACAGCCGACACCTCCACCTTGCCGTCGATGGTGCAGCCGAAGGCCGTCGCCAGACCGCCGGACAAGACGATATCCTTGTAGGCGTCGTCGGCGTCGCGGTGGGCGACGATTTCGGAGAACCCATCCAGGCTTTCGGCGACGCTGCGCCTGACGTTCGACATGTTGTGGGCCTCCGAGACCGACAGCACGACGCCGATCTGATGGGCGCCGGCGGCAAAGCCGTTTTCAGCGCCGCGCAGATTGGGCACCAGGGCCGAGACGGTCAGGCCCGGAATCTCCAGGGACCGGCGCACCACCTCGGCGCTGTCGGCCATCTGCGGCAGGTTTTTCGGCGGCACGAAAGAGCCGACCTGGATCTGCGGCACGCCGGCGGCGGCCTCGCGCTTGATCCAGTCCATCTTGGCTTGCGTCGGGAAGATCGTCTGAATGCTCTGCAGCCCATCGCGGGGGCCGACTTCGTGGACTAAGACATCAATGTCGTCGCGCATGATGATTCCCTTTCTCATTTGCCCTGGAATTTGGGCTTACGTTTCTCGTTGAAGGCGCGCACGCCTTCCATGCGGTCTTCCGTGCCGACCAGCCGATTATAGGCTTCCAGTTCATATTGGTAACCGGTGGCCCGGTCGACTTGCGTCGCCACGTCGAGCGGGCCCTCCTCCTGCGGGAAGTCGGTGCCGCCGAGCTTCGACTTGACGCGGCGGAGAACCGCGACGGCCCGCGCGTTGAGCGCGCGCTCGTCCTGCTGCTCGCGCGCGCGCTTGGCGACCTGCTTCTTTTGCG
>CAZQPC010000226.1:0-9041 GCA_964595005.1 uncultured Magnetovibrio sp.
CTTGAGTTGATGCTGGCCGTTGATGTCTCGAGCAGCGTCGACACCTATGAGGCCAGGCTGCAACGGCTGGGCTATGTGCAGGCGATGCTGCATCCGGTTGTCGTCGACGCGATCACGTCGGGCAATCTGGGCCGCATCGCCGTCCTTTACGTGGAATGGGCGGGGCAGACCCATCAACGGATCGTCGTCGATTGGCACATTATCCATGACCAGGCCAGCGCCGCGGAGTTCTCGACCCGGCTGGCCAGTCAACCGATCAGTTCGGCACCTTATACGTCGATCAGCGCTCTGATTGACTTCGCCCAGGCGGAAATTCGCTCCAACCGGTTCAAGGGACGCCGCGCCGTGATCGATATTTCCGGTGACGGCCCGAACAGCGACGGCCGCCTGGTCCGCGATGCCCGCGACGACGCGGTCGCCCGTGGTATCACCATCAATGGCTTGCCGGTGCTGTCGTCGCGCCCCGGGCCGGGCGGCATCAGCGCACCATCAGTGGGCCTTTATGGGTATTTCATCAAACATGTCATCGGCGGACCCGGTGCCTTTGCCATGGAGGTCAACGAATACAAAAATTTCGGTGAGACCCTGCGGGAAAAACTGAAACGCGAGATCAACGCGGCGCCGTCCGGGCCCATTGTCTCTCAGGTGGTGCCGCCGAAATGAGCGGCCCGGCCTAACGGCGGCGCATCTCGACCAACGTCGCGTCCAAGTCCTTGCGGTCCGTTGCCGGCAGCGAACAGACCGTGCCGCGGCAAACATAGACCGTCGCCCGGCCCTCGATCTGTTCCTTGAACTGGGCCGGATGGCCGTCGGGCAATTGGCTGCCGGGCGTCACGATCTGCAGCACCTGGGCCGGCAGGCTGCGCGCCATGACGCCGGCCATGAGGTCCTCCGTATCGGGCTTTTGCCGGGCGCCTATGATCACCACCTGCAATGCGGTATCGAAGGTGTCGGAGGCATTCAGCAGGCCGGCAATCCCCAGTTGGGCGTGGCCGGCGGCCAGGCCATGGGCGCGGATGATGGCGGCCGCCATGCGCCGCCAGCGGGCTTCTCCGGTGTGATAGTACAGCCGCGCCGCCAAGCCGGCGGCGCGTGCGTTGCCGGCCGGGTTGGGGTCGTCGATGATGGTTTTCAGGCGCAGCGAAAGACCCACCGCGTCGGCGGCGCTGTCAAACAGGGCGCCGCTTTCCGGGTCGCCGTGGTGGGTGTTCATCTGGACGGCCCAGTGGATGGCGGTTTCCAGGTACGCCGTGTCTCCGGTCGCCTCAAACAGGCTGAGCGCCGCATTACCCATGGCCGCCAACCCGGCCAACGTCGCCAGCGGCCCGGCCCGGTCATTGGCAGCACTCTGGGCAAGACGCCCTGCCGGTCCCTTGAGGACGCGCCGCGCATGGCCGAATGCGGCAGCCGCCCTGTCGACCCACGGGCGCTTTTTGAAGGCCATGCCGGCCTCGGCAAGGGCTGCAATGGCTAGGCCGTTTGCATCGGCCAAAACCTTTTCGTCGCGGAACGGCGCCGGCCGCGATGCGCGATGCCGGCGCAGGCGGGCAAGATTTCCGTTTTGCACCGCGGCGCCTTCCCGGTAGAGCGTGCCGCGTTCCGGTTCGTCTTCCTCGGTGCCGGGCGGCGCCGCCACGGGGGCAATGGCGTAAGCTGTTAGAAAGTTCCCTGCCGCGTTCTCCAGAACGCTGGCGATTTCCTCGGCGCGCCACCGGTAGAACATCCCTTCGCGCGCCACCCCGTCGGCATCGTCGCTGTCCGCATCGAGACCGGCGGCAAAGGCACCGCCCGGCAGTTTCATAGCGCCATTGAGGAAGGCTACCGTCCCGGTGATGGCCACGGCCAGTTCCGGGTCCCGGGTTTCCCGCCAGACCTGGATCATCAACCGCAGAAGGCCGGCGTTGACGTCGAGCATTTTCTCGAAATGCGGCACCCGCCAAAGGGGGTCTGTCGTGTATCGGAAAAAACCGCCGCCCACGTGATCGTAAAGTGCGCCGCGCACCATCTGGGTCAGGCTCAGGCGCACATGTTCGCCGGCCGGCGGACTGCCGGTCCGCAGGTGTTGACGCCATAGAAATTCCAGCGCCACCCATTGGGGAAACTTGGCGCCGGCATCGAAGCCGCCGCTTAAGGTATCGGCATCGTCCAAAAAAGCGGCGGCGGCCAGGGACCGATGCGCCGCGGTGATCTCGCCGGGCCGCGGTTGGTGAACCCGGGTCAACGTATCGTTGATCAGGGCGGCGTTTTTGCGGGTCCCGTCTGGGTCGTCGGAAAACGCTGCTGCGACACGGCGCAGCACATCTGCAAATCCCGGCATGCCCTGGCGGGCCGAGGCCGGGAAATAGGTGCCGCTGAAATAGGGCTCGCCTTCCGGGGTCAGGAACACGGTCAATGGCCAACCCGTCGGCAGATCCAGCAAAACCGCCGTCGACTGGAACTGGGCGTCCAGGTCGGGCCGTTCCTCGCGGTCGATGAGGATCGGTAGGAATAGGCGGTTGATCTCGGCCGCGATATTCTCATCGTTGAAGGATTCGCGCTGCATGACGTGGCACCAATGACAGGCCGAATAGCCGATGGAGAGCAGGATCGGGCGGTCCCGCTTTCGGGCCTCGGCCAAGGTCCTATCGGACCAGGCCCGCCAATGCACCAGGTCGGCGGCGTGCATGCGCAGATAGGGGCTGGCTTCCTTGGCGAGATGATTGGTGTCCGATACTGCCGGTGCTGCGGAGACGAAAAGGGCCGCAGAAATGACGGCAATGGTCGCCGACCATGACCAGCGGCGGGGCAATTTAGTTGCGCTCGTCGAGGGGTGAATCCGTGCCCACGGGCCGGGCCAGCAAGCCGGTCACCGTGGCATCGATGTCGGCGCCCCGATTGACGATGGCATCGACGGCCAGGCAGATCGGCATGTCGATCTGCAAGGCACCGGCCAGGGCCGTTACGGCGGCCGCCGTATCGACCCCTTCGGCGACAGAATTCCGCTCGCCCAGAATTTCCGCCAAGGTCCGCCCATGGCCAAGGTCGACACCCAGTGAAAAGTTGCGCGATTGCATGGCGTTGCAGGTCAAGGTCAGATCGCCGATGCCGGATAGACCCATCAGGGTTTCGGGCCGTCCACCCTTGGCCGTTGAGAGACGTGCCATTTCCGCAAGGCCCCGGGTGATGATGGCGGCCCGGGCGTTGTCGCCAAGGCCGCGCCCCTGGACGATGCCGCAGGCGATGGCGAGGACATTTTTCACGGCGCCGCCAACCTCCGCGCCGATGACGTCGGCGCTCTGGTATATACGGAACCGCGGCGTACCAAGGGCCGCGGCCAGGGCGCTGCCGATCTTCGTGTCGGCACAGGCCAGGGTTACGGCGGCGGGCTGTTCGCGGGCCACCTCGGCGGCGAAGGTGGGGCCTGAGAGAACCGCAAACCGCCGCTCCGGCAAGGCCGCTTCCACGACCTCGTTCATCAGCGCGCCGCTGGCCACCTCGACACCCTTGGCACAAATCACCAGCGGTGTTTCGAGACCCAGATGGGGCGCCAGGGCGTCACAGGTGGTGCGCAGAAACTGCGACGGCACGACCAGAACCAGGGCGTCGGCGTCCGCAGCGGTCGCCAGATCATTGGTGGCCCGGATATCTGGATCGAGCGTGATGGCGGGCAGGAACGGCGTGTTCACGTGGTCCGTGTTGATGGCGGTGACGACGTCCGGCTCGCGGGCCCAGATGGTGACGTGGCGCCCGGCGCGCCGCGCCACGGCCGCTAGTGCGGTGCCCCAGGCGCCGGCGCCGATGATCGCGATTTTTTCCATCATCCCGTTGTAGCGGTTGCAGCCCTATGGGCTCAAGCCTTGACGCCAGCATAGGCCGCCGGTGCGGCGTCCGGGTCCAGCGGCCAACGCGGGCGTGGTTTGAAATCCAAAGAGTCCATATCCCCCATGCGCAGCCGCTCCAGGCCGGCCCAGGCAACCATGGCGCCGTTATCGGTACATAGGTTGATTGGCGGCGCCAAAAATTCCACTCCACGTGCCGCGGTCAGCGTTTCAAGCCGGCCCCGCAAGTATTGGTTGGCGGCGACACCGCCGGCGACAACCAAAGGGCCGCCAGCCGGAAAGCGGTCCAGAAACATATCGAGGGCATGGCCACAGCGGTCGTCCAGGACGTCGCCGGCGGCGCGCTGGAAGGACGCGCAAAGATCGGCAATATCGCGATCCTTGAGATCGCCTTCCGGCAACTGTTCGATGGTTTGACGGACTTTGGTCTTCAGCCCGGAAAACGAAAAATCGCAGCCCGCCCGGCGACGCATGGGCCGGGGCAGATCGAAGCGTTCCGCATCGCCGTTTCGGGCCCGTGCCTCGACTGCGGGGCCGCCGGGATACCCCAGTCCCAGCATTTTCGCCGTCTTATCGAAAGCCTCACCCAGGGCGTCGTCAACGGTGGTGCCGAGGCGGCGGTAGCGTCCAACCCCCTCGACCGCCAGCAATTGGCAATGGCCGCCGGAAACCAATAGGAGGAGATAGGGAAAAGTCACCTCCTTGGCATCGCCTTGGTCCGTGCTGTCACCGCTCAGCCGCACCGTCAGGGCATGGGCTTCCAAATGATTGACGGCGATGAACGGCAGGTCTTCGGCGAAGGCCAGCGCCTTGGCGGTCATCACGCCGACCATGACGCCCCCGATCAGACCGGGCCCACCGGTGGCGGCGACGGCGGAGAGGTCGCTGAATTTCAGGCCGGCATCCCGCATCGCTTGGTCAACGACTTGATCGACGGCTTCGACGTGTGCACGGGCGGCGATCTCGGGGACGACGCCGCCGTAGGGACGGTGGGCATCGAACTGCGACAGAACCACGTTGGCAAGGATTCGCCGCTGCCCGTCGACGAGCGCGGCGGCGGTCTCATCGCAACTGGTTTCGATGCCGAGGACGATCATGGACAAGCCCGTCTGAAATGTTATGAATCGATGCGCGGACCATACATTTCTGCACCCCTTCACGCCAGTATCTTGGTGAACGTCATGAGCCCATCGCCTCTCTTGAAAATCGGCACGCGCGGCAGCCCCCTGGCCATGGCGCAAACCCATGAGGCCCGCGACACGCTTGCCGGCGCCGTGGCCGACCTGGCGGCGCCGGACGCCCTGCAGATTGTCGAAATTGCGACCACCGGTGATCAGGTTCAGGACCGCCCATTGGCGGAACTGGGCGGCAAAGGTCTGTTCGCCAAGGAGTTGGACGCGGCTCTTTTGGATGGCCGGATCGATCTGGCCGTGCATTCCCTGAAAGATCTGGAAACGGCACTGCCCGGTGGCACGGTTTTGGCGGCCTGCCTGGAACGCGAAGATCCCCGCGACGCGCTTCTCAGTCATACGGCCAAGAGCATCGATGAGCTGCCCGAGGGCGCCGCCGTGGGCACCGCCTCGCTGCGCCGCCAGGCCCAACTGTTGCACCGCCGCCCGGACATTCGGATCACCTTGTTGCGCGGTAATATTCAAACCCGCATGCGGAAAATTGCCGACGGTGAGGCCGACGCAACCTTTCTGGCCTTGGCCGGGCTGAACCGCATGGGTGTCGCCGAGCGGGCAGCCGGCATCCTGGAGCCGGAAGAGATGTTGCCGGCCTGCGGGCAGGGCGCCATCGGCATTACCTGCCGGGCCGGCGACGACAAGGTGTTGGGCTGGCTGGCCCGTATCGATCATCACGAAACCACGACCCGGATCACCGCGGAACGCGCCATGCTCGACGTTTTGGACGGGTCATGCCGGACCCCCATTGGCGGCTTGGCGGCGTTGTTCGGTGATCGTCAGTTGCGCTTGCGCGGGCTGGTGGCGCGGGCTGACGGCTCGCAGGTTTTCAAGGCTGATGCGACAGGCCCAATGGACGACGCCGAAGCCATTGGCCGCGAGGTTGGCGCCGTGTTGCGCGGCCGGGCCGGCGAAGAGCTGTTTGGCTGAGGACACGGGTGGTTCATGCGTCTTCTGCTGACCCGGCCGCGCGAAGAGTCAGAGGCACTGGAAACTTTGCTGGCGGACCGTGACATTGAGACGGTCATAGAGCCACTGATGGAAATCCATCCGATTGCTGGACCGCCCCTCGATCTGCGCGACAGCCAGGCGGTCCTGGCGACCAGTGCCAACGGTATCCGCGCGTTCACCGCACGCAATGCCGAGCGTCATTTGCCGGTCTATGCGGTGGGCGACGCGACGGCCCGCGAAGCGGTGTCATCCGGGTTCGACGACGTGCATTCCGCAACCGGGAACGTCGATGCCTTGGCGAACCTCGTGAGCGGGTCTTTGCAGCCCGCCGCCGGGACGTTGTTGCACCCGGCCGGCACACGGGTTGCCGGCGATCTGGCCGGGCGACTGCAGGCCGGTGGCTTCGTATATCGGCGGGAAGTCCTCTATCAGGCCCAGGCCGCATCGAATTTCAGCGACCCGGTTCGTGAGATGATCGCGGCGCGGCGGTTGGAAGGCGTTTTGTTGTTTTCGCCACGCACCGGCGCGACATTCGCGCGCCTGATGGCGGCCGCAAAATTGACCGATCAAGCCGATACAATGACCGCCTATTGCTTGAGCCAAGCGGTTGCCGAAGCTGTTGCCACCTTGCCAATGCAGCGCGTTGGCGTTGCCGTTCGCCCGGAACAATCGGCGCTGCTTGATCTGCTGGCGGAAAATCGAAAATAGGCCGCCAGCCGGCCGGGTTCGTGCTGGGTTCGCGCCAACGAATCTGTTATAGCTCATGCCGCGTCACTTGGTTCCCAAGGAGCCGGGTTAAAGTCAGGGAGTGAGCGATGGCCGAAACGGCAAAGCCGAAGACAAGCAGAAAGACGGGGTCGCCGAAGCCCGCTGCCAAAACAACCGCCAAATCGAAATCGACCCGCGCCAAGAAGCCGGCCGCGGTTGAGACGTCGGAGGCCGCCGAGACGTCAGCTGCGGCTGACAACGGTCACCACGTGAAGATCACGCCGCCACCGAAACCGGAGAAGAATTCCGTCGGTGCGTGGTTCCTGTTGGTGTTGCTGATCATCGTCTGCGGTGGCGCCGGGTATCTGACCTGGCCAAAATGGAAACCCTATGTGGCCGCCTATCTGCCGGACGGATTTGCCATCGCCATCAGGGATTCGCGGGTCGACGGCTTGTCGGAACGGGTTGGTGGCCTGGAAAACGCCACCGAAACCCTCAAACAAAAAGACAAAGTGATCGCCCGGCTGGAATCGGAACGCCAGAAGTTGAGCCAATCCCTGTCCGGGGTCCTGGCCCGGATCGAATCGCTGGAACACTCCATCGGCGCCGTCAAAGAGATGGCCAAGGCGGCGGCGACCGCCGAGGAAGCCGCCCAGGCCACCAAATCCCTGAAAGAGTTGAACAAGCGCCTGACCAGTATGGAAAAGGCGCCGCACATTGCCGGCACGCCGAACACGGAACTGGCGTCGCGCCTGGAAAAGCTGGAACGCGACCGGACCGTCGCCAATGAATTGGCCCAGCGCATTGCGCAACTGGAAGCCCAGGACGCGGATTCCCGCAAGGCGCGTCAGGAGACGATCGCCAAGTTGACGCGGTCCGCGACCAGCCTTTCGGCCATGGACACCCGACTGCGGGCCGTGGAAGGCCGGCCCGCCGGCTTCGCCAGCGGGGAAGGCAAGAATTCCGCTGTGGTGTTGGCCGTCGCGCAACTGCGCGACGCGGTTCACCGCGGCCGGCCCTATCCGAAAGTGCTGCAAGGGGTCAAGGCGGTGGCCGGCGACGATCCGGCCATGAAAGCAGCCTTGGCAGGGCTTGAGAAGCATGCGGCGGCGGGGATTCCCACATTATCCGTTTTGCAAGGCGAGTTTGCCGGTTTGGCCGGCCAGATTGCCGCCGCCGGCCGGGACGCCGACGATGGCGGCTGGTTCGATGGGGCGCTGGTCCGTATTTTGTCCTTGGTCAAGTTTCGCCGCATTGATGGATCGGGGGGCTCGGGATCCGTCGATTCCCTGGTGGCCCAGGCGGAAAAGCATTTGGCCGGCGGCGATCTTATCGCGGCGGTGAAATCCGTTGAGGAATTGCGATCAGCTGCCGCGTCAACGGCGGCACCGTGGCTGGCGCGTGCCAAGGCCCGGCTTGCCGCCGAACAAAGCCTGGCGACACTTCATATCCATGCGGTCTCGCTTCTGTCGGCGGCCAAGGGTTAGACCTCATGCTGCGGGTGCTGTGGTTTCTGGTTCTTGTTGTCGCAGCCGTTCTGGCCGTTGTCTGGCTGATCGACCGGCCCGGCACCGTGGCGCTGGATTGGCAAGGCTATCGCATTGAAACTTCCGTCGCCGTGATGGCTGCAATAAGTGCCCTGTTTGCCGCCGTCGCCGCGCTGGCCTACCGGATTTACCTGGCCCTTCGGCGGGCGCCGGAACGGGTCGGCGAGGCCTGGCGCGGCCGACGCCGCCAGAAAGGCTATCAGGCCCTGACCCGCGGCATGGTGGCGGTCGCCGCCGGCGATGCGGACGAAGCCCGGCGCCAGGATAAACGGGCCCAGGTTTTGCTCAGCGAGCCGCCCCTGACTTTGTTGCTGTCGGCCCAGGCGGCGCAACTCAATGGCGACGATGCGGCGGCGGCGCGGTTCTTTCAGTCCATGGCGGAAGAACCGGACACGGAGTTTTTGGGTGTGCGGGGCCTGCTCAATCAGGCCCTGGCCCGCGGCGATGACGCGGCCGCCCTGGAACTGGCCCGGCGGGCCTACCGGCTGAAGCCGAAAAGCGATTGGGTGGCCTCTCAGCTCCTTGATCTGCAAATTCGCGGCGGTCAGTGGCTGGACGCCCAAGTGACCGGCGACGAACTTGTACGCAGTGGCCTGACGGACAAAAACGCCGGCCGCCGGCGCAAGGCCGTACTGGCCATGCAGCAAGGCGTCGAGGCCCATCAGGCTGGTGACCCGGAAACCGCGGCGAAGAAATACAAGGTGGCCTGCGATCAAGACCCGGCCTTCGTGCCCGCCGTGCTTGCCCATGCGGCCATGTTGATGGATCAGGGCAAAATGAGCCGCGCCGCGGATCTCATGGAAAAGGCATGGCGCCTGGCGCCGCATCCGGAT
>CAZQPC010000227.1:0-9003 GCA_964595005.1 uncultured Magnetovibrio sp.
GGTGCCCTGTGCCATTCCGGAGGATATTATGAGCGACGATCAACCCGAACCGGGCCGCCGGGCCGCCGCGTCGGAACCGAAGAAGCCGGCGCTGAGTTTCGCGCAACGTATGCGGGCCTACCTGATGACGGGAATTCTGGTGGTGGCGCCGATCTCCATCACCTTCTATCTGGCTTGGGTGTTCATCGGATTCGTCGATGCCCAAGTGACGCCGCTGATTCCGGCGAAATACAATCCAGAAACCTATCTTCCCTTCGCCCTGCCCGGACTTGGGTTATCGGTATTGGTGATCACGTTGATTCTCATCGGCGCGGCTACGGCTGGCTTCTTCGGACGTCTTTGGACCCGGGTCAGTGAACAGATCCTCAGCCGCATGCCGGTCATCCGAAGCGTTCACAGCGCCGTCAAACAGATTTTGGAAACGGTTCTGGCACAACAGTCGAATGCCTTCCGCGAAGCCGTATTGGTGGAATATCCGAGGCGCGGAATCTGGGCCATCGCCTTCATTACCGGGCGCACGGAAGGTGAGGTGCAGAACGTCACCGAAGAAGAAACCATTAATATATTTCTGCCAACCACCCCGAACCCAACCTCGGGGTTTCTTCTGTTCGTGCCCAAGAAGGATTTGGTGAGTCTCGATATGGGCGTGGAAGAGGCGATCAAAATGGTTATTTCCGGCGGTATCGTAACTCCGCCCGATCGCCGCTCGGAGGCAGAAAAATCCGTGAAGCTGACCTCGGCGACCGCCTACGAGGACATGGAGGTGCTGCGCGAGAAGGACCGTGCGCCGGTGCTGGCCACCAGAGGCAGCCGTCCCGGGGAAATCCAAGAAGCCGTGAAGGCGGCGGCCGACAAAGAAGATGCTTGAATTTAGTTACGGCGCTGGAACCGCCAACAGCATATCGCGGAACCGGGCCCGGTCATCGGCGCGCTGAAAGCGGAAAATGACTTCGTCGCCCCCCTGGGAGCGGCCTTCTGCCTGAGCGTTGGTCAACCTGAGCTCGAAGGTCCCGGCACAATGATCGCGTAACCATTGCTCTAAGGGGGCCAGATCGCCGGTGGGTTTGAATCGAACGTCGTAACGAAAAGCCATGAAATTCCTGGTCGTCGGTTTGGCGGTGTTTAGCGTGCCAATCAATGTGGCGATGCGGATTATGCCGAAGAATTCGGGGCATGTGTGTGTCCGACTGTTTCATCGCGTTGCAACCAATAGGGCTTACCCGGAACGGAGATTGCGCACCGCTGCATCGCGTTCAAATAAATAGAGCAGCGTTCTAACGGCTTGGCCGCGTACCCCGGTCAAGTCCGGGTCACGCTGCAGCAACAATGCCGCATCGTCGCGGGCTGCGGCCAACAAGTCGGCATGCTGTTGCAGGTCGGCTAGGCGAAATTCGGGCATACCGCTTTGGCGGGTTCCCAGAAGTTCCCCGGCGCCGCGGAGTTTCAGGTCCTCCTCGGCAATGCGAAAACCGTCGTCCGTTTCGCGCATGATGGACAGCCGCGCCCGGGCCGTTTCCGTCATCGGTCCGGCATACAGCAGAAGGCAATTCGACGGTCGTTCACCACGGCCGATGCGGCCGCGCAGCTGATGTAACTGTGCCAGGCCAAACCGCTCGGCATGTTCGACCACCATGACCGTCGCGGCGGCGACGTCGACCCCCACCTCAATGACAGTCGTCGCCACCAGAAGATCAACCGGGCCATTGAGAAAGGCTTCCATGACCTTGTCCTTTTCAGGTCCCTTCATGCGGCCGTGCACCATTCCGACGCGCTCACCAAAACGTTCAGCGAGGCCGGCGAAGCGATCTTCGGCGGCGGCGACGTCAATCTTTTCTGATTCTTCCACCAACGGGCAGACCCAGTAGACTTTGTCACCATTATCCAAGGCCCGACCGACCGCCGAAACGACCTGATCGAGGCGGTCCAAGGGGAGTACGCGCGTCTCCACGGGCTGGCGGCCGGGTGGCTTCTCGGTCAACCGGGACACGTCCATATCGCCGTAAGCGGTCAACATCAACGTGCGCGGAATGGGCGTTGCTGTCATTACCAGGGTATCGACGGCACTACCCTTGGCGGCCAGTGACAGCCGCTGATGAACGCCGAAGCGATGCTGCTCGTCGATGACTGCAAGCGTCAAGTTCTTATAGGCCACATCGTCTTGAAACAGAGCATGGGTGCCGACTGCCATGCCCGCCGTTCCAGTGGACAAGGCCTCAAGAACGCCAGCTCGGTTCTTTCCCCGTTCGCGTCCCGTCAAAACGGCGACATGGATTCCGGCGGCCTTGGCAAGCGGGGCGATGGTCGTCAAGTGTTGGCGGGCCAGAATTTCCGTCGGCGCCATTAACACGGCCTGGGTTCCCGCCTCGACAGCGCTTAACATGGCCATCACGGCGACCAGGGTTTTGCCGCTGCCCACGTCACCTTGCAAAAGACGCAGCATGCGTGTCTCTGACGCCATATCGGCGGAAATTTCTGCCACCGCCGCGTCTTGGGCGGAAGTTAAATCGAACGGCAACGTCTTCAATACTCGCTGGCGCAGCGCGCCGGTACCGACGACGGCCTGGCCCTTTACCTTGCGCATATGTTTGCGAATGACGGCCAAGGCGATCTGATTGCTCAACAATTCATCATAGGCCAGCCGGCACCGCACCGGGTTGTCGGGCTCCAGGTCGCTGAGTTGCTGCGGCGCATGGGCCGCCTGGACGGCGTCGCGCCAGGGCCGCCATTGTTGTCTGGCGACGAAGGACGGGTCCGCCCATTCCGGCAAGTCCGGCAGTTCTTGCAAGGCCTCGCCGATTGCTTTGCCCAGGACTTTCTGGGTCAGGCCTGCGGTAAGGGGATGCACCGCTTCAACGGTTTTGAGATCATCGATCTCCGCCAAGGTGCCGATATGGTCGGGATGCGACATCTGAACTTCCTGGCTGAAAACCTCAACTTGTCCGCTGACCACCCGTGTCTCACCCTCGGGCAGCATTTTACGCAGGTAGTCTTCATGGGCGTGGAAAAACACCAGGGTCAGGTTGCCGGTGTCATCGGAACAGATGATCTTATAGGGCATGCGCTTGTTCGGTGGTTTGCGATGCTGGTCGACCCGCACGGTTATCGTCGCCACGGTGCCCGGTCGGGCTTCCGATATCTTTGGGGCGTAACGCCGGTCAATGATTCCATTGGGTAGATGCCACAGTAAATGGATGAGGCTTGGCCCGGCGCGTTTTTCAATCAATGTGCCGATACGCGGCCCAACCCCTTTCAAGAAGGTGACGGGGCGGAACAGGGGGTAAAGAACTTCCGGGCGCATGAGGTTTGGATGCTGACAAAGGGTGCAAGAGTTCGTATATCCTAGGCCGCCCGCAACTCCAGGCAAAGCCAATCTCTGAGGCCCATGGACGCTCGCCGTAAAAAACTCCTGTTTCAAAGCCAGCATTGCGGCATGAAGGAAAACGATTTTCTTCTTGGCGGCTTTGCCCGTACCGCCGTACCGAACATGTCCGATAGTCATCTTGCGGCGTTCGAAGCCCTATTGGCGGAAAGTGACAACGACATCTACAACTGGGTCACCGAGCGCGAACCCGTGCCAGCCCGTCTGGACCGGGACTTCATGGCGGCCCTCATTGCATTCAATAAAGCTGATTGACGTGAGAGGGCCAGTATCCACCGGTTTGGACGACGTTACGGCCGGGCGTTTGGCCGCGATCGCCCGCCAAGATAACAGCCGAACCTCAATTTGCGGCGCACCTGTCGGCGCGGAGGCCTCCATCCTGGCCGCCATCGCCGGCATTGGACGCGATGTCGTTTTCGTCGCCCGCGATGACGTCACCATGGAGAAAACCCAGGCCGCCATGGCCTTCTTCGCACCCGGGGTCGCGCATGTGACGTTCCCGGCCTGGGATTGCCTGCCTTACGACCGTGTTTCGCCGCGCCCGGAAATCATCGGCCGGCGGCTGGCTGCCCTGTCCGCCGTGACGGAACCGGATCGGCCGGCTGGGACGGTCGTTCTGACCACCGTATCGGCCTGTCTGCAACGGCTTATGCCGCGTGCAGATCTGGCGGCAACCATCCGACGGTTGGAAGTCGGTTCACGGGCAGATCCATCGGATCTTTCGGCTTATCTTACGGAGAACGGCTATCATCGAGCCGAAACGGTGCGCGAAATGGGTGAGTTCGCGCTGCGCGGTGGGATTGTCGATATCTTCCCGCCGGGGGCCGACACGCCGTTCCGGATGGATTTTTTCGGCGATGAATTGGAGGCCATCCGGCCTTTCGACGCCATGTCCCAACGGACAATCGAAAAGCCCAACAAAGACGACCGTGGCGTGACGTTGGGCGCCGTCGGCGAAGTTATCCTGAACGCCGCGACGATCTCGCGATTTCGATCCGGATACCGGGTCGCTTTCGGCGTCGGCGGCGATGATGACCCGCTCTACACGGCGGTTTCCGAAGGCCAGCGGCATGCCGGCATGGAGCACTGGTTGGCGCTGTTTTACGACGGTCTGGAGGGCTTGCTCGACTATTTTCCCGACGCCGCTGTTGTCCTTGATCACCACCATGATCAGGCGTGCGATGCGCGCCTTGAACTGATCGCAGAATATTTTGAGGCGCGCCGACAGATGCCGCCGAAGCAAATTGGCGACGGCGCGCCCTACCGGCCGGTGCCGCCGGACCGGCTGTATCTTGACGCCGATGCCTGGCAGGCGGCCCTGGCGACGCATCCTGTCATTCAACTCTCACCCTTCGCCGGGGCCACGGAATCCAAGAACGCCATTAACCTGGGCGGCAAGCCGGGCGAGGGCTTCGCCGACGTACGGGTCGATCCCAAGGCCAATGTCTTCGATGCCGTTCGCGAACGTCTGGCCAACCACCGAACAAGCAGCCGCCGCGTCCTGATCGCGGCCCATACGGAGGGCTCCGCCGACCGGCTCAAGGGGTTGCTGGCCGAGCATGGCGTTGACGCCCTGACCGGCGTCGAGACGTTGGCGGAATTTCTAGCGATACCGGTCGGCGCCATCGGCATCGCCGTTCTCGACGCCGACAGCGGTTTTGTGCTTCCGGAATTCGTCCTCATCACCGAACAGGACATCCTGGGCGACCGCTTGAGCAGGCCGGCCCGGCGGCACCTGAAGGCGGAAAACTTCTTGACCGAAACCACGTCCTTAAGCGTCGGTGACATGGTCGTCCATATGGACCACGGCATCGCCCAGTTCGACGGCTTGGTGGCCATCGAGGTTGGCGGTGCGCCCCACGATTGTCTTCGGTTGATCTATGCCGGCGACGACAAATTGTTCCTGCCGGTCGAGAACATCGAGGTTCTGTCACGTTTCGGTTCTGAAGACGCCGGTGTCCAGTTGGACCGCCTGGGCGGTGCCAACTGGCAGGCCCGCAAAGCCAAATTGAAAGCCCGCATCCGAGACATGGCTGACGAGTTGATCGGCGTTGCCGCGGCCCGGTCGGTGAAGAAAAGTCCGAAGATTCCCGTGCCGGCCGGCGTCTTCGAAGAATTTTGCGCGCGCTTTCCGTTCACCGAGACGGAAGACCAGCGGCGCGCCATCGAAAGTGTCCTGGACGATTTGGCCAGCGGCCGCCCCGCCGACCGCTTGGTCTGCGGCGACGTCGGTTTCGGCAAAACCGAAGTGGCGCTACGGGCCGCCTTCGCGGTCGCCTATGAAGGCAAACAGGTGGCCATCGTGGTGCCAACGACGCTCTTGTGTCGTCAGCATTTCCAGGTCTTTGAAAAGCGCTTCGCCGGCTTTCCCATGCGCATTGGCCAATTGTCGCGCCTGGTCTCTGCCGGCGACGTGAAGGCGACAAAAGCAGGCCTCACTGACGGCGGCGTCGATATCATCATCGGCACCCATGCCTTGTTGGCCAAGGACATCAAGTTCCGGGACTTGGGGTTGCTGATCATCGATGAGGAACAGCACTTCGGTGTCGCTCACAAGGAACGCCTGAAGCGGTTGCGCGCCGATGTGCACGTCCTGACCCTGACGGCGACGCCGATCCCGCGCACACTGCAACTGGCCTTGACCGGCATCCGTGAGATGAGCCTGATCGCGACGCCGCCCGTCGACCGATTAGCCGTGCGCACTTTCGTCCTGCCGTTCGATCCCGTGGTCGTCCGCGAAGCGCTGCTGCGTGAGAAGTACCGGGGCGGCCAGAGCTTCTACGTCTGCCCAAGGGTTACCGACATCCGGCATTTGGAGAACCGTCTGAAGGATCTGGTACCGGAATTGAGCCTGGGCGTCGCCCATGGCCAGATGGGCACCAAGGACCTGGAATCGGCGATCAGCGCCTTCGACGACGGTGCCTTCGACGTATTGCTGTCGACCAACATCATCGAATCGGGGCTCGACCTGCCGGCGGTCAACACCATCATCATCCACCGCGCCGACATGTTCGGCCTGGGCCAGTTGTATCAGTTGCGGGGCCGGGTCGGACGTTCGAAAGTCCGCGCCTATGCCTACCTCACGTTGCCGCCGCGCCAACGTTTGACGAAAACCGCCGAACGCCGCCTCGGCGTCATGCAGACCCTGGACAGCCTGGGTGCCGGATTCTCCCTGGCCAGCCACGATCTGGACATCCGCGGTGCCGGCAATCTGTTGGGTGAGGAACAGTCCGGCCACATCCGCGAGGTCGGCGCCGAGCTTTATCAGCAGATGCTGGAAGAAGCGGTGGCCGAGGCCCGCGGCCTGCAAGGCGACGATCTGCCGGACAAGGAATGGAGCCCGCAAATTTCCGTCGGACTGCCGGTGCTGATTCCAGATACCTATGTTGAAGATCTGAGCGTTCGCATGGGCCTTTATCGGCGCTTGGCGTATCTGACGACGCGGGCCGAGATCGACGCCTTCGGCGCCGAAATGATCGACCGCTTCGGCGCGCTGCCCGAAGAGGCCGAAAACCTTCTGCAGGTTGTTACCCTGAAAGGCCGCTGCAAACAGGCCGGTGTCGACAAAATCGACGCCGGCCCGAAAGGCGCCGTCGTCGGTTTCCATAACAACGATTTCGCCAACCCGGCGGGCCTGGTGGAGTTCTTCGCCAATCAGGCTGGCACGGCAAAACTCCGCCCCGATCACAAACTGGTCTATATGCGTCGGTGGAAAACGCCCGACGAACGTCTCGATGGTGTGCGCTACCTGGTCAATGAACTGGCCAAAGTCGCCGAGGCCGGGTAGGGACCCGGACCGCGTGCAGAAATCTTATCGGTAGACGCCTGCGTCAACCGTCATCGCGCCCGCGCTTAGAGTTTGCCGCCAGATGCGACTTCGTACTCAAAATATAAAATAGCGCGCAGCTCCCACTTACAGCGAAATTACGAACAAATCATAATCATAATTAAATGTTGATTCCCAAATAGAGTTGGAATTCGGGCATTCTTAGTGAAACGTTCAAGAGGCTAACAATCACCCATTTCGGACAAAGATCGCGAGCATGTTTCAACCGCGAACGACGTTGATCCAGATGCCCCGGCTTTCGACGCCCATTCGTTTCAGGTTGCCCCACAATTCAGCGACAGCTTTCCAAACGGCGATGTTTCTTTCACGAATGGCGGGTCCCAAAACCGCCTTGGCCAGTTCGGTCATCGACATCGATTTGCCCAGTTCGACTGTTTCGATGGGGGCTTTGTAACCATCCATCCGGTGGTCCAAGTCGTTGGGATTAAACATGTCCTTCTCCATCCGCTGTGTTTGCCGGTTGCTTGATGATCACATCATAGGCAGACTGGCCGAGCGTCGCTTAGAGGACTTATCGGGAAGTATCGATAAAACCTCTTTTTTTCTTTGGGACGAGAAAGAAAGAAGTCGATGATTCGGTTCGGTGACTTTTCCCTGGATTCGGCGAATTATGCTCTCAAAAAAGGGGAAACAGCCATCTCCCTTGAGCCGCAGGTCTTCAGCCTGCTCCTGTATCTTGCGGAAAACCGAAATCGGGTGATCAGCAAGGATGAATTGGTCGAACACATATGGGAGGGCCGTATCGTTTCCGATGCGGCCATTACATCCGCCATCAATCTGGCAAGGCGCGCCGTAGAGGATGACGGTAAAAATCAAGACGTGATCAAAACTTTCCCGAAACGGGGCTTTCGATTTGTCGCCAAGGCCACACCAGAACCTGACGAATATTCGGCCTCTTCGCAGGCGACCACGGCGCCGCAATCTGAGGCCATACAACTTTCCATCGCGGTCCTTCCGTTTGCCAATCTGTCCAATGATCCGGAACAGGAATTTTTCAGTGACGGCGTCGTCGAGGCGATCATAACTGATTTGACGAAATTGACCGGCATCTCGGTCATCGCCCGAAATTCCAGTTTTACCTACAAAGGAAAAACGATCGACATTCGAGTGGTTGCGCGGGACCTGAATGTTTCCCACGTGCTGGAAGGCAGTGTTCAGAAGTCCGCCAACCGGGTTCGTATCTCCGCGCAACTCATTGAGGCAAGGTCCAACGCCCAACTCTGGGCCGAACGGTATGACGGCAGTTTGGATGATGTATTTGCCCTCCAAGATGAGATTTCGCAAAAGATCATCAGCAGCCTGCAAGTCAACCTGAATGTCGCCGAGGCCGAGCGGTTTTCTTCCTCCTATGCGCCGATAAAAGCGGCTTACGACTATTATGTCCGGGGCAAATATGCCGTTCATCCGCCGACGGCCGAACATCTGCGGGAGGCCAAAATATATTTCGAAAAGGCCGTGGATTTAGATACGAATTTCGCTGGCGGTTATGCGGGGCTGGGACTTATATCCGCATTCGACGGGTGGTTCGGCAAGATTTCGAACATGGACACAGGGCACTCACCGGAACGCGGATCGGACTTGGCGATACGGGCTGTTTCCATCGACCCGAATTTTGGCTGGGCGTATGTGCCGCTGGGTATGAAGAACTTGGTCGAGGGCGATCTTGATCTCGCGGTGCAGGCCATATCAAACGGCTTGGCGGTCAGTCCCGGCGACGCCGACCTCAATGCCTACATGTGTTATATGCACGTATGGCAAGGACGCGGCGTCGAGGCCT
>CAZQPC010000228.1:0-8975 GCA_964595005.1 uncultured Magnetovibrio sp.
GGACCGTGCCGCGGACCTGACCCGGTGCCCCTTGTGCCGCGTCGGCGGTCTTCGGTTGCTGACCGAACAGCCGCGGCAAAATCTCCTTCGAGGGACCGGCCAGGGCCACCTTGCCCTTGTCCAGCGCGACAAGATCGTCGCAGGCGGCCAGCATGATCGGGCTGTGGGTGACGATGATGACGGTGCGCTCCTTGCCGATTTCCAGCAGGGTTTCGCGCAGCGCCGTCTCGGCCTGACGGTCAAGGCTTGCCGACGGCTCGTCCAGCAACAGCACCGGCGGGTCGCCCAATAGGGCCCGGGCGACGGCGATGCGTTGGCGCTGGCCGCCGGACAGGCGCCGGCCGGCTTCGCCGATGTCGCTGGCGTAGCCGTCGGGCAGGTCGATGATGAAATGATGCACGCCGGCCGCCGTCGCCGCCTTGATGATCTCGTCGTCGTTGGCTTCCGGATTGCGGTGGATGATGTTGTCGCGGACCGTGCCGGTGAACAAGATGGTCTCTTGGGGCACGTAGCCGATCCAATGGGCCAATTCCTTACGGCTGAACTGGGCGATGTCGGCGCCGTCGATGAGAATGCGCCCGACCTGCGGCGTATACAGGCCCTGAATGACCTTCATCAATGTCGTCTTGCCGGAACCATTGCGCCCGACCAGGGCATGCACGCCGCGCGCCTTGATGGTGTAGCTGACGCTTTCCAGCACCGGCGCCAGGTCTTCGGCGTAGGAGAAGGAGACGTTCTCAATGCCGATCTCGCCTTCGGGGCGGGTCAGGGTAATCTCGGAGACCGTGCGTTCGCTTTCCATGTTGAACACCTCGCCCAGGCGTTCCACGGATTGCTTGAAGTTGTTGTAGGTGCGCCATTGACCGACCAGCTGATTGAGCGGCCCGATCAGGCGCCCGGTCAGCATGTTGGTGGCGACCAGGCCGCCCATGGTGATGGCGCCGGAAATGATGGCGATGGCACCGACGCTGGTCATGAAGATGGTGGTCGCCATCGTCAGGCTGCCGCCGAAAGAGGAATAGAAGTCCGACTTGGAGCCGCGGCGGATGGAATTTTCGATATTCTCGGCGTGCCGGTCGGCCCACATGGGCCGCATGGAATCGTCCAAAGCCAGGGCCTTGATGGTGGTCCGGCCCTGGATCATTTCGGCGATCAGGCCGTCGCGGGTCTGCATGGTCTGGCGTTCTTCCTGGTTGGCCTCGGCCATCGCCGCCGCCGAGCGCCAGGCGATGAACATGAAGGCCGGCAAGATGATCAACAGGACCCAGGCGATGGGCGCCGCGATCAGCCAGATCAGGGTGAAAAACATGAAAAAGAACGGCAGGTCGCAGATCAACAGGGCGGACGCCCCCGAGACCGTGTTGCGAACCGTGTCGACGTCGCGGAACAGGGACTGCCAGAAACTTGCCGGCTTGCCCTCCAACACCTGCAACGGCAGTTCCATCAGTTTGGTGAACAGTTTGTGGCCGACCAGGACATCGATGCGCAGCGCCACCGTCTGCATGATACGCGAGCGCGCGACGCGCAGGATGTAATCGAAGATCAACACGGCGATCATGCCGATGACGAAACCGATCAGCGTCGATATGCCGGCATGGCCGATCACCCGGTCGTAGGTCTGCAAGGTGAAGACCGGCACCGCCAGGGCCATGATGTTGACGAAGGCGGACATGGCCAGGACCTCCCGGAAAACGGGGCGGACAGGCTTCAAGAACGGCTTCAGCCATGCGCGGTTGGTCGCGTCACTCATAGACCATAAATATACGTTGGCGGCGATTCGGATACCAGCGGATGTTGGCCGATGCGGCCGATTGATTCGCGGCGAAATCCGGACATTTCCGGGCATGGCCTTGATTTCGCGGGGGGAAGCGGGGTTTCGGGCGCCGATTCCCACTTGACCGGGCGCCGGGCGCCGGGTGTACAATTCGCCAGGTAATGCAATAAAAGTCCGAAAGCGGTCGGCGCGGCATCGAATCGGGCCGATCCGCTGCAAAGGACTTTGCAAGGGACGCGGCGTTAGACGGCACGGGGAGTTGGCATGAGGCTGATACGGGCGGCATTCAAAGTTGATCGATTGATCGGCTATGCGTTGCTGATTGCCCTGCTTTTCATGAAGCACTGGGATCCGTGGCCCGTTGAGTTTCTACGCTTGAAGACGTTCGATTATTACCAACAGGTGAAGCCGCGTGAAATCCCGCCGCCGGCCAGGAAACCGGTCACCATCATTGATATTGACGAGGCGTCATTGACCACCGTCGGGCAGTGGCCCTGGTCGCGGACAACCATTGCAAAGCTGGTGCAGAACACCATGCAGATGGGCGCCGCGCTGATCGCTTTCGATATTGTGTTCGCCGAGCCTGACAGGACAGATCCGAAAACCATCGTTGGTTCGGTCAAGGGGCTTGATCAGGATACTTTGGCTAAAATTGCCAAGTTGCCGAGCAATGATAGTGTCCTCGCGAATGTTCTCAAGCGCAGTCGGGTGGTGCTCGGCCAAGCCGGACGTTCCGTGAAGGTCGAAGGCCAGGAAAACCGTCCGCCCGTCAAGAAGACAGTTGCTGAATTGCGTGGTAAGGGCGCGCTGGATCCACGGACCTTCTTGCCAAAATTTCCGTACATGACGCGGAATTTGCCGGTATTGGAATTGGGGGCCAAGGGCCGGTTCGGCGGATTTGGCATGTTTAATGCCATTCCCGACCGCGATGGTATCATACGAAATGTCCCTGCATTCTTCGTTCACGAAGACATTATCTATCCGTCTTTGGCTGCCGAGATGCTTCGTGTTGCCACCGGCAGAAAGAATATCCTGATCCGGGTTGATCAAGCTGGCATTCAGAAGATCGGTATCCATAAGCAGCTGACCGTTGAAACGGATCAGTTCGGCCGTATCTGGCCCTATTTCTCTCTCACCGACAAAGCGAAATACATTTCGGCAGCAGAGATTTTGAACGGCACCGCGGACCCGAAAATGCTGAAGGGCAAGTTGACCATTGTCGGCACATCCGCCGTGGGGCTGAAAGATATTCGGGCCGTCCCGACTGACCCGGTCTTGCCGGGGGTGGAGGTGCATGCCCAAATTTTGGAAGCGGCCTTCCACAAACAATATCTCAAGCGGCCCGGCTATTTTGTCGCGGCGGAACTGACGTTCATCCTGGTCGCCGGATTGATCATCATTATCATGGTGCCGTGGCTGGGCGCCAAATGGACGGCTGTCGTGTTCGTTCTGTCCGCCGCCGCCGCCGGCGGAACGTCGTGGTACATGTTTGCCGAGGAACGCCACTTGCTGGACGCCAGTTACGCGGTGCTTTCGATCCTGATCATCTACATGGTGCTGACCTACACGGGCTATGCCCGCGAGGAAGCAGAGCGAAAACAGACGCGCGATCAATTCTCAAAATACTTGTCCCCTGACCAGGTCAGCATTCTGGCTGAAAATCCGGACGGATTGGCGTTGGGCGGGGAGCAAAGGGAATTGACGCTGCTGTTCTGTGACGTGCGCGGCTTCACGACAATTTCAGAACAGTTCGATGCGGTCGGTTTGACGAAACTTATCAATAAACTGCTGACGCCCCTGACCAACGCGATCATCGAACGCCAGGGTACCATCGACAAATATATGGGCGATTGCATCATGGCATTCTGGAACGCGCCTTTGGATGTGGACGATCAGGAATACCTCGGCTGTACGTCGGCGTTGGCGATGCTGGCCGAGATGAAACCCCTGAATGAGCGCCTGCGTCTTGAAGCGGAAGAGGAGGGGCGCAAGCATATTCCGCTGAAGGTCGGATTGGGCCTCAATACAGGTGAAGGCGTGGTCGGCAACATGGGGTCCGACATGCGCTTCGACTATTCCGTCCTTGGTGACTGCGTCAACTTGGCGGCGCGCCTGGAAGGCCAATCCAAGAGCTACGGCATGAATGTCGTCCTGGGACCGTCGACGCGCGAAGCCGTCATGGACCGTCTGGCGACCATCGATCTCGATTTCATCCAGGTCAAAGGCAAGACCGAGGGCACCTATATCTACGGCCTGATGGGGGACGAAGAGGTTTTGGCGGATCCCAAGTTCCTCGATCTGCAAGGCCTGATCGCCGAATTCATGGAAATCTACCGGGCCCAGCAATGGGACGAGGCATCGAAAATGCTGCATGATATCCGCGACGGCGGCAATGACGACAACAAGCCCTGGATACTGGATGCCAACCTGCATGTGCTTTGTGATCTCTACGAAGAGCGCATCGCCGAGTACCAGGAGAACCCGCCGGAGAAGGATTGGGACGGCGTCTTCATTGCGACGACCAAATAAACGGCGCCAACAATTATTTGGCCATGTGGACGTTTTCCGGTGACGTCGGAGAATTTTACGACAACAGGGGGTGTGCGGTTTTCGGGGAGGCGGTTTATCCGTTAGGTTGAGCTATGGCGAAAATTCTGATCATCGATGATGCCGATGAAACACGGACCCTTGTCGGGCGGTTTCTGCAGGCCAAGGGATACGAAGTGGTGCAGGCCGCCGACGGCAATGAAGGGCTGGAACGTGCCGCCCAGGACCGGCCAGACCTTATTCTCATGGACCTCAACATGCCGCACATGACCGGCTTCGAAGCCACCGGGTTGCTCAAGAATAACAGTGATTTGCGTCATATTCCCGTATTGGCCCTGAGCGCTGAGACCGGGACCGGTAACCGCGACGCCATCTATGAAGCGGGATGCGACGGATTTCTCGCCAAGCCAATAGATTTTCCCGACCTATTGCAGACCATTGGCAAGCACCTGCCCAGGTAACGAAAAGCGGAATAGGTAAACCATGACGCAAGGGCAGACGGATCCCGATCTTGAGATGATACTGGCCGACATGCGCCAGGAATTTATCGAAAGCTCGGAAGACCGTCTGGATGAGGTGGAGGGGTCCGTTTCCCGGCTGCTCGCCGACGCCGGCCGCCCTGATCACGAACAGCTTGAGATCAAACGGCATGTCCATACCCTGAAGGGCACCGGCGGCAGTTTCGGCTTCCCCGCCATCACCGTGTGGTGTCATGCCCTGGAGGACTATCTGGAAACCATCAAGGAGCTTGGCGTCGATCAGCTTTGGGATGTCCAGTTGTTCATCGACCGTATCCGCGATGTTTTGGAAAGCGGCCTGAACCCGGACGATATGGAGGTTGCCGCCGCCGTCAAAGGCATGCCGCTGCGCGGCCTGAGCCGCGAACGCAGCCCCCTGAAGGCCGGCATGAGCGTCATGCTGTTGATGCCCAAGGGCATTCAACGCAAGATTATCAGCCGCGAACTGACGACCTTCGGCTTCAAGGTGATTATTGCCGAAAGCAGTCTCAGCGCCGTCGACCTGGCGATCACCCTGCGCCCCGACGTGGTCATTTCGAGCCATGTTCTGGACCGCATATCCGGGTTGGAGCTGGCCCGCGTGCTGGGCGCCATCGAGGCGACGTCGCATCACAAGTTTCTGCTGATGACGGCGTCGGATGAAATCGGTGCGGATTTAGGCGGCTTGCCCGATCACGTCACCGTGGTCCGCAAGGGCCGCGGCTTTTCCGCCGATCTGATCAAGTTCCTGAGTGCGCAAAAGCTGCTGAACTGACGCCTCGCGCGGTTGGCGTTATTTCGACGTCATCACCCAAATGCCATCCCAGTCGTCCGGCGGCTCGGCCTTCAGGTGTTCGTTGCGTTCGATATAGGTCTGCGCCAGTTTGTCGTTGGGGTTGGCCTTCAGCACTTCCAGAAAGCCTTCGGTCGATTTGTCCCAATTGCCGGCCCGGTAATCCTTGACGCCTTCGTTGAAGTAGTTCACCGCGTCCATGAGGTTGGGGAAGGTCTCGTCGTTGTGATAGTCGAGAACCTCGAAAACACCGACCGGTTCGGTCTTGCCCTTGACGACCACCAAATCCACATCACGCATGCGATAGGTGCCCTTCAGCTTGGCGCGGGTGAATTCCGAGATCAGGATACGGGCGGAATACTGTTTGCAGGCCGATTCCAACCGCGCCGACAGGTTGACCCCATCGCCGATCATGGTGAAGTCCATGCGTTTGGGTGAGCCGATGTTGCCAGACACAATCATCCCCGTGTTCAAACCAACACCGTGATCGATGGGGGCCTCGCCGCGGGCTTCGCGGACTTTATTCCACTCCCAAAGGTCGGTAATCATCGCGATGGCGGCACGCACGGCGCGGTCTTCGTCATCGTCGTGGGGAATGGGGACGCCGAAGGCCGCCATGATGGCGTCGCCGATGAACTTATCCAGCATGCCGCCTTCACCGGTGATGATATCGACCATGATGGTGAAATATTCATTCAGCATCTGCACCGTGCCCTGGGCGCCCAGGGATTCGGTGATCGTGGTGAAACTGCGGACATCGGAAAACAACACCGTCGCTTCCATGCTTTTGCCGCCGAGAATCTCATCACCGCCGTCCATCAACTGGTCGGCCAGACCCGGATCCATATAGCGCGACATGGTCGATTTCATGCGTTTTTCGGAACTGATGTCCTCGATCATGATCATCTCACCGAGCTTTTTCTCCTCGATGCTGATCAGCGGCAGGAAGGTCACGTTGACCGACAGGGTTTCCTTTTCCTCATCGGGGCCGACTTCGATTTCGGCGTCGAGAAGTTCGTCGCTCTCCTGGGTTTCACCGACTTCGCGCAGCTTTTCCATGATCCAATCGTTGGGTTCGATGAAAAACTCCTCGGCCTGAACGCCGACGATGGCTTCTTCTTCGATCTGTAAAATGCTCAGGCCGGCGGCGTTGCAGGTGACGACGACGCCTTCTTCGTCCATCGTAATCACGGCGTTCGACATACTTTCCAACATGCTTTCGTTGTAGTTCTTCATGTTGGCGACGTCTTCGAACAACTTGGCGTTTTCAAGGGCGATGGAGACCTGCGCCGTAAACGCCTTGAGCCGCGTTTCATCTTCTTCCGTGAACGGTCCGCCGCGTTTGTTCAGAACCTGGGTGACGCCGATACACTTGCCGTTCTTGTTGACCACGGGCACACACAGAATGGAACGGGTGAAATACCCCGTCTGCTTGTCGAAGGCCGGATTGAACCGAAGGTCCGCGTAGGCGTAGGGGATGTTGATCGTTTCACCAGACGTGAACACGGCACCGGCGATGCCGGCCACATTGGGCAGTCTGATTTCACCGATGCCGTCACCCATGGCGACCCGGGAGAACAATTCGCTGGTTTTTTCATCGTTCAGGAACAGGGTGGACCGGTCGGCGGCCAACATGCGCGTCGCCTCGGCCATGACCTTGCTGAGCAGGGCGCCCAGCTCCAGTTCCGAGGTGACATCGGCGACGATGTCCAGGAATTCCAATTCTTTTTCCCGGCTTTTTTTCATGCGCTCGACGAACTGGGTGCTTTGCAGAGCCACGGAGGCCTGGGTCGTCATGGCTTCCAGCAATTCCAGATCTTCTTCCGTGAACGTGTCTTCCTGTTTGTTGAGAACCTGGATGACGCCGATGATTTCACCTTTCACGGTCTTCACCGGCGCACAGACGATATTGCGGGTTTTGAAACCGGTCTGTTCATCGATGGTGCGGTTGAACCGATCGTCTTCGTAAGCGTCATCGATAATCTCGCCGACGCCGTTGGTGAAGATGGCGCCTGCAACACCCGTTGTGTTGAGGATGCGGATCTCGCGTGAGAAGTTGCCTTGCGCGACGCGCGAATACAGCTCTTCCGTTGAGCTGTCGTTGAGGAACAGACTGCCGCGTTCGGCGCCCAGTTCCCAAGTGGTCATTTCCACCAGGGTCTCAAGGATCTCGTCCAGGGTCTCCATGGCGGCGACCCGGCGCGACACATTGAGCAGCATTTCCGCCTGCTTCAGGCGCTTGTTGGCTTGCCGCAGTTGATTGCCGTCGGGCGCCTTCTTCGGTGACCGATTGGATTTTTTCCGCTTCGGCTTGCGCTTTCGCGGCGTCGCTTCGGCAACCACGTCGCCACCGACCAGATCGTCGACCGTGATCAGGTCGCCGGCATCCGTTTCGTCGGCAACCGGTTCGTCCGTTGCCGGTTGTTCGGCCTCGGCCTGAATTTTCGCCACCAATCTGGGGCGGCTTGCCGATTTACGTTGCGGCTTACTTGCCATCCTTGTCCTCAAGCTCAGTACGCAGGGCAGCGATGGTTTGCTGCAACTGACCGACATCGTCGCGGTTGTTTCGGGCCTGCTCCTGAAACTTCTCCTCAAAGTCGAACTTCACTTGGTCCAACTGGTCCCGCAGCTTGTGCGCGGTTCCCTTCAGTTGGGTAATCTCATCATTTCCCGTGGCAACAGCGCGTTGCACCGCCTCGTCCTTGGCAAACTTCAGGTCCTCCAATTCGTCACGCAGCGCCGAGGCCGTGTTCCGCAACTGGACAATTTCATCGTTGGCTGTGGCGCGGGCTTCCTGGACGTCCTTGCTCTTGGAAAAATTCATTTCGTCCAGTGTATCACGCAATGCCGACGCCGTCTCGCGAAGCTGCTTCAATTCGTCCTGGGATTCGGCGCGGGTCTGCTGCACGGCCTGTTGCTTATCGATGGAAACATTTTCCAATTCCTCGCGCAGCGCCGACACGGTCTGCTTGAGTTGACGAACTTCCATCTGCGCCTCGTGCAGGGGATCGTCGTCGTTGAGCGTCTTTGGCGAAACTTCATTCATGGAATCAATGGCCTAGCTGACACCTGAGTTATCATATATCGGATTGCGTTTGAAGGCGAAATTGTTTTGTGCCGGCCTGAACCGGCCAGGGATGGGCGCTGTCGCTACCATCCGGAACACCTTGCCTGCTCTTGGCGGTAATTCTGCGCCGTATCGAGCTTTCCGTTGCGGTGATCCATTTCCCGGTCCATTTCCCGAAACAAGGGTTTCAGTTCGCGCTGCAACTTGCGTTGCAGCGCTTGTGCTGCTTGATCAGCCGTGCCGGCAACCACCGGTTTCATGCGTTCGGCGGCCCTTTCGAGGCGGCGCTCGACCCTG
>CAZQPC010000229.1:0-8962 GCA_964595005.1 uncultured Magnetovibrio sp.
CTAGGCGGCCCGGTGTTCGATGCCGGCCTCGATCATGATGGCGATGGCGCCGGCTTCGGCGCGCACTGATTTCAGGGCGCCGCGGGGAATGGGGATACCGCTTTCCTGACAGTAATCGATGAGCGCGTCGCCGATCTGGCGCTGGCTCAAATGCAGCTCGCCCGCGCCCTCCCCGACACCGAAGCGCAGGCGCACCGCCATCGCCGGATCGGTGCCGACGCTCAGCGCACTGAGCGCGCCTTCCGGCACGGTGATTCCGTGACGCCGGCAATGGTCCATGGCCGCCGTCTCCAGTTCCTGGCAATCAAAGAGAAGTTTCCGCGTTTCGCGTGGCATCGGGGGCCCTCCGTTCTGGACGACAAACATTGTGATGTTTCTTCAGGGCGGGATTATGGCGCTGATGCGGTTAAAGCGGGGTTAAAAGGGGCGGCAAAGATCATTGATCCGCCGGCTGGGCGCGCTATCATTCCCCCATCAACTCTGACCGTCCAACAACGAGGCCCCGCCATGACCGCCACCGAAACCATCGAAGCCGACGCCAAGACCGTGGCCTGCGACGGCGGCGGCGGCGCGCTGGGCCATCCCAAGGTCTATCTGGACATGGGCGCGGCGGTGGAGATCACGTGTCCCTACTGTTCGCGGCACTTCGTTTTGAAGGAAGGGGCGGCAGCGGATACGGGGCATTGAACTTCTGAGATCAGCTGACGGTCTTCGACGCGGCGCCTCGCCCGCCGCCTTTTTTTTGAGCATCACCAACAGACAACAGGCCCCGGCCTTGCGGCGCGGGACCCGTCAGCGATACGCGATGTGTATCACGAGGTCTCTCCTATTTTTTCACGGCCCGGTTTTGAGGCCGGCCTCGGCGGTGTTTCCCTTAGTGGATGATGCCGCCGCCCGAGGGCGTGAAGCCGGCTTTTTTCGACTCCACCGGTTCCCAATGTTCGCCGGCGGCGACCATGCAGGTGTGGCCCTGGGGCGTGGTCACCAAAATGGTCCAGGTGCCGCCGTCGGAAGCCAGAATTTCCAGCACCGCGCCGGAATTGGTGAGGCCCATGTTGACGGGGGCTTCGTGGTATTTCTTGGCCAATTGGCTGAGCACGGTGGGGCGGTCCGAACAGGTCGGCCGCGCCATTTGCGCCTCGGCGGGCGCGGTCGGGATGGTGGTGACAAGAAACGCGGCGAACATTGCTGCGGCCGCCAATGCGGTCTTGGTCAGCCTCTGGGGCAGCGTATGGGGCAGCGTATGGGGCAGCGTACGGGACAGTGTGATAGGCAGGGTCTTAATCAGCGCCTTCATGAGATTTCTCCTCAATCTCCGGACCGGAAACCATGCCTTCCGGTCTTGGCACCCCCCCTGGAACCGGCCTCTGGCCGTTCCCTTTCGGGTTTATTCCCTGTTTTTCCTTACCGCCTCTGCGTCGTCGGATGTGTCCTTATTTGCCCTGTCTGTCCGGTTAAATCTAGCTGATCCGGATTTCACCGGTACCGGGGAACGGGTTTCAAAATGTTTCGAGCCATGTCCCCGTGTTGATCGAAAATCCTAGCCGTAATCTATGAGGTTTTCCTTAACGGCGCCAATCAAGTCCCCTGAAAATGCCGTGATGGCGGCGCGAGGATGCCCGGAACTCCCGCATTTCCGGGGTTTCCGAGATCCAGACGCCTGTCCATTGGCGGTGGATAAAAATTGATGTTCATGTTTTATTTCGGCTCGCTCACGGGGCCGGAAGGGGGTAATCTTAGCTGTTATCTGATCCGAAATTGACCTCGGCGACCTCACAGCCGCCACGATGCCAGCCGGAGCGATCATGCCTGAGACGCCACAAGAGCAGCCAAAACACGTCTTCCTCATCGACGGATCGGGGTTCCTGTTCCGGGCCTTTCACGCCCTGCCGCCGATGACCCGGGCCGACGGCACGCCGGTCAACGCGGTGTTCGGGTTCACCAAAATGGTGATGAAGCTGATCGACGATACGGACGCCGATTATATCGCCGTGATCTTCGACCGGGCCCGCAAGACCTTCCGTTCCGATATCTATGCCGACTACAAGGCGAACCGGCCGCCGCCGCCCGATGAACTGATCCCGCAATTCCAACTGGTCCGCGACGCCACCGAGGCGATGAACGTGCCGGCCGTCGACATGGAGGGCTTCGAAGCCGACGACCTGATCGCCACCTACGCCCGACAGGCCGCCGAAGCCGGCGCCGAGGTAACCATCGTGTCGTCGGACAAGGATCTCATGCAACTGGTCACTGAGCGCGTGACCATGCTGGACGCCATGAAAAACCGGGTGATCGGCCACGATCAGGTGATCGAGAAATTTGGCGTCGGTCCGGATAAGGTTGTCGACGTTCAATCCTTGGCCGGCGACAGCACCGATAACGTGCCCGGCGTCGAAGGCATCGGCATCAAGACCGCGGCGCTTTTGATCAACGAATATGGCGATCTGGACACGCTGCTTTCCCGCGCCGGCGAGATCAAACAGACGAAACGCCGCGAACGCCTGATCGAACAGGCGGACATGGCGCGGATCAGCCGCCAGCTTGTCCGCCTGGACGTCAACGTGCCGGTGACCGAACCCTGGGAGAGCTTCGCCGTCCGTGACCGCGACCCCGACGTGTTGCTGCCGTTTCTGCAAGAACAGAATTTCAAGTCCCTGGTCTCCACCTTGGCCGTGCGCATGGGCGTCTCCGGCGGCGAGGCGGGTGACGGCAACGTGGGCTCGCCCGAGGCGCCGCCGGGTGATGCGGTCTACGAACTCATTCAGACGAAAGACGCCCTGGCCGCCTGGGTTGCCGAGGCCGAGACCGCCGGCGCCGTTGCCGTGGACACGGAAACCACGGGCCTGGATTCCATGCAAGCCGATCTGGTCGGCGTGTCCCTGGCGGTGACCCCAGGCCGGGCCTGCTATATCCCGCTGGCCCACAAGTCGGCGGATGCCGGCACCACGGGTGATCTTCTGGATGCCGCCGTGGGCGCCCCGCCGCCCGAACAAATCCCCATGGACAAGGCGCTGGCCCTGTTGAAGCCCATGCTGGAAGACCCAAGCGTCCTGAAGATCGGCCAGAATATCAAATATGATCGCCAGGTCCTGACCCGCTACGGCGTCGAGGTGCATCCCGTCGATGACACCATGCTGATCTCCTACGTCCTGGAAGGCGGCCTGCACGGCCACGGCATGGACGAGTTGGCCCGCGATACGCTGGGCATGGAGACGGTCAAGTTCAAGGAGGTTGTCGGCACGGGCAAATCGCAAATTACGTTTGATTTGGTCGAATTGGACAAGGCGCTGGATTACGCCGCCGAGGACGCGGACATCACGCTGCGCCTGCATCGGGCTTTCAAGCCGCGTTTGGCCCAGGAACACATGGCCACCGTCTACGAGACCTTGGAACGCCCCCTGGTCCCGGTGCTGGACGGCATGGAACGCCACGGCATCAAGGTCGACGCCACGGAATTGAAGCGCCTGTCCGATGACTTCGGCAAACGCATGATCGATCTGGAGGCGGAAGCCAAAAAATTGGCCGGACGCGAATTCAATGTGGGTTCACCCAAACAGCTCGGCGAGATTCTGTTCGACGAAATGAGCCTGCCCGGCGGCAAGAAGGGCAAGACCGGGGCCTACGCCACCGGCGCCGACGTGCTGGAAGGCCTGGCCGCGGAAGGCCACGACCTGCCGAAAACGGTGCTGGATTGGCGCCAGCTGTCGAAGCTGAAAAGCACCTATACGGATGCGCTCATCAATGCCATCAACCCGGCGACGGGCCGGGTGCATACCTCCTACAGCCAGGCCGCCGCGTCGACCGGGCGGCTCGCGTCGACCGATCCGAACCTGCAGAACATTCCCGTGCGCACGGAGGAGGGCCGCAAGATCCGCAAGGCCTTCGTGCCGGAGAAGGGTCACGTGCTGGTGTCGGCGGATTATTCCCAGATCGAGCTTCGCATCCTGGCCCACGTGGCCGGCATCGACGCCCTGAAACAGGCCTTCCACGACGGCCAGGACATTCACGCCCTGACCGCGTCGCAGGTCTTCGGCGAACCCATCGACGGCATGGACCCGATGACCCGCAGGAAGGCCAAGGCCATCAACTTCGGCATCATCTACGGCATTTCGGCCTTCGGGCTGGCCCGCCAGCTGAGCATCCCGAACGGCGAGGCCAAGGATTACATCGAGGCCTATTTCGAAAAATACCCGGGCATCCGCGACTATATGGAGCGCACCAAGAAACAGGCCAAGGAAGCGGGCTTTGTGAGCACCCTGTTCGGGCGCAAGTGCCACACCCGGGGCATCAACGACCGCAACCCCAACATGCGGGGATTTGCGGAGCGCGCCGCCATCAACGCGCCGATCCAGGGCGGCGCGGCGGACATCATCAAGCGCGCCATGATCCGGGTGCCGGGCGCCCTGAGCGGTGCCGGGCTGAAGGCCAAAATGCTGTTGCAGGTGCACGATGAGCTGATCTTCGAGGTGCCCGAAGCGGAGGTCGACGCGACCATCGACGCGGTCCGCGCGACCATGGAAGGGGCGGCGCATCTGGACGTGCCACTGGTGGTCGATGCCGGTACCGGGATGAATTGGGATGAGGCACATTAGCTTGACGGGCAGGTCGGCATACGCCCACGTGAGGTCTGGGGATGGCTGGGTCGGCCGGACCGATCTGTCCGTACCAAGGTTGCTGCTAACGGCTACCGTTCCCTCCGGGGGAACAAACCGCGCTTACGCGCCACCACCTGGGAATCCCATGGCGCCACGGTCACGGTTTGTTGGCCAGACCGATGGGTCCTCCGTATTTGCCACATTCCCTGGTTCTCCCCTCACCGCCGCGCTTCGCGGGCCCCTCCCTCTCCCCGAAGGAGAGGGAAACGTTGTGCGGGATCGGCGTACACCCCCTTCTCCTTTGGGGAGAAGGATGGGATGAGGGGACAACGAAATGGCTGAGGAACTCACCTTCCCCCCCGGCTGCGCCTACATCCAAGGCAAATTCGTGCCCATGTCGGAGGCCAAGATCTCCGTCCTCGATTGGGGGCTGCTGCGATCTGATGCCACCTACGACGTGGTTTCCGTCTGGGAGGGCCGGTTCTTCCGTCTCGACGCGCATCTCGACCGATTCGAGGCCAGCATTGAAAAGCTGCGCCTGACCCTGCCCTTCGACCGCGGCCGGCTGAGCGCCATCCTGGCGGAATGCGTGCGGCGGTCGGAACTGGACACCGCCTACGTGGAAATGATCCTGACCCGCGGCGTCTCGCCGACCTTCAGCCGCGACCCCCGCGACGCGGTCAACACCTTCATCGCCTTCGCCATTCCCTTGGGTTTCGTCGCCAATGAAGACCAGATGGCCCGCGGGCTCGATATCCACATCTCCTCGATCTCGCGCATTCAGCCCGGCTCCGTTGATCCGACGGTGAAAAACTATCACTGGCTGGACCTGGTCGCCGGCCTCCACGAGGCCTATGACGCGGGGCGCGAGAACGTATTGTTGGTGGATGGCGCCGGCCATGTCACCGAAGGCCCCGGCTTCAACATTTTCGCGCTCAAGGACGGCCGGGTGACGACACCGGCCAGCGGCGTCCTGGAAGGGATTACCCGGCGCACCGCACTGGAGCTTCTGGCCGAATTGCAGGTGAAGGGAGAGGCAGCCCCTCTTCCGATCACCGATCTGAAGGCCGCCGATGAGGTCTTCATCACGTCGACGGCCGGCGGCATCATGCCCGTCGGACGCCTGGACGGGGAAACCGTTGGTGATGGTCCGGGTCCGCTGACGGCACGGCTCAGGGAACTCTACTGGGCCAAGCATACGGACCCGGCCTGGTCCGTGGCGCTCAGCGAATTGCCCGGCATGAGCGGGGACGGCTTGGGATGATCGACCACGTTTCCATTCCGGTCCGCGATCTGGACGCCGCCGCCGCGTTCTATGACCGGGTGTTGGCACCGCTGGACATGACCCGCCTGGCCGAGCGGCCGGGCACGGTCGGTTACGGCAAACGCTACCCGGAGTTCTGGCTGAACGCGAGGGCCGGTGAAGATGTGCCTGAGAACAGCGGCCATCACATAGGCCTCCGGTGCCGCTCAGAAGACGCGGTCCGCGCCTTCCACCGGGCCGCCCTGGAGGCCGGCGGCCGGTCCGACGGCGCGCCGGGTCCGCGCCAGGGCGAGATGACCACCTACTATGGCGCCTTCATCCTGGACCTGGACGGCAACAAGATAGAGGCCGTGACCTTTCCGCCGCCGCAGAGCTCGGATTAGTCGGCCGCCGCGTGTTCCGCCGTTTCCGGCGCTTCATCGCGGGCGCGCTGCTTGAACAGGATGAAGGTCTTGCCATCCATTTCCATGGTCAGGGCGGCGCTGCCGTCGGCGGCCGGGCCGGCGGCGCGCTCTTGGTGGCCGACATAGTCCCAGCGCGCGTCCGTGACTTTCTGCAGGTAGTCGCTGTTGGTGGCGGTCCAAAGCAAGGCGATGGGGGCGAGGATCAGGGCAAACATGGGCGTTTTCTCCAAACCAATTGCATTTATCAGGCCGCAAGATGACCGCCGGGTTCGGCGAAATTGGGGCCAAGCCGGGGTTAATTTGTGGCACGCCTTGACAGCAACCGGGCCGTCGGTGCATGTCGGCGTGCAGACGGAGCACCATGATGAACCCCTTCGAGATCGCCGCCGGAACCCCATGAGCTACTTCCAGCCGACCACCGACCCGGCGGCCGCCATTCAGGTCACGGGCCTTCGAAAGACCTACGCCGGGTCCGGCCGCTCGGCGCCGAAACATGCCCTCAAGGGCATCGATCTGACCATTCCCAAGGGCTCCTTCTTTGCCCTGCTGGGGCCCAACGGGGCCGGCAAGTCGACGTTTATCAACATCCTGGCCGGCCTGGTGACGAAGACCGCCGGCGAGACGCGGGTGTGGGGCTACGATACGGAAAAGGACATGCGCGCGGCCCGGCGCTGCATCGGCGTGGTGCCCCAGGAATTGAACCTGGACCCCTACTTCACGCCGCGCGAAATGCTGGAATTACAGGCCGGGCTCTATGGCGTTCCGGCGTCGGCGCGGCGCACCGACGAGGTCTTGGAGGCGGTCGGTCTGGCCGACAAGGCCAACGCCTATGCGCGCTCGCTTTCCGGCGGCATGCGGCGGCGGTTGCTGGTCGGCAAGGCGATGGTTCACAGCCCGCCGGTGCTGATCCTCGATGAGCCGTCGGCCGGCGTCGATGTGGATCTGCGCCGCCATCTGTGGACCCACGTGAAGGCATTGAACGCCGCCGGCACCACCGTCTTGCTGACCACCCACTATCTGGAAGAGGCGGAGGCCATGTGCGACACCATCGCCATCATCAACCATGGCCAGTTGATCGCCTGCGAGCCGACGGCGAATTTGCTGGGCCGGCTGGACGCGAAACAGATGCTGATCACCGTCGACCGGGATGTCGACAGCGTGCCGGCCGAGATGGCGGACTTCCACGTGCAGGTGATGGACGCGCGCCGGCTTTGTGTTTCCTATACGACCAGCGACGTCAACTCGGGGCACGTGCTGGCCGCCGTCGCCGCCGCCGGCCTCGGCATCCTCGACGTAACGACCCAGGAAGCGGACCTGGAGGATATCTTCGTCAGCCTGACGCACGCGGACGATGCGGCAATGCGGGGCGGTTGAGATTTGTTGAATTGATTACGGGGTCGTCGGGCGCCGAGGGTGCGTGCGTCCGCTCATGTTTTATAGCCCCTCAATCGCCGGGCGCTCACTCCGTTCGCTTGGCTTTCGGGCCTCCCGGCCCGGCGCTCAGTCGCGCTAGGCTCTTCGCTGCGCTCATCGAATGTTGTGTCATGCCATTGCAGCCAAAATGGCGATTATTGTGTCCGCTGCCTTCAGGCCTATCGGCCGGATTGTCGTTCCACGCAAATGCAGGTGTATGGAAAGGAATTGCTTTCACTGGCGTGGGTACGACAAACGGGCTAGAGGCCCGTTGGCTGAAAGATTTATTGCGGGCGGATCGTCCGCCAATCCTCAACCTCCGTTCGGCGCGCAACGCGCGTCGAACAGAGGTCAAAGGTTGGCGCCAGGAATTGCTCTCGATGGTGCTCACTGTCTTCGGGCCCATCGGCCCGACCGACGCTCCATGCCGGCGACGGCATGGAGCGTAATTCCATTCTCATTGGCGTGGGCACGTCTTACGGGCCAAAGGCCCGTTGGCTGGGAGCTCAATGGCTGGCGGTTTGTACGCCATTCCTCGACCTCCGTTCGATGAGCGCAGCGAAGAGCCTCGGGCGACTGAGCGCCGGCGCGCGAGCGCCGAAAGCCAAGCGAACGGAGTGAGCGCCCGGCGACTGAGGGGCGAAAATAAAGAGCGGCGCGTAAGCCGTCGAGAGGTTATAGAGTTCCTTATGCCCCGTCGATTTTCCATCTTTTGCGGCTTCTTCCTGACCGCCGCGCTCGCTGCACTCGCCGGCTGCACCCCGGCGATCCATCCGCCGGGCGCCATGACCAGCACGCCACGGTTTACGGACACCGCGTTTATCGCCGCTGACGGTGCCGTCTTGCCGCTCCACAGCTGGCGCCCGGAAGGCCGGCCGCAGGCGGTCATCCTGGCCCTGCATGGGTTCAACGACTACGGCCATTTCTTCGATGACCCGGGCGATTTTCTGGCGCTCCGCGGGATCGCGTCCTACGCCTACGACCAGCGCGGTTTCGGCGCCGCGCCCCGGCCGGGCACCTGGGCCGGGGTCACCGCCTACGCCCGCGACGCCGCCGATGCGGTAAGCGCCTTGAAACGCAAGTACCCCGACGCGCCGCTCTATGTTCACGGCACGTCGATGGGCGGCGCCGTCGCCATGGTCGCCTTGACCAGCGCTGAGGTGGGGGATGTGGCCGGGGTCATTCTCGCCGCGCCGGCGGTATGGGGCCGCGCCACCATGCCCTGGTATCAACGCTGGGCGCTGTGGCTGGGTGCCCACACGGTGCCCTGGATGACCCTGACCGGG
>CAZQPC010000230.1:0-8932 GCA_964595005.1 uncultured Magnetovibrio sp.
TCCCCGCGACCGGGGTGCTAACTTGTTCGGGTTGCCGCCCGAGGTGACCGTGCATGCGGAATGGGCGGCCTGGGCGAACGCCACCGCGGTGCGCGAACTGGATTTCCACGATACCTTCCTGGCCAAGGATTTCGGCCATCCGGGGGACAATATTCCGCCGCTTGTGGCCGTCGCCCAGCAAACGGGAAAAGACGGCGCCGCGCTGGTTCGTGCGGTCGCCGTCGCCTATGAGGTGCATGTGGCGCTGATGAAAGGCATCGGCCTACATGTCCATAAGAAGGATCACGTGGCGCACCTTTTGCCGGGCGCCGTCGCCGGTCTGGGGGCCTTGTTGGATTTGCCCGTCGATGTTGTCTATCACGCCGTCAATCAGGCCGTGCATCTGGGGTTCTCGACGCGCCAGTCGCGAAAGGGCGGGATCACCTCGTGGAAGGCCTACGTGCCGGGGTATTCGGGGAAAACGGCGATCGAGGCCGTCGACCGGGCGATGCGCGGCGAAGGCGCGCCGAACCCCGTTTACGAAGGCGCCGACGCGGCGATTGCCTGGATGCTGGACGGCCCCGGTGGCGCCTACACCGTGACGTTGCCCGAGCCCGGCACCGCGCCGCGCGGCATCTTGGAAACCTACACCAAGGCCTATTCGGCGGAATACCAGGCCCAGGCACTGATCGACCTGGCCTTCGAGATGCGGGCGAAAATCGATCCTGCTGACGTCGCCAAGATCATCCTCCATACGTCGCACCACACCCACGCCGTCATCGGCACCGGGTCCGGCGATCCGCAGAAGTTCGACCCCACGGCCAGCCGCGAAACGTTGGACCATTCGGCCATGTACATCCTGGCCGTGGCCCTGGAAGACGGCCGCTGGCATCACGACGACAGTTATCTTCCAGAGCGTGCCGCCAGGCCAGAGACGGTGGCGCTCTGGAACAAGATCGAAACCCGCGAGGATCCCGATTGGGAACGCCGCTACCACCACCCGGACCCGTCGCGGCGCGCCTTCGGTGGGCGGCTGCAAGTGATCATGAAGGACGGCGCAAAGATTGAGGCCTCCAAGGACGTGGCCGATGCGCACCCCAACGGCGCGGCGCCTTGGAGATGGCCGGATTATGTAGACAAGTTCAATGCGCTGACGGACGGCGTCATCGAGACGCACGAGGGAGATCGGTTCATTGCCCAGGCCGGGAAATTGGCCGCCCTTGGCGCGGCAGAGGTGCGGGGACTTAATCCGCACCTGCGTAGCGGCCACGTCGATGATGCGGCGCCGACAGGGCGGGGTATTTTCGATTGGGGTTGATTAATAATCGGACACAGACCGGTTACGTCCAAATTCATATACATAGATGTCAAAACGCTCTAGGAAACTTAATGGCCTGTTTTGTCATTGCGTCCATCCACAAGTTTTCGCAGACATCGCTTCAACATTGAGGATGATAATTTGCCGCTCAATTTGAAATCACTTCGCGACCCAGATGCAAAACTGTATGAATCGGAATCCGAGATGATTCGTGCCGTTGACCCTGAGTATGGAAAATTTCTTCTTGAATTTATGACAAGCTCTTCCTTTCAAGCGTTTGAAGATAAAATTGTTGAAACAACGACATGTGAAAATATTGAGGCCCAGGAAGTTTCAAATTATTCGACCGATTATTTTAAAGACAAACTTCTTTTCAAACACAAAAAAATTACTTTCCCGAGTTACCCCTATGAGTGGCCGGTGGAAATGCTGCATGCCGCAGGTGAGCTAACGGTTGAGTTGGCCGAAGGCACAATAGGTGACGGGGTCGGGCTTAAGGATGCGACACCATTCAACATACTATTCGAAGGACCCAAACCGATATTTATTGATTTCGCGTCATTTGAACCGCGCGATCCTTGCGACCAGATGTGGCTGCCGGAAGGCCAGTTTTTAAGAAATTTTATATACCCCTTGATGGCGTCCAGATTATTTCAGTTGCCCGTAAATGACATTTTTTTGAGCCATCGTGACGGTTTAACGCCTGATCACGTTTATCGGATGATGTCGGCTTTTAGAAAACTAAATCCATTTATATTTAGGACAATAACATTGCCCATGTGGGTTGGGGAAATAGCTCGTCATAAAGCCGACTTGCACGAAACCAAATTGGCGAACAACTCCCAATTGGCTGCGTTCGTTTTGGATCGGCTTTTTCATCGGTTAAAGAAAAAACTGGCGCATCTAAAACCTGCGGAATTGGGCGAATCATTTTGGTCGGGGTATATGACCAACCATTTAAGTTACGATGCTGATGATTTTGAAAAGAAAGAGGAAATTGTCGCAACGGCGATCAAGGAAATTAAGCCGAATATGGTTTTGGATGTCGGTTGCAATGTCGGCAATTTTAGCCGCATTGCCGCCAAGGCCGGTGCGTCGGTGGTGGCCATTGATACAGACGAGAGATCGATCGGTAGATTGTGGAAATTGGCAAATGATGATCGACTGAACATACTGCCGCTTGTCGTTGATTTGATAAATCCGACACCCGCTCTGGGGTGGCGAAATGAAGAAAATGACAGTTTCTTGTCGCGTGCCACCGGAAAATTCGACTTCATAATGATGCTGGCAGTGGTGCATCACCTGATGATTGACGGCGGGATCGGGATCGCTGAAATTTTCAACCTTGTCCGAAGCATGACAAAAAAGTCGTTGCTGATTGAATATATCGACCCTTCGGACGAGATGTTTCAGAAAATCCTCAAGGGTCGAGGCCGGCTATATGCAAATTTTAATAAGGATGTGTTTTTAGCAGAACTGAAAAAAGTATTTCCAAATGTTCGCGAATTATTGTCGTTGAAAGATGGCCGAAGAATCATTTTCCTGGCCCAAGTGTAGCGCGTTCTTGAATTGGTCCACCCACGTCAAATGTCACCGTCGTAAAGCCTGTTCATGGGCCGGTTCTCTGAAACTTTACCCCAAGGGGCTATTCGTTTTCAGACTCTGAATTGGGATGAAAGATTTTTGAGAAAAGAGATTGAAGCCATTCACGACAAGCGCGGATATAGAATAAGGCACCGACGATTGAAGCGCCGATAATTTGCAGCAGAAATGAACCACTTCCCGGATCGATATAAGCAAACGCCGGAAGGGTCGCGGAAAAATAAATAAACATGCTGACGATGAATATGAAAAATTTTGAGCGGTTCATTTTGTGTATTTCTTGCTGGCTACGCTGCGATGAATGAATTCTGATATATCCTGGTATGTCTTAATCCGCCCCGCGATCAGTGCCTCTATCAGCGATTTGGTTAAAACCGTATTGAAAGCACCATCAAATTTTTGGCCGATTTTCAGCCCGGGTAACATAACAATGAATGGCACGCGAGAATCAGCGACACCGTCCCATTGTTCTTCTGCCGCCCGCCAATGGTGATCTGATGAGATGATAACTGCCGTTTGGGCCGCGACACTTGATTGCAGGATATTATCAATCGTTTCTTTCAATAAGACATCAGCCAAAGCCAAGTTATCAAAATAAAATTTTGGCACTTCGCCCGAATAAACAAATTTATGCGTTTTCCGATCATAAACATACGGCGTGTGTGGCACGGCCCAATGAGCAAAAACCAAATCATATTTTGGATTGATTATATAAGATTTTGTCGTTTGCAGAAATTTTCGATAACGCCAGCCCGTATCAAATTTCTGCGGTGCAACCCGGCGATTTACACCGGGAATAAATGTCAGAAACCGGGTCACGAAGTTTGGGATGTATTGTATTGCGTTGGTGACCGCGGGGGGCCATTTCTCACTGAATTCAACACAGCCCGCCATGTGCTGGCCGAGTGATCGGCAATAGGGAATGAAATCTTGGCCAATCGCCATCGTGTTAAATCCGCGATCATGTAAATCTGAAAATATGTTGGGCAGCGCCCGCCAAGACGATGTGATGAGATCAGATGATTTATGGTGCTGTATTTTTACGTCCAGACCATCAAACGCGGCGTTCGCAACGATATCGCCCATTATCAGGGAAGGCATGGAAGGGAAGGTGCCGTAGCCTGGCGGTATGGCTTGCGAGGCGGTAAAAGCTCGACGGCCAATTTCGTCAAAGTACTTTAAGTCAAGACCGCCGGGTCTTTTTTCAAATCCCAATCGATAATCAAACTCATCGAAAATTATCCAAACGACTCGAAATCCTTTGGGCCTATTTGATTGTGTGTCGGCCATCGGCCGTTCTTTAAGGTATAAAGAATTTTCACCGACTGCGAAAATTGCGGCTGCGGCATTTGCCAGTACGACAACGCCAATTGGCAGACCAATGAGGACCAAGCGCCGAAAGAACGGCATGAACTTTGTGACGAGTGTTAGCCCCGTCAAAGCCAACACAATACCGCCGAATACCGTTGTGAAAGCTGCGTCTTCGTAAAGTTGAATGATTGCCGCCCGATTGAAGGCAGGCATAAAATAAATTCGAATGATGTTTGCGCCATGCAAAGCCAGAAGGATGACCAAGCCTGAGACAAGCCAGCGATGTAGAATTTTTGAATATATTTTGAAGAGATAAAGTGTCGTACCTAACAACAATGACAATCCGAGGATGATGATGATGCCTGCCGCATAATCGAAAGACTCAACGGCTGGGATTTGCATATGGTTGCTGACGAATCCATCGTTGAAAAAGGCGACGCCTCTTCGGCCAAATATTTCGAACCAAACCGGAAGTATGAACAGATTGATGACGGAGAAAGAGAATGTGTAAGATTTCATTTTTTCTCTTATGAAGTTCCCGCCATCCAATAACAAAAGTAATCTAAATATGGCACCGATAATATGAAAGATACATAACCTGTATTCGGGCCCACATTGCACGTTCCGAAGGTAACGAACCCCCCAAAACACCTAAAATATTCAGGCCGCAAGTAGCTCTGCTATGGCCGGCAAGTCAGGATCATCGGGCAATCGTCCGGCAGGTGCACGCTACTGGACAATTTAAGGATGATTTCCGGCTGTCTGACGTTTCCAGCCCGTCGACTTTGATGGGCCGCTATTCGCGGAGCCGAAAATCGGCTACCATGATGGTACGTGCCCGTGGCGGTACGCCGCCGCGGGTGCCCTTATATTGGAGGTGACACCCATGCGCTTGCCGATTTTCGCCGGTCTTGCTGCCGGTTTGATGATATCCACTTTGTCCGGGCCCGCCAAGGCGGCGCCGCAGATTCTGGCCGCCCTGCCGACTTCGGTGGGCATTCCCTTTAGCTGCATTGACGGCATCTGTCAGGCCGATCTATCCACCTATTGCCTGCAGCAAAAGCGTCCGGCACCCAGCCATGGCACCGTCTATACGCCGGCCTCGGCCGCCGATTTCAAACTGCACATCAGGACCGCCGGGGGTGTCAAGACATTGGCCGCGGCGGCGCACGTGAGTTTCGTCGAAAGCCGCGGCTTCATGGCGGTCTCGGCGGTGATCAATGAACTGAAGCTGAAAGACCTTGGCGGCACGGATGCGCTGATTTCCGTCGGCCAAGCCGCGTCCCTGTTGCCCGAAGCGGTGCCCTTCGATCCCAATCCGCTGACCGAAAAGGAAATCGCCTACGTCACCAAATGGCGCCGCGAGCAAGGCGCCTCCATAGTCGACAAGGCGCCGAAAGCCAAGGCGGCGCGGGTTCTGGCCGGTATTGCCAATCGCCTGCCCCGGCACGGCGCCACGGTCCCGGAAACCCTGGACAGCATTTGGCAGCAGGCCATTGGAGATGAATTTGACGGCCTTGCGCCGGACGTCGCCGTGCCCGGATTGCGCCGCGCCCGCATGGAATTCAAGCAATGCCGGGAAGGCGGCGCGCGCTATTCCTTCGGTGGTGTCCGGCGCTGCCTGGAATATCGCCACGATGACATGATCCGGGATTTGAACATCGATTTCTGGAATACCAAACCGGGCAGCTGAAAGACCAAATTAATCGTTTCAACGGGTGAAGTTTAATTTCACGATAGTTTGTGGGACGGGCGCGTGGCCTATATAACCGGACGCCTGTACGGTGACGGAGCGCCTTTCCCATGAGTTATGCGACGCCCTATGCGGGCTTGAAGATCGTCGATATTTCACAAGGCTTCGCCGGCCCCTATTGTGCCGCGCTGTTCGCCCTGCACGGGGCCCAGGTCGATAAGGTGGAGCCCTTCGATGGCGACTGGGTGCGCGGTATCGGGCGCAGTATCGACGGTCACACGGCGCTCTCCATTGTCGGCAATACCCACAAGCGCAGCATCGCGCTCAACCTGAAAGCCGACGGCGCCAAAGAGATCGTTCACAAGATGGCCGAAGATGCCGACGTCTTTCTGGAAAGCTTCCGGCCTGGCGTGGCGGCCCGCTTGGGCGTCGGTTTCGAGGAAATCCGCAAGATCAACCCGAAGATCATTTACGGCTCGGTCAGCGGCTTCGGCCAGTCCGGCCCCTACGCCAAACGGCCTGGCTCCGACACCGTTCTGCAGTCTTTTTCCGGTCTGGCATCCGTCAACAAGGGCAACGACGGCGTGCCGCACCGCATTGGCGCGCTGGTGCCTGATACGGTCACCGGCGTTTACGCGCACCAGGCGGTGGCTGCTGCCTTGGCCGGCCGGGCCGATGAGGCCGAGGGTATTCATCTGGATCTCAGCCTAGCTCAGACCATGGCCGCGTTTCTGGCACCAAAAGTCATCGAGCGCTATCTGGAAGGCGGAGAGCCGCGGTATTTGAACGCGCCGGCCGGCAGTTACGAAACCAAGGACGGCCATGTCGGCCTGGCCCTGGTCAAAGAGGAGCACTATGGCCGCATTTGCCGGGCCATGGGCCTGGATGATATCGCCGATGATCCGCGGTTTGCTGACTTTGAGCTGCGGGCCCGGAACTTCGACGTGCTGAAGCCGTATTTCGAAGCGAAATTCATGGAGAAAACCGCCCGCGAGTGGGTCGCCATTTTCCGCGAGCACGACATCCTGGCCGACCGCATCAACACCACCGAAGACTGGTTGGCCGACGAACACACGCGCACGACCGACATGGCGCCGCATGTCGATGAGCCGGGCATCGGTGCCTTCCCGTTTCCCACCGTGCCCGGCACCTCACCCCGGCCGGCGTCAAACGGCAAGCTGTTTCCGGCCATCGGGCAGCACGGCCGCGAGATTCTGACCGACAACGGATACGACGCGGATGCCATCAGCGCCTTCGTCGAGGCCGGCGCCCTGCAATTGCCGGACTGATCCACCGGCTTGCACGGTGCGCCCGATGGAGTACCCTTGGGCCAGCGCACACCTGATTTGCTTTGCAATGCAACGGTCCCGGGAGCCCGATCATGACCATCACGTCCCCCAGCCCATCCGTCCGCGTCGAGGTCGATGGCGCGGTCTGCCGGATCATCCTCGACCGGCCGAAAACCTTGAACGCGCTGAACCTGGAAGTCATGGACACCATGGCCCAGGTGACCCGCGCCATCAGCGACGATGACGCCATCCGGGCCGTCATTCTGACCGGCGCGGGCGAGCATTTCATGGCCGGCGGCGACATCAAGCATTTCGGCGAGCGCCTGGCGGCAGTGCCCGACCGGACCGCCTTTCGCCATGAGATCGAAGCCATGATCGACGGCTTCCACAAGACCATCATCAACATGCGGACCATGCCGAAGCCGATCATCGCCAGTGTGCGGGGCGCGTCGGCGGGGGCGGGGGTCAGTGTCATGCTGGCCTGCGACATGGTGGTGGCCTCCGATACCTCGTTCTACACGCTGGCCTATTGTCACCTGGGGACCAGTCCCGATGGCGGTTCGACATTTTCATTGCCGCGCACGACCGGCATGAAACGGGCCATGGAAATCGCGCTACTGGGGGACCGCTTCGATGCCGCCACGGCGGAGAAGTGGGGCCTGGTCAACCGGGTCGTGGCCGACGCAGAATTGGACACTGAGACGGAAAAACTGGCGGCGCGGCTGGCCGCCGGGCCGACCCATGCCTACGCCCGTACCAAGGCCTTGCTGAATGCCTCCATGGGGAACTCCCTGGAACAGCAGTTGGACGCCGAAACCGTTGGATTTGCAGACTGTGCCGTCAGCGATGATTTCACGGAAGGTGTGACTGCCTTCAACGAAAAACGTCCGCCCATTTTCAAGGGCGGCTGAGCGCCAAAGGAGATTGCCCATGACGGATTCTGACACGCCTCTCGACGGCAAGGTCGCCATCATCACCGGCGCGGCTCGCAATATCGGCCGGGCGACGGCGAAGCGTCTGGCGTCCTATGGTGTGTCTGTTGTCGTCAATGCGGTTCAGGACCGCGAAGCGGCGGACGCGGTCGCCCATGAAATATTCGAAGCCGGCGGCAAGGCCCTGGCCCACATCGCCGACATCACCGATGAGGCTGCCGTCAATGAGATGGTGGAGACCACGGTCAACGCTTTCGGTTCGGTCGATATCCTGGTCTGCAATGCCTCGCTCCGCGATCAGGTGCCGTTCATGGATATCCCGGTGGCCGATTGGCATCGGACCATCGCCGTGACCCTGGATGGGGCCTTCTTCTGTGCCCGGGCGGCGGCACCCCACATGATCAAGAAACGCTGGGGTCGGATCATCGGCCTCGGCGGCATGGGATCGCATCTCGGCATGGTCAACCGGGTCCATGTGCTGGCCGCCAAGGCCGGCCTTGGCGGACTGATGCGCGGCTTGGCAACGGAATTGGCGGCTCATCGAATCACTTGCAATGTTGTCTCGCCGGGTCAGATCGACACGGACCGGCCGGCGTCCGCCGGACCGCGCCCGCCCATGAAGGTTGAACCGCCCATCGCGCGTTTGGGCGAGGTCGACGAAATTGCCGGCATGATCCATTATCTCTGTTTGCCGGAGGCGGACTACATCACCGGCCAGACCATGCACGTCAACGGCGGCCAGTTCTACGGCGCTTAATACCAAGTTGCACTAATAATGACCCATAGAGACGGTTTTCCAGGGTTTTCG
>CAZQPC010000231.1:0-8899 GCA_964595005.1 uncultured Magnetovibrio sp.
TGGTCCCGGTTTCTCGGAACGCGCCCGCGACCGCATTTTCCAACCTTTCTCGGGCTCCGCCAAGGATCGCGGCACGGGGCTTGGCCTGGTCATCGTCCGCGATATCGTCAAGGCGCACGGCGGTGATATCGAATTGCTGCCCAGCGATGAGAGCATGGGAGCGGTGTTTTGCCTGACGCTACCGCGCCGGCGCTTTACTGGCCGCTAAATTCGTGGCGCCTCGCGGGGCCTGCGCCTATCATTAGAACCATGGCGAAACCCTCTTCATCTGTGTCCATCGAAACGCGGCCCGCCACCGCCATTACCATCAACTTCGGCGACCCCGGTCAGGCAGATACCGCCGCCGGGCTTCCCCATGATGGCGCTGGACCTTGTCCAACAGAACAGATTATCCGCGACGCGATCGGCGTCCACCCGATGGCCTTGCTGTTTCCCGCATTGGTCACAGATGCCGACGAGCGCGGGGCCTTGGACCGGCTGGCGGAAACCCATGGGGGCGATGGCGTGGCATACTTTGTCGACACTTTGGCGGGTGGCATGGCAGCCTACGCCCGGCCATTTGCGCTGAAATCGGTCGTCGTTAGGCTTTCTGATTTTCAAAGCGACGAATACACGGCCTTGCTTGGCGGGCGTTATTTTGAGCCCGTGGAGGAAAATCCCCTGGTCGCCTTTCGCGGCGCCGTTCGCTACGTCCATGCCGACTATGCGCCGGCATTCGCCTTGGAGTGCGCGGCCATGGTGAAAGCGCGCGACGAATTCGGCTTCACGAACCTGCAGCCAATGGTACCCTACTGCCGCCGCGCCGGTGAGGCACAGCGTGTGTTGGATGCCATGGCAGCGAACGGATTGCGGCGCGGCGACAACGGTCTCAAAATTCACTTAATGGCGGAAGTGCCAAACAACGCGGCCGAAATTGATACCCTGGCGCAGATGTTCGACGGAATCTCCATCGGGATCCGAGACTTCACTCAATCCGTGTTGGGCATTGACGCCGCCGCGGCCTTCGTCCGTGACGAAGATGTCGACCCCTGTGACCCCGGTGTCCAGCATTTCATGCGGATGATCATCGACGGCGCCAAACGGCACAATTGTCCGGTCAGCATCTGCGGCCCTGCCGCATCCGGACGGCTGGACCTGTTGGAATTCGTCCTTCGATGCGGCATTGACGCGATCAGCTTGAGGCTGGAAAGTGTCGTCCGCATGACTCAGGAAATACTTCGCATCGAAAGCCGGATCGCCGAAGAGGGGCGTTAAGTTGGGCCCGATCGGCTGACGGCCGGCCGATCACCGGCAAAGGAAATTACATGTCACAGGTCTGGGATCCCGATCAGTATCTCAAGTTCCACGGGCCGAGAATCCGCCCGGCCCTGGATTTGTTGGGGCGGATCCGTTTGGAGGACCCGCAGGTGGTTTATGACCTCGGCTGTGGTCCCGGCAACGTCACCGGTTTCATCCGCGCAAAATGGCCCGGCGCGACCGTTACTGGGATCGATTCGTCAACCGAAATGCTGGCCCAGGCCCGTGACAAGCATCAAGACATCCGTTGGCAACAGGCCGATTTGAACACCTGGCGCCCGGATCAACCGGCGGACGTTCTGTACGCCAACGCCGTATTCCAGTGGCTTGAAGATCATGTCACGTTGTTTCCGCGACTTGCCGGGTTGGTCCGTCCAGGTGGCGTTTTGGCCTTTCAAATGCCGCGGAATTGGAATGCACCGTCCCATGCGTCCATGCACGAACTGGTTGCCGAAAGCCCGTGGCGCGACAAGATGGCGCCGCAACTTCGACACGATCCGGTGGCGCTGCCGGAAATATACTACGACCTGCTGCGCCCGCATGTGCGGGACATGGACATCTGGGAATCTGAATTTCTGCAGGTTCTGGATGGCGACAATGCGGTTGCCGAATGGACCAAAGGATCTGCATTGAAGCCGCTGTTGGATGTCTTGAACGACGATGAAGCGGCGGAGTTCTTTGCCATTTATTCGGCCCGCATGCAGATGCTTTATCCGCGCCGTGCCGATGGCAAGACGCTCTATCCGTTTCGCCGCCTGTTCGTGGTCGCGCAAATTTAGGGCATCACCGGGCCTTGGCGCCGCTGCGAACCGCCACAGTTGGCGCCGAAAGGCCGTGTCGGAACAGTTATCCAAAATTAAGGACCGGGCCATGTGGCGCGACGCCAGGCGCTGCCCGCCCGGTGTCAATCGTGACGGTTCCGGGCCAATGGTCAGGCACATTTGGGGATTGGCTTTCAGGCTCAGGCGGTAATTGTCGTGAACCCAAAGCTGCAGGGGTGAAGTGCCGCAAGGCACAAGCTTCAGTTCGGCGCCTCGTTCCGACTTGGTGGCGGCGACGCAAAGTTGGTAGTCCGGCATGCGCAAATGCCCCTGGGCCAAAGCGGCGCGGTCGAACAATTCGTCACGATGCCAAATGCCTTCTTTGCAGGTGTGCACGTTGAGCGCGCGTTTCACATTGACCCGCGCCTTGTGGCTGGGAATATCGACGCAGTGAAACCGCGGTTCATCCAAGGGGGTAGAAGGCTTTGAGGAAGACGGCGTCGCCGCCGGCCTGTGTTGGGCCGGCAAACGCGACGAATGTGACGACTGCCCCTATCGCAAGACCGCCCATCCCAGAGATTTTCGCACTTCCACGCTTCGGCTTCATCTCCATCAAGCGGTGGCTCAATTTAGATACCCCAACCATCGCCACCAATAATAGGTCAGCGGCAGGACCGTCACCAAGGAGACCGCGGAGACCGTGAAGGTTATCTTTGTACCATCCGCAAAACTGACGCCGCTGATTCGGAGGCCGGCCAGCATGGGCGACGCTTGATAAGGGAAAAAAGCTGTTGCATAGCCATTGACGACGATCATCAAGGTGCTGAACACAGACAATTGGGTGGCTTCGGCGATGGTGCCGGCGAAGGGCGCCATAATAGCGATGGCACCGGGGATGGTTGCGAACATCATCATCACGATATTGATCGCCGAGAACATGCCGAAAGCATAGGCGGGCTCACCCGGTTTGAAATCCGTCGCGGCCATCAAGCCCTTCGCGATCACGCCGCCAGCGCCGCTGGCCGCCAGCACGGCACCAAGGCCGACGATAGTGGCGACGGTCAGCAACGCGATGAAGCCCCGGCTTTGCCCCTTGAATTCACTGGGCCTGAGGGCGCCGATGCCCGGCAACAGGCAAATGCCGGCCGCCGTCACGGCGACCCATCCCGGTGCGATACCATGAAAATAGTCGGTCGCCCAAACACTGACGGTGATCGCGATGATGACGGCCAAGCGCCGTGCTTCCGGAGACAATGGTGCCGGGGATGGCGGCGCGGCGGCGACCGGATCGGCTTGATCGGAGAACCAGCAATAGACGACGCCAACCACCAGAATACCCTTCAGCAAGCCTGACAAGGGAAAATTCATCACCAGATAGAGGCCGTAGGTGATATCGACCCCATAGAGGCTGTCGGCAAGACCGGCCAGCAGGACGTTCGGGAAGTTTGAAGGCAGAATTGCCATCGGCACGAAGAAACTGACCATGATGACGGTCAGCAGCATGGCCCGGCGACCGCGGCTGCCAGGCACGAACCCCATGCCGTCGGCCATCGCCTGGACGATTGGCACCAGGATAATCACCCGGGCAATGGCGGCGGGAATAAGAAATGCCAGGGCCACCGCGGCAACCCCCAGGCCGGCCATAGCGCGCGGCAGGGAATTTCCCACACGCCCCAAAAACAGCCGCGCCACGGCGGTGCCCAGGCCGGTCCTGTCGGCAGCCATGCCCAAGACGACGCCACCGGCAACCAGCCAAAAGGCACTGGACCGGAAACCGGAAAAGACGGCGTCAGCCGGGGCGATCTGAAAGATCAGAGCCAGCCCGAAAAACAAGGCAGAGTAATAGACCTCGGGCATTGCATTGGTCGCCATCAGGCCAACGGTGAGGATCGTCAGGGCCAGCGCCGCGACAGCCATTGGCTGGCTCTCGGATGACGGCAGCAGGAAAAGCGCCGCAGTTGCGAAACCTAGGACGATCACGATGGATAGGGGGCGAAATGCCGTCATCGAATGGACTTGACGGCCGTCGCGGGAGGCGCCATCAAAATGGATCACCCGGGTACCAGGCAAATTCCAACAGCAGGCATCCGGCTTCCGTGCGTAACGGGCCGTGCGTGGCGCCCGGCGCCCGGCAGGCGTAGGAGGGTGCGTCAAAACGGCGTTCGCGGTTGGGACCGTCGATGGCAATCAGGTCACCTTCCAGGATGTAGAGTTCCTCGAAATAGTCGTGGGCATGGGCTTCCGGCGTCCGGCAGCCCCCAACCATGCGCAACAGGCGCGTTCGGTTGCCGCGCTTCCGGGCGAAATCCATGTCGTCACCGAGAATTTTCTGGGTGATGCCGGCGACGCCGCCCGGGCGCGGTTCAAATCCGCCGACCGTGTCCAAGGCCTGAAAGTCGAGATTGGCTTTGCCAGTTGATATGCTCATCGCTCCCTCATCAATCGCCCATGGCGACACCTTCGCGGCGTTTATCGGCACCGCCTTCCAGGCCCGCCGCCGTCACCCGGATGCCTTGCAGTCCGCTGTGCCACTTGAAGGTCTTGACCTTGTGGCCGCGGGCCTCCAGGGCCGGGCGCAAGTTTTCCAGGCTTGATCCCTTCTCCAATTCCGTGTCGCGGTTGCGGTTCAGGAAGTTGGGCAGGTCGATGGCGCCCTGCATGGACAACTTCCAATCCAAGACGCCAATGATCGTCTTCGTCACATAGCCAATAATCCGCGATCCGCCGGGCGATCCCACCGCCATCAGCACCTTGCCGTTCTCATCGAAGACAAGCGTTGGCGACATGGAACTGCGCGGCCGTTTGCCCGGCTGGGCCCGGTTGGCCACATCACGGCCGCTGTGGCGCGGCCGGAAGGAAAAATCCGTCAACTGATTGTTAAGCAGGAAGCCCCGGACCATAAGTCGCGAACCGAAGGCGTTTTCGATGCTGGACGTCATGGAAACAGCGTTGCCGTCAGCGTCGATGACACTGAGATGCGTCGTCGAGCGGCCTTTGTCTGTTTCCTGCGGCGCGTGCATTTTTGCAGAAGGCGCCGCCGGATTGCCGGCCTTGCGCCGACCGCCTGACTTGCCCCGTGAAATGCGCCCGGCCCGGCCGGCCAGATACCGGGTGTCGATCAATCCCTTCGTCGGAACGGTGACGAAATCGGAATCGCCGATGTAGGTGTTACGGTCGGCGAAGGCCAGGGCACCGGCCTCGCTGACCAAATGCACGGCCTCGGTGGAGGCTGGCTTCAGGGCAGCCATGTCGAAATTCTGGAGGATACCCAAAATCTGCAATGTCGTGAGACCGCCGGAAGACGGCGGCCCCATGCCGCAGACCAATTTAGCACGGTAGGGCGCACAGACGGGTCTACGCTTAATGGCTTTGTAGGCAGCCAGATCGGAAAGCTTCATGGCGCCCCGGTTCTTTTTGGCGCCGCGCACGGCCAGCACGATGTCCTGGGCAATGGGACCGTTGTAAAAAGCATCAGCGCCGCCCGCCGCGATCGCCGTCAGGGTCGCCGCCAGGGCCGGATTTTTTAGCACCGCGCCCGGTTGTTTGCTGGCCCTGCCGGGGTGATAGAAATACCCCTGTGCCATTGGTGTGTCGCGCAGAAATTTTTCACGGTCCAGCTGGCCGGCGAGGCGCGCCGACAAGGGGAACCCCTTGGCCGCGAGACTGATTGCCGGTTCGAAAAGTTCCGGCCACGGCAGTTTCCCATGTTCGCGGTGAACCATCTCCAGCATCCGCACCAGACCCGGCACGCCAACCGCCGAGCCGCCGACCACGGCGTCGTAGAATTTCTTCGGCTTTCCATCGGGTTTCAGAAACATGCGCGGATGCGCCGCTGCCGGCGCCGTCTCGCGGCCATCAAAGCTTTCAATAGCGCCAGAAGCGGCGTTGAAATGCAAAAGGAAGGCGCCGCCGCCGATGCCCGACGATTGCGGCTCGACCAGGGTCAGGACCATCTGCGCGGCAATCGCCGCGTCGGCGGCGCTGCCGCCGCGGCGCAGCATGGCGAGGCCGGCTTCGGAGGCCGCCGGGTGCGCCGCGGCGATCATGTAATTTTGAGCAAACCCGCCTGTCTTCGACGATACGGTTGGCGGTCCCGTCGGCGCCGTTTGGCAGGCGCCGAGGACAGCGGCAGCCGTGAACAGGAAAAAGTGGCGCACCATCAGTATCCGTTTCATGACCGTCATGTTAGCGGCTCATATACGGGAAGTGGACAGTTTTCCGACATCTGCCCCGGGGCCTGTGGCATAATTTTATTGGCCGCACGGCAGGCGCCAAAAAGTTGGGGAGGAACGGTGGACATTCAGGTGTTTCTCGACGGATTCCGCGATAACGCAGTGTTTTGGATGCTCACGTTTTTCGTCGGCATCCTCTATTGGGCGTTCCGGCCCCGGTTCCGGCAGCCCAATCGTGATGACCGGGAAACGAAATAATTTATTGTGCACTGCACAATAATTGACTAGCTTGCCGGGCATACCTGTTGCGGATCAATCGGCGAAGGTAGAGGTCATGACCGGGGAAATCGACAACAAGCGGCGGATGACGGCCGATATTCAGGCCGCCAAGGGGGGCACACCCTTGGTTTGCCTGACCGCCTATACGACCCCCGAGGCGAAGACATTGGATGATCATTGCGACCTCATGTTGGTTGGCGATTCGCTGGCCATGGTGATCTACGGCCTGGAGACGACGCGCGGGGTAACCCTGGACATGATGATCGCGCACGGCCAGGCGGTCATGCGGGGCAGTGAAAACGCCTGTATTGTTGTCGATCTGCCGCACGGAAGTTATGAGAATTCCCGCTATCAGGCGGTCGCGTCAGCCTGCCGGGTGCTCGAGGAGACGGGCGCCCAGGCGGTCAAACTGGAAGGCGGCGAAGAGATGGCCGAGACCGTCGCCGCGATCGTTGCCGCTGACGTGCCCGTGCTGGGCCACGTTGGCCTGCTGCCCCAGAAGGCCGAGCACCGGGGCGGCTTCAAGATTCAAGGCAAGGATGACGAAGGCGCCAAGCAGGTGATGGCTGACGCCCGCGCCATCGCCGATGCCGGCGCCTTCGCCCTGGTCATCGAGGGCACCGTCGAGGCTGTCGCCCGGGCGATCACCGAAGACGTCGACGTGCCGACCATAGGGATCGGCGCCTCGCCGGCCTGTGACGGCCAGATCCTGGTGACCCACGACATGGTTGGCCTGTTTGCCGATTTCACGCCGAAATTCGTTAAGCAATATGCCGATCTGGGGAGCGCCATGCGCGACGCGGCGGCGGCCTATGCGGAGGAAGTGCGGGCCCGGACGTTCCCGGGCTTGGAACATTGCTTCGGCGTCGAGAAAGCCGCCACGTAGGAACCAAGTGGAAACGGTTCGCACCATTGCCGATTTGCGCACCACGGTTGCCGATTGGCGCCGTGATGGCGCCCGTGTCGGCTTGGTGCCGACCATGGGCGGCTTGCACGAAGGCCATCTGTCGTTGATCCGCCTGGCGCGGGCACGGACCGACAAGGTCATCGCGACGCTTTTCGTCAACCCCGGCCAGTTCGCCCCGGGCGAGGATTTCGACGCCTATCCCCGCGACGAAGATGCCGACAAGGCCATGTTCGAAGACGCCGGCGCCGGTCTGCTGTTTGCGCCGGGCATTTCCGAGGTCTATCCCGAAGGCCATGCCACGAAGGTGCATGTGGAGGGATTAAGCAGCATCCTGGAAGGCGAGTTTCGGCCGCATTTCTTTATCGGCGTGGCCACCGTGGTGAGCAAATTGCTGATCCAGGCGATGGCCGATGTCGCCGTGTTTGGCGACAAGGACTATCAGCAACTGCAGGTTCTGCGCCGTATGGCGCGGGATCTGGATATTCCCACTGAAATTGTCGGCGCGCCGACGTTGCGTGAAGACGATGGCTTGGCCATGTCATCGCGGAACCGGTATTTGACCGCCGACGAGCGCGCCCGGGCACCGGCCCTGCATGGTGCCATCACCGCCGTCGCCCATGCGGTGCGCCAAGGCGCCGATCCGGCCGCCGAATGCGCCGCCGCCGCGGCCAAACTGAAGCAGGCCGGCTTTCGCGATGTCGATTATGTCGCCGTCCGGGATGCGGAAACGCTCGGGGCGTTCTTGGCCGGCCAACCGGGCCGCGTTCTGGCCGCCGCCCGCCTGGGGAAGGCGCGGCTGATCGACAACGTTGCCGTCTGAAATGACGCTGCGGAACCGCGTTACACCGAGGGGCGAAATCATCGCCGATCCGGCACGTGGTTTGTTCATGGGCAATCGCGGCGTTCTGCACGATGACCAACGCCGCCTTGGCACCGCCCGCTGGAAGCACAAGAACTGGGTGACCTGTGTGCTCCGGTTCAAGGACCGGCACCGCGCCGTGATGACGCCGAAGCGCTACACCGAGCTGTTCTTTCTCGATGAGGCGGTGGCCCTGGCCGCCGGGCATCGGCCCTGCGGTGAATGCCGGCACCGCGACTACACGCGTTTCCTGGATTTCTGGCAGGCCGTGACCGGCGTGCGCCCGGGCGCCAAAGACTTCGATAAGGTGCTGCACGCCGCCCGGGCCGAGCCGGGCGCGCGGCGCTTGCGCCGTCACACCGCCATGCTTGAATATCTACCGGACGGCGCGTTTGTCGATATCTCCGGCGCAGCGCATCTTGTCCTTGGCGGCAGCCTGCGGCCCTACACGCCCAGCGGCTACGGCCGGCCGGTGCGCCGCCTCACGGGGCCGGTGACATTGCTCACGCCACCGCCCACGGTCGCCGTCTTAAGCGCCGGCTTCCGGCCGGTCCTGCATCCGAGCGCCCACTAGAGCATCGTGCGCTATTTCGTACGCACTGAGACGGTCAGTCCGGTTTGCCGG
>CAZQPC010000232.1:0-8861 GCA_964595005.1 uncultured Magnetovibrio sp.
CCACGGTTTTCCGTTAAAACGGCGGACATTTTGACGACGCCGCCTTCAATTGAAAATTTTACGGCATTTGCCATCAGATTGAGTATCACTTGTTTGAGTCGGAGTGCATCCGCATTGACGCACGGGAAATCGTCGGCGATGCTGATTTCAAATGTAATGCCCGTTTCTTCGGCTTTCGCGCCCATCATTTCGGCACAATCGGCAAACAACTCGCCGATGCCGCACTCCGAATCATCAAGGACCATTTCCCCGGCTTCCAGTTTTGAGAAGTCGAGGATGTCGGAAATCAAGGCCAACAGGTGCAAGCTCGATTTCCGAATGTCCTGTGAATATTCCCGGTAATGCGTGTTCTCCATCGGCCCGAACATTTCATCGCCCATGATTTCTGAAAATCCAACGATACAGTTCAGGGGGGTTCGTAATTCGTGGCTCATATTGGCAAGAAATTCCGACTTTGAGCGGTTCGCCTTTTCGGCATCTTCCATTGCCGTGCGCAAATCAAGGGTCCTTTCATCGACCCGCTGCTCCAGTTCTCGGTTCACGGTCTGCAAGGCGGCCTCGGCTTGTTCGCGCTCGGCGACGCGGCCCAACTGGGTTCCCACGTGAATGAGGGTGTCGAGAAGCGTTTGATCCGGCTCCATGGCGTCGGGCGCGAAGAATTCAAGCACGGCCACCACGTCGGCGCCGACCAGGACAGGCATGGCGAAGCCGGCGCGAACGCCGATATCGGCGGCCAGGGATGCACGCGGAAAGTTTTTGTCCTTGGTGACATCGACAATCCACGATGGGCGGCCACTTTTCAAAACCCGCCCCGGCAATCCTATTCCGGATTTGAACTCTGTGTTGCGGCTGACTTCGACGAAGGAAGTGAAACGTTTGCTATCGTTCAGGTGCCATATGTCCGTTGGCACCAGGACGTCAGGGCGCGCATTGTCGCGGACATAGGCGTGACCCACCGGCCAACTGTTGTATGCACAAACGTCAGCCAGGCAATCGCGCATCGCTTCGTCAAGGCTTGTGGCGTTGTTGGCGTCACGCGCCGTGCGGCGCAACATTTCCACCAGTTCCGTCTTGTCGCGCAGAGCCGCCTCTATTTCGATTCGCTCGGTGATGTCGTAGTGCCAACCGATGACACAATCCTCGTCACGGTAGCGGATCCTATTCACATGGAGAAGGCACCACCATTGTGATCCATCCGACCGTTGCCGCTGTTTAATAGTCTCCTGATCGCCGCGACGTGCTTCGACATTCTCTATGAACTGATAGTCGTCAGGATTGACGTAGGACTCCGACGGACTTCGCTGCAAAAGGCTATCAACGGAACCGGCGCCAAGCATCTCGACGAAACGCGGATTGGCATACAGTCTGCGGTACGGTTTCTCGGCTGTGACAATGGATACGCCGACCGGGCTGCTTTCCAAAATCTGACGCATCCGCGTCTCGCTTTCCGCCAGGGCGTCTTCCGCTTCGATCCGGTCGGAGATGTCATAATGCCAGGCAATGATACAGGCCTCGCCATCATAGATAATCTCCCGGGTATCAAGAAGGCAGTACCATATTGAGCCGTCGGCACGTTTCCTCTTCCTGACTTCGCCCGCATACACTTCGCCGCCGCCGATCCGTGATTCGACCTCCCTCCAGTCGTCAGTTTCGGCCAAGCTTTCAATGATTGGCACCGCTAATAATTCATCGGTCGAACCGGCGCCAATTTGTCTAACGAAGGCAGGATTTACATAAATCCGTTTTGAAGGGTTTGCGCGCTGTACGATGGAGATTCCGACGGGGCTCTCTTCCAATATGGTGCGCAGGCGAGCTTCGCTTTCGGCAATTACCTCCTGTGCTTGGACACGCTCCGTTATATCCCGCCCGGCGCCGCGGTAGCCGACAAAATCTCCGTCTGCGGCGAACACCGGCCGGCCGCTCACCTGCATGTGCCGTTTGCTGCCATCGCTGTTGATAGCCCAATACTCAAAGCCTTTGAAGGGTTGGCGCGCCTGCAAGGTATCTTCATGCTGTCGCCATTTTTCGGGATTTTCGGCGATTTGCTCCGCACCAGCGAACTCCGCACGGGTAAGGCCGATAATTTCGTCAATGGTGCCGCCGGCGATTTCGAAAACTCGGTCGGAAACATAGGTCGTCCTCAAATCTGGACCCATTTCCCAATACCAATCGGACATCAATTCTGCGATATCGCGAAACCGGGCCTCGCTGTTTGCCAGGGCTTCTTCGGCGCGTTTCTGGTCTGTGATGTTGCTGGCCGTTCCCCGGTATCCTTGGAATTTTTCCGAGCCGTCAAAAATCGGCTGGCCATTGAGCCGAAAATGCCGGGACTCGCCATCTGGTCCCATCGCGGTATATTCAAATCCCTTGAACGGTAAGTGTGCCGCTAGGGTTTCCTCGTGCTCGCGCCATTTCATCTGGTCGTCGGCTTTACCGTTGTCGCCGGCTGCTTCGCGCCGTGTTTTTCCGATGAATTCGCTGGTTTCGATGCCGGTGGACTCGGAAAACCCGTGAGACAGATAAGTAAATCTGAAATCCGGGCCCATTTCCCAGAGCCAGTCGGAGGCCGATTCGGCCATGTCTCGAAATCGCTCCTCGTTGTCACGCAGCGCCGATTCTGCGTAGCGCCGCTCGGTAATCTCCATTTCTAGCCGCCGGGTCCTTTCTTCCAACTCCTGTCTGGTGCGGTCCAATTCGGTGATATCAATGTTAAAGAGGAAAAGACTGCCGTCATCGAGACGGGTCCACCGCGACATAGACGTCGAGCCGTCGAAACGGCGATACTGGCGCCCCCCCGATTTCGTATTCTGACGGAGATCGCATAGTTCCTTGGCGTAGGCCTCAGGATCCGAGCGAGCGAGAGGCGAGTCAATATCGCCGCCGACGGCTAATTGGCGAAGCAAATCGACTTGGTTCCAGCCGACAATTTCCTGTTTTGGCGGTGCCGAGGGGAAAGCCTGATGATATCGGTCGTTCGTGAAAACGACTTTGTCTTCCTTATCGAGATAGATTACCGGTTCGGGAAAGGCGTTGATGGCTGCACTGAGCGATCGTGCCGCGCGCTCGGTTTCGGCAATTTCCGTGATGTCGGTCACTGTGGAGATGTGGCCCATACCGGGCACGGAATGCCGTTTCGACCGGCCCTCCTTACCGTTGGCAAGAATGTTGCGCTCGGTTGTGGTGTCAATGGTCGCGAGAATCTCTTGCACCCGTGTCTCGGCCAGTTCACGAATATCCCCGTCACCGTAATCCCCCCGCTCGGCGCAAAATAAGGCGAGGTCCAACAGTGGCGTTCCGATCTTGAATAGAGAATTGGGGAAACCCCAGAAATCACGATATTGGTCGTTCCACATGAGCAGTCGCTGTTCTTCGTCCCAAAGTGCAAACCCATGATCGAAGGTAGCGATGGCAGTGTCGCGAAAGGATTGTGACTCCGAGATATCGTCTTCCGCTTTCTTATGTTCGGTGATGTCGTTGTGCCAGACAATGAATGCAGGTTGGCTCTCAAAGGTTGTGGCCTGCCAATTGACCAAATCCCACCACTCGGTTCCGTCGGGCCGTTTTTTCAGGACTTCAACATTTGCGACTGTGCCTTCGCGCTCCATCAGCGCACGCCGATCATTCAGTTCGTCGGGTGAATCCAGACTTGCAAGGACCAGCGGCACGGCACCCTGCGGTTGGTTCGGTCCCATCAGCATTTCGATGAAACGCCGGTTGGCATAGACCCTCTCAAACGTGTCCCGAAGGATGATGGATATGCCAAACGGGCTGGATTCAAAAATTTCCAGCAATAAACCGTCCGTGAACTTTACGGACTCCCTGACATTATTGTTATGTTTCAATGGCATCGGTCCGGCCCCGCTGCCGCTTTCAGTCATCCTTAGTCAAGATATCTGGCTAAAGGTTACACGAGAACTATTCCTAAAGGAATATAATTGAATACAGAAGTAACCATTTCCCTTTTCGAGAATGCCATTGATAGTTTCGAACCGAATGGTCCATAATAGATATGAAGAGCTTGTTTTCAATTGTCGTGGAGCGAATGAAATGGCGCGGCCCCGGGAGTTTGACAGGAATTCAGCCTTGGAAAAGGCGATGCAGGCGTTTTGGACGAAGGGCTACGCAGCGACCTCAGTGGCCGATCTGACAGAAGTCATGGGGTTGTCCAAGAGCAGTTTCTATGGCGCCTTCGGCGATAAGCATGCGGTGTTTCTGCAAGCCATCGATTTCTACCGCGATAATGTGACCGCGCAGGTGCGGTCCGTCGTTGATCTGCCGGCGCCCGCCCATCAAGTGATCCGATCCGTATTGGGGCGCGCCGTGGACCGTATCCTTGAGCCGGACGGCCGGCGCGGGTGTTTTCTCAACAACAGTGCTGTAGAAGTTGGGCCCGATGATCCAGAGGCGGCAGCGCGCTGCCGTGGCGGCCTGGCTGTGATGGAGGACACATTTCACCGGCTTGTGGTTCGCGGCCAAACTGAGGGCGGCATTTCTACTGACAAGGATCCGCAGGCCCTGGCGCGATTTTTAACCGGCACGGTGAACGGCATTATGGTGATCGGCAAGGCCAACCCCGATCGCCGCACATTGGATGATATTGTTGACGCAGCCATGTCCGCACTGACCTGACGGAACGGCGGGACCTGTTCAGCCCTGGCTCAAGTCCACTTCGCGAAGCATGAAGGCGGGCACGTGATCGCCCAGCCCTTTGACTTGTTGATCTTTGTTCGGCTGTCGGCTGTTGTCGCGATTATTGCGCGCCGGCTGACGGTTTTTCGCGGCTGTTTTCCGCGGCTTATCCTGATTGACCTGTGCGGCACTCGGCGCCTCGTCGGCCGGCGTCACAGAAACTTCGGCGGGCGGATCCGCGGGTGCTTCGGTTGCCGCCGTCTCGTTGGCCGGTGGTGCCGGGGTTTCGGCTGCAGCGCGATTGCGTCCGCCGCGACGTCGGCGTTTCGGACTGTCCGCTACGGCATCCAATTCGCGAGGCCCGGAACCGCCCAATTCGAGGCGCGGAATCGGCGACTTGGTCAGGCGTTCGATGGCGTCGATGTATTTTCCGTCTGCCGGCACGGCAATGGTAATGGCGCTGCCTTGACGTCCTGCACGACCGGTACGGCCAATGCGGTGGACATAATCTTCGGCGTGGGTCGGGACATCGAAGTTGAAAACGTGGCTCATCTCCGGAATATCAAGTCCCCGGGCCGCCACGTCGGAACAAACCAGATAACGCATCTCTCCGGTCTTGAAATTGTTCAGCGTCTCCATCCGCATGGGCTGGGACATGTCACCGTGCAAGCGGGCCGCTTCAAGGCCGTGCCGGTTCAAGGACCGGTGAACGATGTCGACGTCGCGTTTTCGGTTGCAGAAAATCAAAGCATTGCGTGGATTTTCGCGTTTGATCAAGTCACGCAACGCTTCGCGTTTCATTTTCTGTTCGGCGCCCGGGCCTCGCTCTTTGGGTCGCCCAAGGACCAGCACCCCCTGGGAAATCGTATCGGCGGTCGTTGCCGGCGGCGCAACGGTCACTTCCTTCGGGTTCATCAAGAACCGTTCGGCCAGCTTCTTGATTTCCTTCGGCATGGTCGCCGAAAATAACAAGGTCGTGCGCAACGGCGGCAACATGGAGGCGATGCGTTCCACGTCAGGGATGAAGCCCATGTCCAGCATGCGGTCCGATTCGTCGATGACAAACACTTTAACGTCGTTGAGCAGGAGGTGACCGCGTTCAAACATGTCGATCAGCCGGCCCGGCGTGGCGATCAATACGTCAACGCCCTTATTCAGGAGTTTTGCCTGCTCATCCAGGGACTCGCCGCCAATAAGCAACGCCTTGTTGAGCCGGTGGTTCTTGCCATAAATATCGAAATTGTCGGCGACCTGCGCCGCAAGCTCGCGTGTCGGTTCCAAAATCAGCGAGCGCGGCATGCGCGCCTTGGCCCGGCCTTGAGCCAGGATGTCGATCATCGGCAGCGTGAACGAGGCGGTCTTACCTGTGCCGGTTTGTGCACAACCCAAGATATCCCGTCCCATCAGGACATAGGGGATGGCTTCCGCCTGAATGGGCGTTGGTTCGCTGTAGCCGGCGTCGCCGACGGCGCGTAACAAGTCTTCACTGAGACCGAGATCGGAGAATTGCATTTAAGCCGGGTGTACCCGTCGCTGTTATGGAAGCGGCTGCCCGCCGCAGTGCGTACCGAAGGCTAGCAGCCAAGGGCTGCTGGATATTAGGGTTTTGTTTCGTTGTGTCAATGATTTCCGACCCTGGCTAACCCCGCGCATTCGGTCCTTGTGATTGCGGTATACTCCGCTACCGTTTCGCCAAGCTCACATTTCATGGTACGCCTCAATGAGCGCAAAGACACCCTTGGTTCTGCTTTCCGGCCTGCTTTGCGATGCTATGCGCCGCTGGCTTACGGACGATCTTTAGGCTTTCGGAGGGCACGTGACAGGCAATATTCTCAGTGTCCGCGGTTATTCACCGACGATCGCCGAGGATGCTTTCATCGCCTCGACGGCGGTGATCATCGGCGACGTCGATATCGGTGCCCGGTCCAGCATCTGGTATCATTGCGTGGTCCGCGGTGACATTCACGAAATCCGCATCGGCGACGATACCAATATTCAAGATGGCACCGTCATCCATGTTGCCCGCAATTCCTTCGGCACCTATATCGGCAACGGCGTGACCATCGGGCATCTCTGCCTGATCCACGCCTGTACGCTTGCCGACAATTGTATGATCGGCATGCAGGCGACGGTCATGGACGGTTGCGTTGTTGAAAGCGGGTCTTTGTTGGCCGCGGGTGCCCTGTTGCCGCCGGGCAAACGTATACCTGCGGGGCAGTTCTGGGCCGGGTCACCGGCCCGCTACGTGTGTGAAGTCAAAGAATCCCATCAGGCGATGCTGGACAGGATCTGGCCAAGCTATGCCGAATTGGGCGGCGAATATAGGGACGCGGGATTGGACCTGCGGGATGTTGCCGCGTTGCCAGCCGATGTGGGCGATAAATGACTGCGGCGGCCGATCACGAGGCTCTTGTGCAGGGCGTTTTGGCCGGTGAGACCCGCGCCATCGCCCGCATGATGTCGGCGGCGGAAGCCGGCCGCGGCGAAGGCCGCGCCGCCATGGCCGAGATCTACCGGCACGCCGGGAGGGCCCAGATTATAGGCCTGACAGGGGTGCCGGGCAGCGGTAAATCGACCCTCGCCGCCGCCTTGACCCGGGCCTATCGAAAGTCGGACCGAAAGGTGGGCATCGTCGCCGTCGATCCTTCGAGCCCATTTTCCGGCGGTGCGATCCTGGGAGATCGCATCCGGATGACCGATTTGGCCACCGACGACGGCGTGTTCATCCGTTCCTTGGCGACCCGCGGCAGCCTGGGCGGCCTGGCCCGCGCCAGCTTGGATACGGCGGATATTTTGGACGCCGCCGGGTTTGATCTGGTGCTCATCGAAACTGTTGGCGTTGGGCAAGATGAGGTCGACATCGCCTGCGCCGCGCACACCATCGTCGTTGTTTCGGCGCCGGGATTGGGTGACGACATTCAGGCCATCAAGGCCGGCGTCTTGGAGATCGCCGACATTCACGTGGTTTCCAAGGCGGACCGCGCTGATGCCAACAAGACAGCGACCGATATCAAAGCCATGCTTGGCCTTGGGTTGACCGGCCGGGACCGCGGCGATTGGACGGTGCCGGTCATTCGCACCAGCGCCGAAAACGGCGAGGGAATTGAAGAGTTGGCGCAGGTCATCGATGCCCACGGGAGGCAGTTGAAGGACACTGGGGAGTTGCAAATACGCCAGCGATTGATCGCCGAAATGCGGGTTTTGAAGATTGCAGAAGACATGGTCCGCAGCCGTATCGAAGCGGAACGCGAGACAAGTTTGAAACAGGTTCTGGAAAGCACGGCGGGCCGTGACATGGACCCGCAATCGGCGGCTCGTGAATTATTGAGAAATCTGAAGATAGACGTTTAAGTTATTATTTTCATACAATTAATTTGTCGTTTAATTTCGTGACCGTTGACTATTCACACATCGTGGCGATAGACAATGAATTCCGAATTACCGGCGATATTATGCTAGAGTTGCATCGCCGCCACTGTGCGGATTTGGAACGCAAGCCGCGGCGGGCGACGATCAATGCGGACATAGTCAAAGCTCCAATTTAATCTGGCACGATTCAGCGAGAGGTGTCCAAGCCAGTTTCGAACGCCGTGACGGCGGTTTCGAATTTTTCTCTACAGCCGGGATTACAAAATCCGACGACCCGGTCCTTGTAGCGGGTCAGAGAATCGGCTTGCACCGGTTTGCCGGACCAGGGGCAGACATCGTTGACACAGTCGTCGAGGCTGAGGGGCTCGGTCATTGGGCATTCTCCTGATCAGCGTCTGGATTTCGACTGCCAAGGTACAAATTAGATGCCTATTGGTCGCAATAAAAGAGCCGTTCTTGAAATTATCGTGGGGCCATTTATAACCATTGCCCATGGTTCGCCGAGCTTCCAAAGCACCACTGCTGGCCGTTGCCGTCGAACGGACGGCAACGCAACCGGCCTATCGCCAAATTTATGACCAAATCAGGGCGACCATCTTGGAAGGGCGGATTGCACCGGGCACGCGCCTTCCGGCGACCCGGTCATTTGCCCAAGAATTGCAGGTGTCGCGGAATACGGTCCTGACGGCCTATGAAATGCTGCTGGCGGAAGGATATACGGAAGGCCGAGTCGGTTCGGGTACTCAAGTGTCCCGGGTTCTGCCCGAAGCCCTGCTGGCGGCGCGCGCCGATGAAGTTGAACGGGCCCAACCGGAAACACATTTAAAGATAACCCGGCGGCTGTCGCGCCTTGCACAACGATT
>CAZQPC010000233.1:0-8843 GCA_964595005.1 uncultured Magnetovibrio sp.
TCGAGAACACTAACCGATACCCCGCATCGCCCGCGTGTCCTCTCCTGACGGAGGCGCCGGAACGATGATCTCAGTGCGTATGAAATAGCGCACGGTGCTCTAGTTCTTTTCGCGGCGGTTCAAGAAGGCCAGACGTTCCAGCAAATGCACGTCCTGTTCGTTCTTCAACAGCGCCCCGTATAAGGGCGGGATCAGGTCCTTGGCGTCATTGGAGCGCAGCGCTTCGGCGGGAATGTCCTCGACCATCAGCAACTTGATCCAATCCAGCAATTCCGATGTCGACGGCTTCTTCTTCATGCCCGGCACATCGCGAATGCCGTAAAACACGTTCATGGCGTCCGAGACCAGACGTTTCTGGACATCGGGATGATGGACCTGAACAATCTTGCGCATGGTGTCTTCATCGGGGAAGGAAATGTAGTGGAAGAAACAGCGCCGCAAAAACGCGTCGGGCAGTTCCTTCTCATTGTTTGACGTGATCACAACAATGGGCCGGTTTGTGGCGACGATGGTTTCCTTGGTCTCATAGACATGGAATTCCATGCGGTCCAATTCCAACAACAGATCGTTGGGGAACTCAATGTCCGCCTTGTCGATCTCATCGATCAGCAACACCGGCTTTTCATCGCTGGTGAAGGCTTCCCAGAGCTTGCCCTGGGAGATGTAGTTCTTGATATCGTGGACCCGCTCATCACCCAATTGCGAATCGCGCAATCGGGCGACGGCGTCATATTCGTACAAACCCTGTTGCGCCTTGGTGGTGGATTTCACGTGCCACTGGATCAACGGCCGGTCCAGGGCGGCGGCGATCTCATGGGCCAGCACGGTTTTGCCGGTGCCCGGCTCACCCTTCACCAGCAACGGCCGCTCCAGGGCCACGGCGGCGTTGACCGCGATCTTCAGGTCTTCCGTGGCGACGTAGCTTTCCGTCCCCGTAAAGCGCTTATTCATTGATAGTCCTCGTCTTTTTTCGTCGTCGCCCTATTCGGCGCCGGCCGGTTGGGGCTTCGGATAGTTGATCATGGCGACATTACCCGTATCCGGATGACGCGGCACCATCAAGGCGAGGACGAGGGATAGCATGGCGATACCGGCGGCGGCCAGAAAAACATAGGAATGGTCATAAATCCAAATATAGCCGAACACCGGCGGGATGATCACGGCGACAATATGACTGACCGTGAAGCTGACGCCCGACGACGATGCAATGTCGCCCGGCTCGGCGATCTTCTGGAAATAGGTCTTGATGGCGATGGCCAGCGAGAACAGGACATGGTCCAGGATGTACAGAACGACAGCCAGCCAGGCGACGGAAACGAAAGCGTAGGCAACGAATACGCCGATCAGGCCAATGTATTCGATGATCAGCGCGCGGCGCTCACCGATGCGGCCGATGAGGCGGCCGATTTTCGGTGCCAGGTAGATCGTCGCCATCTGGTTGACGAAAAACATCAGGCTCATGTCGGCGATGGAAAAACCGAATTTCTTGACCATCAGAAAGCTCGAGAACACCATCAAGATCTGGCGCCGTGCGCCGGACAGAAAGACCAGGCCGTACCACAGCCAGTATTTTTTCCGGATGACGATTTCCTTGCGCTGTTCCGTCTTCGCCTTGAATTCGGGGAACGCCGTCCAGCAAAAGAAAACAATGGCGACGGTGGCACCACCGCCGATCAGATAGACCCATTGAACGGCCATCCCCGCATACTTGGCGGCCAGAAAGATCAGCCCAAAGGAGATCAGCGCGGCAACGGCCCGATAGCTGACGATGCGGCCAAGAATTTCCGGCGCCTTGTCTTTCGGCAACAGCTGCAGGGAAATGGATTGGTGCAAGGTCTCGAAATAGTGAAAGCCCGTCGACATGACCAAGGTGGTCAGCATCAGGCCCCAAAAAGTCGGCAGAAATCCGGTAACCGCCGCGCCGATCCCCATAACCGCCGCCGACACCAGAACCAGGTGATGTTCACGCATGACCAACAGCACGAACACCACCGCAAAACTCAGGAACCCGGGGACTTCCCGCCATCCCTGGAGGATGCCTATCTGGGTCGCATCGAACCCCGCATTGTCGACGGCGAAGTTGTTGAACAATGCCATCCAGGTAGAAAATGACAGCGGCATGGCGACAGCCAGCATAATCAGAAACATCTCCGGCGTGCGCCAGCCGCCGGCTGGCTGGGATCGTTCATTAATGGGGTTTTGCTGGATCATGATGGGCTCACTTTACCGATATGGCCTCTTGTCGTATAGTGGCTACTACGACAATTTATATCGATTTTCGGACAATATTCATGAACCGCACGCGGCACGGCATGCTGACCACCGGTGCCAACACCAGCCGGCCCGACGGGGACCGCGGCATCGATCGGGTGCCGCGGCCCGTCGCCGGCCGGGCCACGGACCACCCGGACGGCCATTTCACCGAACGCCATCATCACCGCCGCGCGCAATTGCTGTTCGCATCGAAAGGCACCATGGTGGTGACCACGGAGATGGGCATCTGGGTGGTGCCGACACGGCGCGCCGTTTGGATTCCGGCGTTCGTCGATCACGCGGTCCTGGCGCGCGGCCGATTGTCGCTGCGCAGTCTCTATTTCAAACCGGCGCTGACGCCCGCGATGCCGGCGAGTTGTGCCGTCGTCACTGTCTCGCCTTTGCTGCGTGAGTTGATCCTGGCCGCCGTCGCCATGCCGACCGAATATGACGAAGCCGGCGCCGGCGGACGGCTGGTCAGTGTGCTGCTCGATCAGATCCAGACCCTGCCGACGACACCCCTGCACCTGCCCATGCCCACCGACGCGCGCTTGCTGCCGATTGTCGAGGCGCTGTCGAACCATCCCGCCGACCCCCGCTCACTGGCCGACTGGGCCGGCCAGGTCGGTGCCAGCAGCCGCACCCTGACCCGGCTGTTTACATCGCAAACGGGCCTGACCTTTCGCGACTGGCGCCAGCAGGTACGCCTGTTGGAAGCTCTGACGCGGCTCGGCGACGGCCAGCCGGTGACCGCCGTCGCCATGGACCTGGGCTACGAAAGCCAAAGCGCCTTCATTTCCATGTTCAAGCGCGCGCTCGGCAAAACGCCGGGCAAGTATTTCACCGAGACGGCGGGCGCCGCTGGCGCGTGACGGTGGTTAAATCGGCGATGCGTCGAGATCACCGGGCCGGATCAGGTGGACCAGCCGGGCCATCCCCGGGCCCAGCGCCGCCCACGGGCCATCGACGTCCAACACCGCCAGCGTGCATGTCGCGAGGTTGGCGGGTTGACCGGCCAGCAGATACAGAAAAGACGCCAATCCGGGATTGTGGCCGACCAACAGGACACGTTCGGCGGCTTCCGGCAGATCGTGCAATACGGAGATGATCGTCTCAGGCGGTGCCAGGTACAACCGTTGGTGTTCGGCAAGGGCATCGGGCCTGGTCCCCAACGCAGTACCGACCCGTCTCGCCGTTTCCCGGGCGCGCGCCGCGGACGAGGAGATGCTGACATCTGGTTGAAGACCCTGTACCTGCAGCCAGGCCGCAATACGATCCGCATCGCGCCGGCCGCGCGGCGTCAGCGGCCGGTCGACATCGCCGCCGCCCTGGGGGGTGCCCGCTTCACCGTGTCTCAAGACGAGAAGTTGATGCATGGTCCTCAGTATAGCCAGCACCACCGGGCGGTACCCATGAAGATTACGTCTGGGCCGCCGCGATGGCGGCTTCGATGGCGGCGATGGCGGCGTCACCCTTGGCGCCGTCGGGGCCGCCGGCCTGGGCCATGTCGGGCCGCCCGCCGCCGCCCTTGCCGCCAACGGCGGCCGAGCCCGCACGGACCAGATCGACGGCGCTGAATTGATCGGTCAGGTCATCGGTGACGCCGACCACCAGCGACGCCTTGCCATCCGTGTTCGACACCACGGCGACGACGCCGGAACCGACCTGGCCCTTCATGTCGTCGGCCAGGCTTTTCAGTTCCTTCGCCGGCATGCCGTCCAGGACCTTGCCGGCGAAGCTGATGCCGGCCACGTCACGGGCATCGGGCTTCGCCGCGCCGCCGCCGCCGGTCGCCAGTTGACGCCGCGCATCCTGCAAGTCGCGCTCCAACTGGCGGCGCTCCTCGATCAGGCTTTCGATGCGCCCGGCGACCTGTTCGGGGCTGGTCTTGAGAAGGCCGGCAACCTGTTGAAGAGCCGCATCCTGGGCCCGCATGTGGTCTTCGGCGGCCTTGCCGGTGACAACTTCGATGCGCCGCACCCCCGCCACCACGGCGCTTTCAACAACGATCTTGAACAGCCCGATATCGCCGGTGCGCCGAACATGAGTGCCGCCGCAGAGCTCCGTCGAATACAAGCCGCCGGCTTTCTCCGCGTCGTCGCCCCCCTCATAGCCCCCCATCGAGACGACCCGCACTTCGTCGCCGTATTTCTCACCGAACAACGCCATGGCGCCGGCCTCGACGGCGGCGTCGGGCTCCATCAGGCGCGTCGTCACGTCGGAATTGGCGCGCACCCGTTCGTTGACGTCGGCCTCGACCGCCGTCAATTCGTCGGGCGAAATGGCCTTCGGATGGGAGACGTCGAAGCGCATGCGCTCGGCGGCCACCAGCGATCCCTTTTGCGTCACGTGATCGCCCAGGCGCCGGCGCAGGGCCTCGTGCACCAGATGGGTCGCCGAATGGTTGGCGCGGATCGCGGCGCGGCGCTGGGCGTCGACCTGCAAGACCACATCGTCGCCGACCGTCAAGGCGCCTTCGGTAACGGTGACGCAATGCACATGCAACGATCCGACGCGCTTGCGGGTGTCGCTCACCCGGGCCCGGGCGCCGTCGGCGGTGATAACGCCCGTGTCGCCGACCTGGCCGCCCGATTCGCCATAAAACGGCGTCTGGTTGGTGACCAGAAAACCGTCATCGCCGGATTTCAATTCCTCGACCCGGGCGCCGTCCTTGACCAGGGCGGTGATCTGACCCTCCGCGCGCTCGGTCTCGTAGCCGAAGAAATCCGTCGCCCCCAGTTCATCGCGGACGTCGAACCAGATCGTTTCCTCGGCCGCGTCGCCGGACCCCGCCCAGGCCTTCCGCGCCTCGGCGCGCTGGCGTTCCATGGCCGCATCGAAAGTCGTTGTGTCGACGCCGATGCCGCGCGGGCGCAGGGCATCCTGGGTCAAATCCAGCGGGAAGCCGTAGGTATCGTAAAGCCTGAAGGCCGTTTCGCCGTCCAGTTCCGCCCCCTCGGCCATCTCACCGGTGGCCTCGTCGAGCAGCTTCAGGCCCCGGCCGAGAAGCTTCTTGAAGCGGCTCTCTTCCAACTTCAACGTCTCGGTGATCAGGGCCTCGGCGCGCCCCAGTTCGGGGAAGGCCTGGCCCATCTGATCGATCAGCGCCGGCACCAGTTTCCAAAGCAGCGGATCGGCACAGCCCATGAGATGCGCGTGGCGCATGCCGCGGCGCATGATCCGGCGCAGCACGTAGCCGCGGCCTTCGTTGGACGGCAGCACGCCGTCGGCAATCAGGAACGAGCACGAGCGCAGATGATCGGCGATCACCCGGTGCGAAACATTATGTTCGCCGTCCCGGTCCGTGCCGGCATGTTCCGACGACGCCGCCATCAAGGCCTGCATCATGTCCGTTTCATAGTTGTCGTGGGTACCCTGCATGACCGCGGCGATGCGCTCGAGACCCATGCCCGTGTCGATGGAGGGCTTCGGCAGGTCGACGCGCTCGTCCACGGTGACCTGTTCGAACTGCATGAACACCAGGTTCCAGATCTCGATGAAACGGTCGCCGTCCTCGTCCGGCGACCCCGGCGGGCCGCCGGCAATGTGCGGTCCGTGGTCAAAGAAGATTTCCGAACACGGCCCGCAGGGGCCCGTGTCGCCCATCGCCCAGAAGTTGTCCGACGTCGGGATGCGGATGATCTTGTCGTCGGACAGGCCGGCGATCTTGCGCCACAGCGCCGCCGCGTCTTCGTCGGACGAATGCACGGTGACGATCAGCTTTTCGGCGGCCAGGCCGAATTCCTTGGTGACCAGGTTCCAGGCCAGTTCGATGGCGTGCTCCTTGAAGTAATCGCCGAAGGAGAAGTTGCCGAGCATCTCGAAGAAGGTGTGGTGGCGCGCCGTGTAGCCGACGTTTTCCAGATCGTTGTGCTTGCCGCCGGCGCGCACGCACTTCTGCGAGGTCACGGCGCGGCTGTAATCGCGCGCCTCAAGCCCCGTAAAAACGTTCTTGAACTGCACCATGCCGGCGTTGGTGAACATCAAGGTCGGGTCGTTCAAGGGCACCAGCGGCGACGACGCCACGATCCGGTGATCGTTCAGGGCGAAGTAATCCAAAAAGGCCTTCCGGATATCGTTGACGGTCTGCATGGCCGGGCCGGTCCTTAACCTTTATTTGTCCGAAACCGTTCGAGACAAAACACCAGGAAACTCAAGCGCTTCGGCACAAGTTTAAGTCCCCTTATAAATCCCCTTATAAATCCCCTTATAAATCCCGGGGGCCGAGCCGAACGGTTGTAACGGTTCGCCCCGATTGTGTCCAGAAGGCGTTGGGCTTCCGGCCCTTCCGCACCCGCCGGCGGCGGCGCAAAAAAACGCGGCCCATGGTATCCCGGAGGATATGGGCCGCGTCCCTCGGGCGTCGGGGAACGCCCTGGGCATTTGGCAGGGTGGATGTCCTGCCGGGGTCTGCAATCACTTAGCGCCAAGGAGGCGGACGGCGCGGACGGCCGCGATGTTATTCGCCGGCCGCCGCCTCGTCTTCGGGGGTCTCGCCTTCGGCGTTGGCGGTTTCCGCGCCGGTGTCTTCGCCCATGCCGCCGGGGCCGGCCATCATTTCTTCGGACAACAGGCCGGCGTTCTGGCGGATCTGGTTTTCGATGTCCAGGGCGATCTCCGGGTTGTCGCGCAGGAACGTCTTGGCGTTCTCGCGGCCCTGGCCGATGCGCTGGCTGTCGTAGGAAAACCACGAGCCCGATTTCTCGACGATGTCGGCCTTGACGCCGAAGTCGAGCAGTTCGCCCATCTTCGAGATGCCCTCGCCGTACATGATGTCGAATTCGATCATCTTGAAGGGCGGCGCCATCTTGTTCTTCACCACCTTGACCCGGGTCTGATTGCCGACCACCTCGTCGCGGTCCTTGATGGCGCCGATGCGGCGGATTTCCAGGCGCACGGAGGAATAGAATTTCAGCGCGTTGCCGCCCGTTGTGGTTTCCGGGTTGCCGAACATGACGCCGATCTTCATGCGGATTTGATTGATGAAGATGATTAGAGTGTTCGACTTGGCCACCGAAGCGGTCAGCTTGCGCAGCGCCTGGCTCATCAGACGCGCCTGCAGGCCGACATGGGTGTCGCCCATCTCGCCTTCCAGTTCGGCCCGGGGCACCAGGGCGGCGACGGAATCGATGACCAACACGTCGATGGCCCCCGAGCGCACCAGGGTATCGGCAATCTCCAGAGCCTGTTCGCCGGCGTCGGGCTGGGAGATCAGCAACTCATGCACGTCGACACCAAGCTTCTTGGCGTAGATCGGATCCAGCGCGTGCTCGGCGTCGATAAAGGCACAGGTGCCGCCGGTCTTTTGCGCTTCGGCGACGACGTGCAGGGCCAGCGTCGTCTTGCCGGAACTTTCCGGCCCGTAAATCTCGACCACCCGGCCGCGCGGCAGACCGCCGATGCCGAGCCCGATATCGAGGCCCAGCGACCCCGTTGAAATGGCTTCCGCCTCGACCACGTCCTGTTGGCCGAGCTTCATGATCGATCCCTTGCCGAAGGCCCGCTCTATTTGCGTCAGGGCGGCATCCAATGCCTTGTTTTTGTCCACGTTGTCCTTCTCCACCAGGCGTAATGCGCTCGTTGACATGGCTATCCTCTCCTTATTCTTCATATGGGGTCGACCAATGCAATGGAGCAAACAGTACGTGTTTTGTTCTAATACGCAAGTTATTTTTATAACTAATTGATATTAAAAAATTATTTTAATCATGTTCTGAGAACGTTTATGGAATTTTAAACGAATTCATACCGGTATCGATATGAATTTATTTACCGATTCGCAGCACCATTGCCGCGACTCCCGGACCCGGCGCACACCATGCATCGCCGCGCCGATCACGAACTTATCACCAAGATTTTTCCCCCATGGACGGCGAAATCGGCGATGATAGGGGCCTTGGACGAAGACCATGGATGTCATTGAAAACGCCGCCTACGTTTCCATCGGCCGGGCCTGCGGGTTTGCCGGCCTCGGCATTTTCTGCGTCATGTTCGGGCTCAGTTTCGATCCCGCCTACGCGGCCCGCACGGGCGGCATCCTGTGCCTGGGCACGGCCGCCATCCTGGCGTTTCGCGGCTGGACCGCCGCCACCCGGTCCTACAAGAAGACCGAGCTTTGGATCATCATCGCCAAGGACAAGCGCCCGCCGGCGACCATCGCCCAGCAGGTCATCGGCACGGCGCTGCGCGAAGCGTATTTGTGGTTCGCCCAATCGACGGCGATCATCGCCTTCGTGCTGTTGATCTCGGCCCTGGTACTGCACTTCGCGCCCGGCGACGAGCCGCTCGGCCTATCGGAGCGCGCGCCGACGGTCTCGGCGCCGCCGTCCGACGGCAGCACGCTGGACAAGCCGATCCTGCTGCTCCCGAATGGGCCCGGGTTCGATTTTTTGCAGAACCCGTAGTATTTCAGAAGATCACAGGGACATGTTCTAGGTGTTTAGTCCCGTCATTTGATGGTGCATTATTTTCCCTGGAATGGAAGGAAGCACTATGGGACAAGTTTTACATGGCAGCGCCAAAACGACAGAGGCGGTCCGTCGACGAGAAAAGCCAAATCCAGGCGCTGGATCGCACCCAACCCGGCCTGC
>CAZQPC010000234.1:0-8768 GCA_964595005.1 uncultured Magnetovibrio sp.
ACAGGCGTCCGGCAAATCCGGGGTCATTCGAAATCATTTCGTCGATGGTTGCCTTGGCAACGACGAAAAGTTCGACATCACCATCGGCAATCAAGGTTGCGCTGGCACCGCCTCCATCCAGAAAGGATAATTCGCTGACGGCATTGCCAGGGCCAAGGGGGCCGGTAAATTCCGCCAGCACGTTTTTCCGGTAGGATCTGCCGACGCGAAGATTGCCGACCCGCAAAATACGCAGTTCTTCGACATTGTCGCCTTCGTTCACGATGATGCTGCCGGTGGCAAAATGACGCATCTCGCCACGCACTTCGAGTTTGTCCAAATCTTCCTTGGTCAATTTTGACAGGCAGGCTTCGTGCGGCATGTTCAATTCCCTCTGAACACAGAATACTTATTTCACCGAACTTCGACAATCTCATTTGAATGAGATGATAACGGAAAGGCGGCTCACTTTAACCGACTTTTAAGTGCCCGATGTTATCTACCTTCGAAATTCAAGGTGCTCCCAACAGTGCCTTTGATGAGGTTGAATGCCGTATGATTCGGTATAATGGGGCGATTCGCACATCATCCGGCATAGAATAGCCAATAGGGACCCCATCACGTGAAGACCGCCATTAAGATCGTTGCCGCGCTTTTTGTCGTCCTCGCGCTTGCTGCCGGAGCGGCATTTCTGTTTGTTCCCGATGACATGTTGCGGGCATTGCCGGGCGGCCAAGGCGAAACGCTGGTCTCCACCAAACACCGGACGCGCGAAGATTTATCCCATTGGGCGGACGGCGTTGCCTACTCGGCAAAGTCGCTGTGGTGGGATGTCTCCAGCGGTAGGGCATTCGACACATCGCCCCAGGCGGTTATCGAAATTCCCCGTGCTGTCCGTGAACAAATCGCCAAGGCGCGGGCCACGCCGCCAAAGACCCCAGTGAAACCAGCGGCCAAAATGGCGCCGTCGGCGAAGGTAGCAGCGGCCAGCTTACCAGCGAATACAAAACCTGCTACAGCACCGGCAACCGCACCAATGGTGGCGATCCAGAAAGAGCCGTCGCCGAAGACCCCGGTGATGGCACCCGCCGCGGCAGCGATTTCTATGGCCGAGAAAAAGACATCGACAGCGGTGGAGATGGCATCGAAGGCGCCACCGCCGCCGCCTTCGGCTGAGCCGCCGCCGCCGGTCAAGGAGATGATGGCGGCAACGCCCAAGTCCATGAAACCGGAGGCCGGAAAGGCGGCGCTGGAAAATTCCGCGAAGGCGCCGCCGTCCATGGCAACGGCGAAGACGGTGGCGAAGAAAATACCGAAGAAGCCGGTTCAGACGGCGTCTCTCGGTTCAGCCGAACCGGTGAAACAAGCAGTGCCGAAAATGCCCCCGCCACCGCCACCGCCACCGCCGACCCCGGATCCCGCAGCGAAACCCAAAGCCGCGCCGGCGAAACCGGCGGTGCCGGCGAAGGCCGCCGCGGACGACGGCGGTGAGACGGAACACAAACGCGGATTGCTGTATTACAAGGGGACGACGGTCCCGAAAAACTTCCGCACGGCGGCCGATTGGTTCCGAAAAGCCGCCGTCAAAAAACATGCCGGCGCCCAGTATAATCTTGGGATTATGGCCTATCTTGGCCAAGGCATGGATCAAAGCTTCGCCGAGGCCGCGAAATGGTTTCGCCTGGCCGGCGAACAGGACCATGCCTCCGCCCAGTATAATCTCGGGTTTCTATTTTACGAAGGCAAAGGCGTCGCGAAAGATGATTTAAGCGCCTATACGTGGATCGACCGGGCCGCCAGACTGGGCGACGAAAAGGCAAAAAAGGCCCGCGATACCCTGAAGAAAGTGCTGCCGCCGGATATATTCCAGAAATAACCGGCCGCTTCGGCGCGACCGGGCCGCAATACTTTATCTTGCGGCCGATTCTCTCATTTAATACTATATTTACCCAAATAAGGGTATTCCCCAGGGAGACATGGGCCTTCGGGCCGGTTTGACGGGGAACAACCGATGACAGTCAAGTATATGGCCGCGATGGCGGTCTCTGGGGTACTGACCGTCGCACTGCCGATAACGGCGGGCGTACAGAAGTCCCAGGCGGCGGAAATTGCCGGCGCCGACGATGAAGACAAGGCGACGAAGGAACAGTTAAAAAAGGCCGGTCAAAATCAGATGCCGGCGGACAGCCTGAAAAAGGCGGAACCGAAGTCAGAGCCGACGTTTAAACCGGTCAGTCAGCCGGCGCCGACAAAGCAACAGATGCCGGCACCGAAACCGGCCGCAAAGCCCATGGCCAGGCCGGGCGAGAAGACCATGGCTAAGGCACCGGATATTTCCGGTCCCTATCTACGTATGGACGTGGGTTATGGATTGACCATAAACCCTGACGGCAACACTTCGGCCGGCGCCATGACCGGCGAGGATGTCGGTAATCTCGGCGTTTTCGGCGGCGGGTTCGGATATCGTTTCGATCAGAACTTTCGCGCCGATCTGACAGTCGACTATCGCCCGGACGCGGATGTCGACGCGACGACCTCTGGCGGCACGGCGATCGCCTCCGAAGTTAACGGTATGGCGGCCATGGTGAACGGATATTACGATCTCGGCACATTCGACGGCTTCACGCCGTACCTGGGTGCCGGAATTGGAATTGCCCGCCTCGAAACCAAGGATCAGACAGGGACAACGGCCGAGGGCGATACCAGCAGCAATCTTGCCTGGGCGATCATGCTGGGCGCCGCCATTGACGTCGGTCTGGGCAATACCACGACGGCGGATTTGGGGTACCGGTTCATCAGCCTGGGTGAATTCAAGCAGCAAGATGGGACCACATACGACGACCTGATGGTTCACGAAATGCGCGCCGGACTACGGCATCGTTTCTAAGCCATCTGCCGCATAGTACCTGGCGTTCAGATGGGATATCCTGGCGGCGAGCCGGATCGCCGTTGCCTTGCGAGGGGATAACCATATGAAATTGACGCGCCGGGGAACGCATTTGGCGGCCGGGCTGGTGATGCTGAGCTATGTCACCAGCCATCTGCTCAACCATACCTTGGGCGTCGTTTCCCTGGACGCCATGGAGCAGGCGCGCCGGGTGTTTATCGATCCCTGGACGACGCTGCCCGGCACCCTGGTGTTGACGGTCGCCGTGCTGGTCCACTTGGGCAGCGCCTTGTGGGTGACCTACAATCGGCGCAGCCTGAAGATGCCGGCCTGGCAGTGGACCCAATTGATTCTCGGACTTTCCGTGCCCGCGCTGTTGGTCGAACACGCCTTGGCGACCGGCGGCGCCGCCGCACAGTTCGGCACCAATCCCACCTATGCCTTCGTGCTGGCCGAGTTCTGGCATTTTGCGCCGTGGAAGGGCACTTTGCAGGCGTTATTGCTGATTGCCGCCTGGGCCCATGCCTGCTTCGGCCTGCACCATTGGCTGAAGGTTCGTAGCTGGTACCCGGCCTGGCAGCCGATCTTGTTGGCGATCGCCATATTAATCCCGGCTGCCGCCTTGCTCGGTTTCGTTTCCGCCGGCGTTGACGTGGCCCGCAAGACCATGGACCCGGCCTGGATCCAGGAGATGGTCCGCGAGCTTCGTTATCCGGGCGCTGCCATGAACCGTTATGTGGAAATGGGCACTCGGTTCTGGCTGGTGTTTTATGCCGCCTTGATCGTGCTGACGTTCGCAGGACGCTGGGTTCGGATCAAGGTTCAGCAATCCCGGCGCGGCGTTCGCGTCGCCTATCCGGATGGTCGGCGGGTTCTGGTGCCACCGGGCGGCAGTGTCCTGGAAACCAGCCGGGCCGGCGGCATTCCTCACGCCTCTGTCTGCGGCGGTCGGGGGCGTTGTTCAACCTGCCGTATATTGATTCTTGATGCCGGTGACGGGGCCATCAATGTGGCCGCGGAAGCCGAGGAAAAAGTCCTGAACCGGCTCAACCTTCCCGACAACGTCCGGCTGGCCTGTCAAACCCGGCCCAGCGCCGATATCACCGTCGAGCCTTTGTTGCCGCCGGACGTCAGTGTCCGCGATGCCATGCAGCCTGGAAAATTCCAGCATGGTCAGGAGATCGAGATCGCGGTCATGTTCGCCGATCTCAGGGGCTTCACCAAAATGTCGGAAAGCCGGTTGCCCTTTGACGTGGTGTTTCTGTTGAACCGGTATTTCAAATCCATGGGCATGGCCATCACAGACGCCGGTGGCCGCGTCGATAAGTTCATCGGCGACGGAATCATGGCGCTGTTCGGTGTCGATGGCGACCCCGACGCCGCAGCCGGCGCCGCCATCGAAGCGGCGCGAAAGATGGGGCATGAATTGGAGTTGTTGAACGAGTCCTTAAAAAACGATCTTTCCGAACCGCTTCGGCTTGGCATCGGCATTCACATGGGGCCGGCCATTGTCGGCACCATGGGGTACGGGGAGGCGGCCGGCCTGACGGCCATTGGCGATACGGTGAACACTGCCAGCCGCCTCGAGGGATTGACCAAGGAAGCCGGCTGCCAGCTGATCATTAGCGATGTCGTGGCGGGCCGGGCCGGCCTGGATCTGTCGCAATACAAGTCAACCTCCGTGCAGGTGCGTGGCCGCATGGATGAGCTTCGCGTGCGTCAGATATCGTCCGCTGGAGACTTGCCGGCGGCCTAGTATCCGGCGGCCAAGAGCGTCGTGGGTATTGGCAGTGACAGCGCGAATACACACGTTTAGTGTGTGCACGGTGAAGATCGAACCGTTGATGCCGGACTGTCAACAAAGCAAGGGCCGGCGTTACGTCAATCGACCCGGGTAGCCCATGAGCGAATATGACGAACTGGAAAAATTCGGCGAACTTATCGACGGCTGGTTTTGGGTGACCGACGCCGACCACCGGTTCATTTTCATGAGCGCTTCCGTCCAACCGATCACCGGGTTGGCCCCCGAATGGCACTATGGAAAGAGCCGCATTGAACTGAGTAGCGAAAGCATTGATGCGGCCGAGTGGCAGCGCCATCTTGAAACACTGGACTCGCATTTGCCGTTTGCGGATTTCGTGTTCGAACGTCGGGGTCCGGACGGCAATCGATGGCTATCGACCAGCGGCGCACCGGTATTCAGCGCCGACGGTGCCTTTCACGGATACCGAGGCGTTGCCCGCGATGTCACCAACGAAACCAACATCTCGCGGCAGACGAAATCCTTTGAGGCCATGTTCGATCAGATCAATGAGGCGATTTCCCTTTGGGATGAAAACGACCAACTTGTCATCTTCAATCGGGCGTTTCGGGGGTTGAATATTGCGTTTGGGCCATCGCTGGCCGCCGGCATGACGTTTCGGGAATTTCTGGTTGAGGGCCTTCGTTTTGATCACCATCCCGAAGCGCAAGGCCGCGAAGAGGAATACATTGCCGAGCGCCTGCACCGGCATCGAAATCCGACAGGCCAGTTTGAAGTTCGGCGCCAGGACGATCGGGTGTTCTTGGTTGACGAGCAACAATTGCCGGGCGACAGGATTGCCCTGGTCGCGTCCGAAATCACCGACCTCAAGCGCAATGAAACAGAGATTCAGTTTGCCCGCGAAGCCGCGGACGAGGCGCGCGCCCAGTTGACCGACGCCATTGAGATGATCGATGAGGCATTTGTGTTCTTCGACGCCGACGACCGCCTCGTCATGTGCAACGAACGCTACCGGGAATACTATCCAAAATCCCGCGATTTGATCGTCGTCGGCGCTCGTTTCGAAGACATGATTCGTACAGGAGCGGAACGCGGCGAATACGTGGAGGCCATCGGCCGTGTTGAAGAATGGGTGGCCGAACGTTTAGCCATACACCGTGCCGCCAATACGTCGATCGAACAGCGGTTGAGCGATGGCCGCTGGCTGAAGATTTCAGAACGCAAGGTGCCCGATGGCGGTATTGTCGGGTTCCGGGTCGACATTACGGCGCTAAAAAACGCCCAGGAGGCCGCCGAGGCGGCCAGCCTGGCAAAGTCTGAATTCCTGGCCACCATGAGCCACGAAATCCGCACGCCCATGACCGGTGTCCTTGGCATGAGCGATCTGCTGCAGCGTACAGGCCTGACCGCGCAACAGAAAAAATATGTCGCCTCCATTCAAAGTTCCGGACGCGGCCTGCTTGGCATTATCAATGATATTCTGGACCAGTCGAAAATCGAATCCGGTCGCATGGAGATAGAGAATATCGATTTCCATTTCCGGTCTTTGATCGAGGAGTGCGTCTCCAACTTTGGTGCCCGGGCCAAGGAGAAAGACCTCTGGCTTACCGCTGAAGTTGATGACGCGATCCCGGCCGGTCTGCATGGGGATCCCACCCGGATCCGGCAAATCCTCTTCAATCTGGTCGGCAACGCGGTCAAGTTTACCTCGGAAGGCGGCATTGTCCTGAAGATCAACCGTGAAGACGGGAAAACGATCCGGTTCAACATCGTGGACACGGGCGAGGGCATTGCCGGGGATGCCCAGGACAATCTTTTTGGCCGTTTTCAACAGGCTGACGCCTCAACCTCCCGGCGCTTCGGCGGGTCTGGGCTGGGCCTGTCGATCTCCAAGAGCTTGGCTGAATTGATGGGCGGCGCGGTCGGGTTCGAGAGCGAACTTGGCCGGGGCTCTGATTTCTGGTTCACCCTGCCATTGAGCAAGGCCAAGACAAACGTGGAACGGGACCAAAAGCCGAATTCCGAGGTTTTGTCCCGGCGGTCCTTGAATATATTGGTCGCCGAAGACAACGAAATCAATCAGGCGATCATCGCGGCCATATTGACCTCACTTGGCCATCAACACGACATGGTTGAGAACGGCGAAAAAGCCGTGCGCGCCGTCGAGACCGGATCCTACGACATTGTTCTGATGGACATTCGCATGCCGGAAATGGATGGCATGCAGGCCATCACCGCCATTCGGAAGATGAACGGCGATGCAGCGCGGCTACCGGTCATCGCGCTGACCGCGGACCTGTCGGCGGACCATGTCGAGAAATATCTGAAGATCGGTTTCGACGCGGTCGCGGACAAGCCTATCGATGTCCATAGCCTGTGCGAATCGATCAATCTGTCATTAGGCGAAAACGTCCATGTGAGCGGAAAAGAGGACTAGTACTTGCCGCTTTTGCCGGCCGCGATGGCGGCTTTCAAATCGTCGTATTCCGGGCAACCGAACAGGCACGCACTGCTCAGGCGTTTCAAAATCCCCTTGGCCTTGTCCATCTGGCCGGTTTCTAGAAAAAGGTGCCCAAGGTAGTTCAGTCCCGGGCGGTGTTCGTCATCTATGGACAGGGCCTGGCGGTAATATTTGAAGGCTTCGTCGGTTTTCCCAAGCTTTCTCGATGCGAAACCCAGCATGCTCCACGAATCCGCGTGGTTCGGCAGTTTCGCCACCGACGCCTTGAGGTGCGCTTCGGCCGCCGCAAAATCCTTGGCGTTGACCGCCGCCACGCCGGCCTCGAATTCCGGCGTCGCCGCGGATGTGGCACTTGAACCGCCGCTGCTCATGGCGTTGGCTTGCCCTACGCTAAGCGCGCCCAGCAGCATTACAATCCACAATCCTTTTCGTGCGTTCACCACAACTCTCCTGTTAATCGGGTATCGGGGCAGCAGACACCGGTTCGCCCTCTGCCGTCAAGGTGTCAAGGAAGGCCCGGAGATTAAACTTTTCGTGTGCGGAAAGTGATAACCGCTTGATTTCCTTGGCCAGGGTCGGCCGGTGTCGGAACTTGCCGTCGTAGTGGTCGATGACGCTCCCAAGGTCTGCCATCGAGCCATCGTGCATGAACGGCGCGCGATCACCGATCTGGCGCAGCGACGGAGTTTTGAAGGCGTGACGCCATTTCCGGTCTTCGCCGTCCAGACCGCCGCGCCCGGTATCCGGGCTGGCCAGACCAATGTCATGGAATTTTCCGTCGGTGAAATTCCACCCCGCGTGACACTGCGCGCAGCCGGCCTTTCCGGTGAACAGCCGAAAGCCGGCTTTTGCCGCCGCGGGAATCGCCTCCCTGTTGCCTTCGATCCACGCATCGAAAGGTGCGGGCGCACTGACCACGGTGCGTTCGAAAGCGGCGATGGCCAGCGACACGTGGTCGATGGATGGCGCTTGCGCGGGAAAGGCCTCGGCGAACAACAGGCGGTATCCGGCCACGGCGGTCAGTTCCGCCATCAAGGCGCCAAGGTCCTGGTTCATTTCCTTGGCATTGGCGATCGGGCCGAGGACAAAGCCCTCCAGGGTCGGGATACGCCCGTCCCACCCAAATCGCCGGCCCCAGGCCAGGTTGAGGATGGTTGGTGTGTGCCTGGCCAAAGGCTCACCGGTTTCGCCGACGCTGCGTTGCTGGCCGTCTTCCCAGCCGAGATCCGGATTGTGGCAGGTGGCGCAGGCGAAGGAGTTTGATCCGGAAAGCCGCGGATCGAAAAACAGGACCTTTCCAAGCCGGACTTTGGCTTCGCTCGGCGGGTTGAAGGCAGGGTAGGGAACGGAACCGGGGCGGTGGAATTGGGCCTGCAACTTACTTAGATCATCGGCCTCAGCAGGCGCTGGAATGAGGCCAATCGCGAACACCAGGAAAATCAGGACTGTACGCATCAGGCGGTTCGCCGAACCCGCTCCCGGTGCAGAATATAAAGTCCCGCGACGACGACAATGCCGACGCCCGTGACGGTCCCGATATCCGGTATGTCGCCCCATATGAAGTATCCGAACAATGCCGCCCAGATGACGCCGGAATATTTGAACGGCGCCACCAGGGCCGCTTCACCATAACGGAAAGTTTCGATCATTAGGAAATGGGCGCCGCCGATCAACAGTCC
>CAZQPC010000235.1:0-8642 GCA_964595005.1 uncultured Magnetovibrio sp.
CGATTTTGCATTACATCACTTTCACTCTGCCAAACTCGTTAACTCCTTTTGTCCAACAACCCGCATTAAGCCTTATTCGAAATGGGTACCGCTTCAGAGGGCAAAACCGTCGCATTAAACGACCTTTGTCCAGCGCATCACGAATCGTCAGCCTTTCCCCGACGGAAGGAGTTTCCGCCCCTTGATCCCGGCCTGCAATCATGTGACCGTGCGTCGAACGGCGACGAGGAAATAACCATGAACATCATCGGCCTGGATCATCGCGGCATTCGAACCACCGAATTGGAAGCCTCACGGCATTTCTATGAGGACTTGCTGGGCCTGAAGCGCGGCGACCGGCCCGGCGCCCTGCCGACGAACGGCTACTGGCTCTATGCGGGCGACACCCCGATCATCCATCTGATCGAAGAACCCGACGCATCAAAGGCCGCCACAGGCACCGCGCGCGATGACCTGACCGAGGCCGGCGGCCAAACGCATGTGGCGTTGACGGTCGAGGGGGCGCGCGACACCGTCGACCGCCTGAGCGCGGCCGGCGTACCTTATTGGGACCGATTGTTCCGCAATCCGGTCATGTATCAGGTCTTCGTCGAGGACCCCAACGGCTTGCTGATCGAATTGATCGACCGCGTGCCGGGCGACATCGACGGACCGATCTGCAAGATCGTCGATTGACGTTGACGTCCGACCGCTCCTCGTGCGCGGCCCGCCTTTGGCGGCGCAAGGATCGGGTGGTTGCCCCACGCCCCGGATGATGGACTGATCACGGGGCCAGGAAAAGTTTTCACGGAGGGCGGCACATGAACGCGGCGGTGGAATGGTTCAAGGTTCTGGATGCGGCGGAATTGCCCGACGGCCGGGTGACGACGGTGACGGCCCGGACGACGACGCTCTGTCTGGTGCATTTCGATGGCCAGTGGGCGGCCATGGACAACCACTGCCCGCACCAGGGCGGGCCCTTGGGCGAAGGTTCCATAGAGGCCGGCACGGACGGCGAATGCTGGATCCGCTGTCCCTGGCACGGCTGGGATTTTCACCCTCTGAGCGGCAAGCCGCCGGGCGGCCACGAGGACACGGGCCAGCAGATGTATCCGGTCGACGTGCGCGACGACGGCATTTACGTCGGCCTGGACGCGGAAGCGGCGCACGAACGCACGGTCACCGATGTGATGGCCGAGACGATGGTCAATTGGGGCGTCAAACGGGTCTTCGGCATGGTCGGGCATTCCAACTTGGGCCTTGCCGACGCGATCCGCCGCCAAACCGAGGCCGGAAACCTGTCCTTCGTCGGCATCCGCCATGAGGGCGCCGCGGCCTTCGCGGCCTCGGCCTATGGCAAGCTGACGGGTCGCCCAGCGGCGTGCCTGACCATTGCCGGGCCGGGCGCCACCAACCTGTTGACCGGTATGTGGGATGCCAAGGTGGACCGCGCGCCGGTGCTGGCCTTGACGGGACAAGTGCAGACCCAGGTATTCGGCCCGGGTGCCTTCCAGGATATCGATTTGAAATCGGCCTTCGAGGCGGTGTCGAAATTTTCCCAACCGGTGCTGTCGACGTCGAATCACGCGGAGATCATGTCGCTGGCCTGCAAGAACGCCATCATTGAACGCGACGTGGCGCATCTGGTGTTCCCTGACGACATCCAGGAAGTGCCGTCGGCGGCCCAGGCAAAAGGGCCGGCGGGCCGCATGGGCGGCACCGTGGTGCGGCCGTCTGCGGAGGATTTGGCCAAGGCCTTGGAGATGCTGTCGACGGCCAAACGCCCGGTGATCATTATCGGCCATGGCGCCGTCGACGCTATCGATGCCATTACGGAACTGGCCGTGGCCATGGGCGCGCCGGTGATGACGACCTTCAAGGGTAAGGGCCTGATCGCCGACAGTCACCCCAACGCCGCCGGCGTGCTCGGCCGTTCCGGAACGCCGATCGCCAGTTGGTTCATGAACGAAACGGATCTGATCCTGGTGCTGGGCGCGTCGTTTGCCAATCACACCGGCATCGACCGTTCGAAACCGATTATCCAGGTCGATTTCGAACGCATGCAACTGGGGAAATTCCACCCTGTCGCCCTGCCCGTCTGGGCCGAGATCGGCGCCTTCGCCGAGGCCGTATTGGCGGCCACGCCGAAAGCGCCGGATGCCGCCGATCAGGTTGCCGAACTGGCCGAACGCTGGGCCATCTGGCGGGCCGAAAAGGAAAGCCGGGTCGCCGACGGCGGCGACGCGCGGATTAGTTCGGCGGCCGTGTTCGCCGCCATGTCCCGCCAGGCGCCAGACGACGCGATCATCGGTGTCGATGTGGGCAACAACACGTACTCCTTCGGGCGTTATTTCGAGACCGCCGGGCAACGGGTTCTGATGTCGGGGTATCTGGGTTCCATCGGCTTCGGCTTTCCCGCCGCCATGGGCGCCTGGGCGGCGACCCAGGATTTCGACGACTACGCCGGGCGCAAGGTCATGAGCGTCTCCGGTGACGGCGGCTTCGGCCAATATGCCATGGAATTCGCGACGGCCGTCAAGTACGGCATGGACATTGCCCATATTCTCTTAAACAACGCGCAACTGGGGAAAATCTCCAAGGAGCAGCGGGCCGGCGAATGGCCGGTCTGGGAAACCAATCTGCACAATCCGTCGTTCGCGGCGTTTGCGAAGCTTTGTGGCGGGCATGGAGAGAAGGTGACGTCCGCGGACAAATTGGATGACGCGATCCGCAAGGCCCTCGATCACCCGGGCCCGGCCCTGGTCGAGATCATCACCGACGCGGATCTGATATAGGAGCCTTCAGCGGTGAGCGAAACCGATGATCAACGGGACCGACTGGAGGCGCATTTGAGGTCCTTGCAAGGTGCTTGGTCGGAATTTGAACACCAGGCCCGGCGCTACGGCGACGCCCGCGAACGGGCCGGCGGCATTCTTCACGATGTCGACGCCGAGGTCCGCCAACTGTTCAAAAACCTCGACGCCAACGAAGCCGAGCAGGCCGACGTGAAGGCGCGGATCGCCAAACTGAAAGCAAATCGATGACCGGAACCGGCAACTTGGACCCCGGAAACACCCAGCCCTATACCGTCGATGACATCAACGCCCGGCTGCCCGGATCCCTGACCGGCCATTTGGGCATTTCCATCACGGCCATCCGCGACGCTGAGATGGACGCCCGCATGGCCATTCATGCACATCATCTGGCGCCCAACGGCTATCTGCACGCCGCTTCGGTGGTCGCCTTGGCCGATTCGACCTGCGGATTGGCGACCTTCGTCAACCTACCCGAAGGGGCCAGCGGCTTTACCACCATCGAGCTGAAAACCAATCACCTGGGCACGGCCACGGACGGCACTCTCATGTGCACGGCGAAAGCCCCGCACAGGGGCCGCAGCACGCATGTCTGGGAGACCGTCGTGTTGCATCACGAAACCGGCCGGCGCATCGCCCTGTTTCGATGTACGCAGATGATCCTATGGCCGAAATGACGCGGTCCTCCAGGGGTCGTGGGCGGGTCAATCGCCCGGATCAATGCTCGTTTGATTGCGGGGGCCGGCATCGTGTAGGGTCTCAGAAATCCATCGGGAAAGCCATCCATGAACCCAAACGTCCGCGACACCATTGTCAAACTGGTCTTGATCTCTTTCGGCGTCGGCCTGTTGATCTCATTCTTCGACATCAACCCCCGGGAGTTGCTGGCCAACTTCGGCGAAACGGTTCAGGAAATTTTTGCCCTGGTGGCGCGGTTCATCGAATGGTCCGTGAAATACGTCCTGCTGGGCGCCATCGTCGTGGTGCCCATTTGGCTAATCTTCTTCCTGATTGGAAAGGCGCGCGGTAAGAGAAGTTAGATTAAAACTCGGCCTGGCGCTGTTGCAGTTCGTTGTCCACATCGTTGGTGATCTGGCGAATGTCACTGAAGGCCCGGGCCAGGGTTTCCGCAAACTCACTATCCGCCAGGGCGTCACCGGCGCCGTCCGACTGGCTGCTCGCGGCGATGGCACTAAATGGATTGAGGACACCGCCGTACAAATCGGTGATCCGCTTGATATCTTCCTGGGCACGCTCCAGGGCCGCGTCGAAGGCTTCGCGGTCTTTGACCGCGTCCGGGAGCGCGGCCGCCAATTCGGCGCCGCGTCCCAAATTGATGATTTTCTGGCCGTCTTTGCTCAACTCAATGGTGTCGCGAACGGTCCGGTCGCTGGACGCTTCGGCGTCGTTGCGGGTCCGCTCTTCCGTATCCAAAGACACGTACCGGCCCGATGTCTGAGAATAGGTCAGACCATATGTAATCGTATTAATCATACGGTTTGTTAGCACATTTTGTGGAAATATGAAACTTTCTGGGAAAATTTCGCGATTTCAGTCATTGACTTGATCTTAGGTGGAACCTGTTAAAATAACCTTATGATGCGCCGCCGCCCGCTTTTTATCTTCGCCATCATCGCCATTTGCCTGGCTGCCGTCGGTGGCGGCAATGCGATTCGTAAGTCCATGGACCCAACCATTGAAGAATCGTCGAACCCGCTGTTCGCCTTTTTCGGTGGCGTCATCCGGGGCGCCATTACGGCCCGGTTGGGATACGGCATTGCCGATGCGACCAACCAAAAACAAGTGCTTCGCGGCACCGCCGTTTACGAAAAGCACTGTGCCAGCTGTCACGGAAACAATTTGCAGGGTCAGCGCAATTGGCGGCAGAGAAACGACGATGGATCACTGCCGGCACCGCCCCACGACGCCACTGGCCATACCTGGCATCATCCCGACGATCTGCTGTTTCGTTATACCAAGAAGGGCGGCCGCGCCGTCGCGCCGAAAGGCTTTAAGAGCAACATGCCGGCTTTTGAAGGAGTGTTGTCCAATTCGGACATCTGGGCCGTACTGGCATTTATCAAAAGCCGCTGGCCGGCCGATATTCAAGCCCGCCAGACACGGCTCAACAAAACCCCTTAAGGCGCACCCTTGCTACTTGGAGAATTCGACCGTCGCCAAGGCGCGGGCCGTCTTCTCGGCGCTCCATGCCCTGGGCGCCGTCGGTGCCGTATCAGCGCCTGACACGGACGTGCCTTCACCGACCGTCGAAATATCGACCCGTCCGGCCTTGGTCTCCACGTAAATCCCCTTGCCGTCCAGCAGGGCGATCCCGAAGCTGCCATCAATCTTACCGCCCCAGAAGGTCGTGCCGCGGATACCGATGGTCGCGGTTTCCGTGCTCATGGTAAACTGCGCGCCGGCGACCTGCATCATCTTGCCGCTGGTCGCGCTGAAGGCCCCTTCCAAAAGACGCAGGGCACCACTGGGCTGCGGATTCTGGACCAAGTATTCAACGACCACGAAGACCGTTTTTTCACCCAGTTTCATGACCGCATCGTCCAGCATTTTCATTTCCAGACGCGCCCCCTTGCCGGTCGAAATCACGTCACCCACGAGTATTTTGTCGCCTTCCTGGAGGGGCCTGGGCAGCGCGTCCTGCATGGCCACTGCCAAGCCCTGCAACCGGGTCACGGTACCTGCCACATCGGTATCGAGTTGGGCCTGCACCTTGCCGACAATTGTCACCCCAATGGCCAACACGGCCAGCAAGAAACTAACATGCCTGATCAGCCGGCTCATATCGCGCGCGCCTCCATCGCCTGCACATCGACGCCAAAAACCCGCGCCGCAAACCCCGGATACGTCGTGCCGATCTCCGCCCCGATCCGGGTGCGCAGCAAATCCAGGCGTTCCGGCTCCGGTTCCGGGGTTGTCGGCACGTTTTCGGCCATATCGAAATCAAACCCTGTATTGTCCAGCACTGCCTCGACCGTGTGCCCGGGATGCACGGATTCCAGACGAAACCGCTTGCGGCCGGCATCGAAGGACATCAGGCAAAGCTCGGTGACCAGGAACTTCGGGCCGCCCGGGCGATGTACATCCGGTTCGCTGACACCCGGCGCGCTGATAAAGTCGACCTGATCGACGAAAACCCGGCGGCTATGTTCGGGACGGAACAAAATGACCTTGGGGACGACGAAATACATGTAGGCGGAACCAAACGAGCCCGGGAAACGTCGCTGAATTTCCGGGTACCCCGCCTCCCCCACGGTGCCCACCAGATTGATATTGGCCTGGCCGTCGATCTGCACGCCGCCCAGGAAGAACACGTCAATCCGGCCCTGTCCGGCACAGTCGAAGATTTCCCGGGCGCCATCGGTAAACGGGTTGTTGGTCTCACCGTGGATGATTGACGCTCTGGGCCGGCCACCGGTGACCTCCCGGCACAACAGGACGGCGGAGCCGGGCACCGGAGACGCGGCACCAACGGCAACATGGCGCACGGCCGGATCGGCTTCCAAAAGCCGGGCGATGACACAGATCAGAAGTTCTTCCAATTGATAGTTCATTCAGCCGCCGCGGGCCGTTGGCGGGCCAGGGTACGTTCCATATAAGCTTGAAAGCCCTCCGGTGTCTTGGCTTCGCGGGCATAATCGGAGATCTCGGCACGGTCCGGCTCGTAAATGCCATGCAGCACAGACGGCCAGGCGCCCGATTTCGCTTCGGCGACGCCGGATATGTAGAGGTTCGGCAACGTTCCGGCGGCCAGGGCGTCGTCTTCCAGGAAATCCATATCGACGATTTCTTCAACGCTCACCAAGGTTTCCTTGGCGGCATGGGCCATGGTCATGAGTTCGCGGCGTTTGCCAATCCAGACATTGCCGTGACGGTCGGCTTTCGGGCTATGGAATATCGCGAAATCGGGCTTGATCGCGGTGATCAACGCAATGGGACCGTTACCGGCCCCCATGGGGTCCGGCACAACTTTCCAATCTTCGCGGTTGGCCTCGATATCGGAGCCGATCAAGCCGCCCAGGGGCATGAACGGCACGCCTTTCTCAGACGCCTGCAAAGCGGCATGAATGGCCGGGCAGGTGGAATCAATCATCCGGATGGCGCCGGTTTGAATGGCATCGGTGAAGCGCGGCGCCAATCCGGCCTCGCCAAGGCTGACGGCCGCCGCTTCCAGGGTGGCGACGCAGCCTGCGCCGATCATCATATCGACGGTCATGCCGCCGATGGGCACGCACAAGACGTGCAGATTTTTGGCCCCCTGGGCGATCAGGGCACGGGCCAAGGAGGACGGCACCCAACTGTATTCCGGCGGCATGGCGACGAACGCGCCGTCAGGCACACGCGCCGCCAGGGCGTCGAGATTTTCAATGATGTTCATGACGGCATTATAGGAGACCGCCGCCGGGAAGCCAAATTAGCCCGGCCAATCAGATGCCTCCGATCAACTGCCCGGCTTGGTCGCCCGCCAATAGGCGGTATTCATGTCGAGCATCAGCGAATCGTGCTTCGATTCCAGGCACCGGCGCATTGAGAAGTAACGGCCCAAATCGCCGACCATATAACGGCACGCGCCATAAATATCTTCGGCCTCGGTTCGGCCAGCGGCCCGATCGTCACCGCCTTCGTGTTGGACGCCCTTGTTCCAGATGCTTTGCCATTGGCTGGCATCGACACGGCCGACGCGCGGCGTGTGGTTGATCATCCGGTTGACGATCCTGGCCGCCACCGTTTTCGGCGCCGTACCATGCAGCCAGCGATCAGCTTCGACGCGAAGATAGGCCGTGGTGTAGGCGATTTCATCTTCAGTGATCGGATTGAGGTCGTCGGGCTTCGGTACCGGGATTAGGGACATTCCCTTATCCACCTTCACGGCGACCGAGACACCGCCCAGTTCGCGCAGCTTGCGTTCGGTCAATTCGACCCGCACCGCCGTAAAACTGCGCGCCGACGTGATCCGCACATGATCGCCGGCCGGCAGGCGTTTTTGTTTACCGGCCGCATCCGTGACAACCAGCGTCGCCTTGCCTTCGCCATGGAACGTATACGGTGTGTTTGGTAGCGGGTTGTCGCGGTGCTTTTGCAGGCACAGCGTAATCAGCTCCGCCGAGCACTGGCCCCAACCACATTTCAAGGGTACTGCCTCATTGTAGGCAACCAGCCCAAGAATCTGCGGTGCCGCCACGACAGGGCGGGCAAAGCCCAGCGAAGTGATGGCAAGAGCTGAAATTAGAAAAAGCAGGCGTCCCATGGTTGTCCTCCGTCATGAGGTCGTGAATGAACCAATTAGCCGCAGGGGCTTGGACACAAGGACATCTTCATGGGCCGAAGCACCGGAGCTTGTGACCGTAAGGGTCTCATAGATTGCATGTCCAGGTCAATGATATGGCGACCAGCGGCGATCAATAGTCTGAGACGGGCAATCCCTTGGCGCCGCGCTTGTCCGTATTGTGCAACTTGGTACCACGCAGATCGGCGCCGCGAAAATCGCAATCGATCAGCAATGAGCCGGAAAAATTCACGTCGCGAAGGTCCGCATCCCGGAAATCCGCGCCTTCCAGATCCGTATTTCGCAAATCCGCGCCGTTCAGCATCGCCCGCACCAACTTCGCGTGCTCAAGCGATGCCCGCCATTCGCCGCCACCGGCGCGCGTCGAGACATTGACTTCACTGAATACAGCACCGACCAAATTGGCTTCCGTAAGATTGGCCCGTTTCAGATTGACGCCGCGTAGGTCGGCCCGCGTTAAATCGGCCAAACGTAAGTCCGTATACGAGAGATCTGCCATTAGAAATTCGCACTTCGCCAAGCGCGCGCCGCGCATGGTGGAGTAG
>CAZQPC010000236.1:0-8634 GCA_964595005.1 uncultured Magnetovibrio sp.
TGAGCGCATCCGCGAGGTCAACGCCATGGTCCACGCCGAAAACGAATTGATCGATGAGGCCGTCGGCCGGGTCGTCGATTATCTGGCCGAGCGCGGCTGGGAGTCCGAAACGGATATCTTTTTCACCACCGACCACGGCGAATTTCAGGGCGACTTCGGGATGCTGTTCAAGGGCCCCTATCACATCGAGGCCCTCATGCACGTGCCACTCATATGGCGCCCGGCGCCGGTTCGGAAAATCGCCTCGGCAAGGCTCGACGATCCGGTCGGTCACGTCGACATCGCGCCGACGATTTGTGCGGCCGCGGGGCTTGGCGTACCCAATTGGATGCAGGGGGCGCCGTTGCCGCAAACGGCCGGCGACGGCGGGCGCCAGCGGACAACAACGGAATGGATCGATACCTGGGACGGCAATACGGTGGTGCTGCGGACGCTTTATCGGGATCGCTGGGTGCTCACCGAATATGACGAGACGAACTTTTATGAGGGCACGGAAGGCGAGCTCTACAACTTGTCCGACGACCCTCACCAATGGGTCAATTTGTGGAACGATCCGGCCCACGCCGCCTTGAAGACGGATCTTCTTGCCGACCTGGCTGACAATCTTCCCGAAGGCCGGTCCGATCCCCTGGAGAAGGTTGCCCTGGTCTAAGCCGGCCGACTGTGGGCTCGGTTATCCTTATTCCGAAGCCTGCGCCGCCAGCGCCGCCAAGTTGACCATGTCCGAGACCGTGGTCCCCATGGGTACGATCTGGGCGGGCTTGTTGAGGCCCATCAGGACCGGCCCCAGGACCGTGCCGCCGCCCAGTTCCTTGAGCAATTGGGTAGCCACCTGTGAAGTGTGCAGGCTGGGCATGATCAGCACGTTCGCCGGCCCCGTGAGGCGGCAGAAGGGATAATTCTTCATCACGTCTTCGTTGAGCGCCACTTCGACGGTCATTTCACCTTCGTATTCGAAACCGACGCTGCGCTCATCAAGCACCTTAACGGCATCGCGCACCGGGAGGGCGCGCGGCAGGTCCGGGTGGCCGAAGTTGGAATACGATATCAGCGCGACCCGCGGCTCATGCCCCAGACTGCGGGCGACCCGGGCGGTCTGCTGGGCGATATCGGCCATTTGCTCCGGCGACAGCACCTCGTGGACGGCCGTGTCTGCGACAAACAGGGTGCGGCCGCGGGTCATCAACAGGGAAAGACCGAATACGTGGCTGTCCGGGGCCGGGTCCAGCACCCGGGTGATCTGCTGCAGGGCCATGTGATAGTTCCGGGTCAGGCCGGTGACCAGGGCATCGGCGTCGCCGGCGGCAACGATCAAGGCGCCGAAAACGTTGCGGTCGCGCTTCACCATGCGCTCACAGTCGCGTTCCAGATAGCCGCGCCGTTGCAGGCGCTCATAGAGGATATTCATGTATTCCGCCGTCGACGGACTTAATTTGGAATTGGTGATTTCCAGGCCGCTGGCGGCCGGCAGGCCCAACTCATTCAGGGTTTCCCGGATGCGTTCCTCGCGCCCGACCAGGACCGCCGTGCCAAATCCCCCGTTCATGAAAGCGTAGGCCGCGCGGATGCTTTTTGCTTCCTCGCCTTCGGCGAAGACGACGCGCTTCGGATTGGCCCGCAGGTCTTCAAAAATGCCGTGCAAGGACCCGGCCGTCGGATTCAAGCGCGCTGACAATTCCACTTCGTAGGCGTCCATGTCGATGATTGGGCGCCGGGCGACGCCTGAATCCATGGCCGCTTGCGCCACCGCTTTCGGCACCGCCGTAATCAGCCGCGGATCAAAGGGCGCGGGGATCAAATAGTCGGGGCCGTAGCGCAGATGCGATCCGGAATAGGCGGCATCGACCTCATCGGGCACGTCCTCGCGGGCCAGTTCGGCAAGCGCATGGGCGGCGGCAATTTTCATGTCCTCGTTGATCGTCGATGCCCTGACGTCCAATGTGCCGCGGAAGATATAGGGGAACCCCAACACATTGTTGATCTGGTTCGGATAGTCCGACCGTCCCGTGGCGATGATGGCGTCATCGCGGACCGCGCGGATGTCCTCGGGGGTGATTTCCGGGTCCGGGTTGGCCATGGCAAAGATCAGCGGCTGGTCGGCCATGGAGGCGACCATGTCCTGGGTCACCGAGCCGGCCACGGAAAGCCCGATCATACAATCAGCGCCGTCCAATGCCTGTTCAAGGGTACGTGCTGGCGTCGACGAGGCATAGGCCGACTTCCATTGGTTCATGCCGTCCTTGCGGCCCTTGTAGATGACACCTTTGGAATCACACATGACAATATTCTTGCGCGGCATGCCCATGTTGACGAACAATTCAGCGCAGGCAATGGACGCTGAGCCGGCGCCGTTGATGACCATTTTGAACTTGTCGATTTTGCGGTCCGTCAACTCCAGCGCGTTGATCAACCCGGCCGCCGTGATGATTGCCGTGCCGTGCTGGTCGTCGTGAAACACCGGAATGTCCAGTTCTTCGCGCAGGCGTTGTTCGATGATGAAACACTCCGGCGCCTTGATGTCTTCTAAGTTGATGCCGCCGAAGCTGGGACCGAACCGTTTGACCGTGTCGACAATCTCGTCGACATCTTCGGAATGGACTTCAACGTTGAACCCGTCGACGTCGGCGAAACGTTTGAACAGAACAGATTTGCCTTCCATCACCGGCTTCGCCGCCAGCGGCCCGATGTTGCCAAGGCCCAGCACGGCTGTTCCATTGGAGACAATGGCGACGATATTGCCCATCGCCGTGTAATCGTAGGCGAGGTCCGGGTCGCGGTGAATCTCCAGACACGGTGCGGCGACGCCCGGCGAATAGGCCAACGTCAGGTCACGCTGCGTGGTCAGCGGCTTGGTGGCCTGTACTTCCAGTTTGCCCGGGCGGCCCTTGGCGTGCATGCGCAGCGCCTCTTGGCCCAGCAGCTTGTTGGCTTGTTCATTCATGACCGATCTTGCCCCCAGAATAATTTTGAACTTCCATAGATTTTCTCAGCGTTTCTTTCACCGCCCTCTCGGGACTGATATGTTCATTGTGCCAAAGCGGTACGACGTGTAAAGCGCCATCGATCCGGACCCTATCAGAGCCCCAGTTATGTCTCAGCCCCAATCTGATCCCGTTGTTCCGTCCGTCACCGAATCCGATCCGGCGTCCCGATTGCAGCATGGTGCCGGACCGCAAACCGACTCGGGAATACCGCAGGCGCCATCCAAAATTGCCAAGGATGGCGTGACCCCCATGATGGCCCAGTACTTGAAGATCAAGCACGACAACCCCGATGGGCTGTTGTTCTATCGCATGGGAGACTTTTACGAACTGTTTTTCGAAGACGCGGTAAAGGCCGCGGCGGCGCTGGATATTGCGCTGACCAAGCGCGGCAAGCATCTGGGCGATGACATTCCCATGTGCGGGGTGCCGGTGCATAGCCACGAGACCTACCTGAACCGGCTCATCCGGCATGGCTTCCGGGTCGCCATCTGCGAACAGATGGAAGACCCGGCGGCAGCCAAAAAACGCGGCGCCAAATCCGTGGTTCGGCGCGACGTGGTGCGCGTCGTCACGCCCGGAACATTGACCGAGGACACGTTGTTGGATGCGCGCCGGCATAATTATCTGGCCGCCATCGGCCAGGCCCAGGGCGCTTTCGGTCTTGCCTGGATCGATGTATCGACAGGTGCCCTGGCGACCCAACCGCTGGATCCGTGTGATCTGGATGCCGCCTTGGCGCGGCTCGATGCGGGCGAACTGCTGATTTCCGACGGCTTGCTGGAAAAACCGGACCTGGGTGAGCTGTTTGCCGCCTGGGCGGCACGCCTGACCCCGCTGCCGGCGGCACGGCTGGATTCCACGGCGGGACGAAAACGCCTTGAGGCCTTGTACGGAGTTGCCGCACTTGACGCCTTTGGAGATTTTTCGCGCGCCGAGACCGCCGCCGCCGGCGCCTTGGTGGAGTATGTTGAACTGACCCAAAAGGGGCACCTGCCGCGGATTTCCGTGCCGGTTCGTTTCATCGCCGGCGCATTGATGGAAATTGACGCGGCGACGCGCCGCAACCTGGAACTGACCCGGACCCTTGCCGGCGATACCCAGGGCAGCCTGCTCGGCGTCATCGACCGGACCGTCACCGGCGCCGGCGCGCGCTTGCTGGCCGACCGTCTGGCCCAACCCTTGACCGACCCGGACGTTATTCGCCGGCGCCTGGACGCGGTTCAATTCTTTGTCGATGACGGCCACGGCCGCGGCGACATTCGCGACATACTGAGCCGCACGCCGGATGTGGCGCGCGCCCTGTCGCGGCTGACCTTGCAGCGTGGCGGTCCCCGTGACCTGGCCGCCGTCCGTGACGGACTGAAGGCGGCCGCCGAATTGGTGAAACTCATTGAAGGGCGGCCCGCCGCCGGACTTCCGGCCGATCTTGAGGCGGCCCGCGAGGCGCTCGGCGAACACGCGGCGCTTATTGATCACCTTGCGCGGGCGCTCGCCGAAGAGCTGCCCATGGCAGCCCGCGACGGCGGCTTCGTCGGCCGGCAATATTCGGACGACCTGGACGAACTGGTGGCGCTCCGCGATGAGAGCCGAAAGCTTATCGCCGGTCTGCAGGCCCGCTACGGCGCGGAAACGGGCCTCACCAATTTGAAAATCAAGCACAACAATGTGCTTGGTTACTTCATCGAATTGCCGGCCCGGCAGGCGGAAAACCTGCCGACGGGCGCCGACAGTCCCTACATCCATCGCCAAACCATGGCCAACGCCATGCGCTTCACCACCGTTGAGTTGTCGGAACTGGAAAGCCGCATTCTGAAGGCCGCCGATCAGGCGTTGGCCCTGGAATTGGCCATATTCGATGATTTGGTTGGCGAGGTTGCCGGTTGCGCCGACCCGATCGCCAGCTGCGCCTCGGCCCTGGCCGATATTGATGTGATGACCGGCCTGGCGGAGCTTGCGGAAAGCCGCCGTTATGTTCGCCCGCAGGTCGACGAAGGGCTGGCCTTCCAGATCTCCGGCGGCCGCCACCCGGTGGTCGAAGCCGCCCTGCAGAAAGCCCATGGCGAGGCCTTTGTTGCCAATGACTGTCACCTTGACGATCACGATGCCCGGGACGAAACACGGGACGAAACACGGGACGAAACACGGGACGAAACGCGGGACGAAACGGAGGACGATGCGGATGGTGGTTCGAAAGGACCCGGCCGCCTTTGGCTTTTGACAGGCCCGAACATGGCCGGCAAAAGCACTTTCCTGCGTCAAAACGCCGTGATCGCGATTATGGCCCAGATGGGCTCGTTCGTGCCGGCGTCGGCGGCCCGCATCGGCGTCGTCGACCGGCTTTTCTCCCGTGTCGGGGCATCGGACGATTTGGCCAAGGGGCGGTCCACCTTTATGGTCGAAATGGTCGAGACGGCGACCATCCTCAATCAGGCCGGTCCGCGATCGCTGGTTATCTTGGATGAGATCGGCCGCGGCACGGCGACCTTCGACGGCCTGTCGATTGCCTGGGCCGTGGTCGAGCACCTGCACGAAATGAACCGATGCCGGGCTTTGTTCGCGACCCACTATCACGAACTGACGGCCTTGGCCGGAACCCTGAGCGAACTGCGTTGCCACACCATGCGGGTCAAGGAATGGCAAGAAGACGTGGTATTTTTGCACGAAGTGGCGGCCGGCACCGCGGATCGCTCCTACGGCATTCATGTCGGCAAGCTGGCCGGTCTTCCCAAGACGGTGGTCGCCCGGGCCGATGCCGTGTTGAAAACACTGGAGGCCGGCGAACATGGTTCGGCCGTCCATGAGCTGGCGCAAGATTTGCCGCTGTTCCAGGCCGTTCCTGTTCAGCCAAAAGCGGCGGCGGGACCGAGCGGACCGTCGGCGATTGATCGTGCCGTTGCCGAAATAAATCCCGATGAGATGACGCCACGCGCGGCACTTGATTTTCTCTATATATTAAAAAGACTTACAGAAGAGTCAGGCAAATGATCTTATTTTTCAACCAAACCAAAACAAGGATTTTCGAATGATCTTAATATTACGTAACTAACAATTAAAGAGTCTCAAATAATCTTAATGGGATATTTTCAAGCTAGTTTTCGAATCTATATAGAAACGATGGGCGTGGAATCCGTGGTTTTTCTTTTCCCGGCACCGCCCCGCCTCTATATAAAAGGATCGCACCAGGAGTTCGCTCAACCATGCCCCGCGACGCTGTCCGCAAACCCCGGCAAATCATCGACCGCAAGGCGCTGACCGCCGAATTGGGCGCCTTGGTCAGCTGGTCCGGATATTCGCCGAAGACCCAGGGCCAGGTTCTGGAGATATTCAAGAGCGCCTATCGCCACGGCTGGGATGAGGTGCGTCGCCGATTTGAAGCCGCCGAGACGGCCGGGCCGGAAACCACCCACGCGCATGCCCATCTGATGGACCAGTTGGTGCGCCTCATTCACGAATTTGCGCTGACCAGTGTCTATCCTGCCGCCAATCCGACCACCGGCGAGCAAATGGCGGTGATTGCCACGGGCGGCTATGGACGCGGCGAACTGGCGCCGTTTTCCGATATCGATCTGATGTTCTTGTTGCCCTACAAACTGACACCCCATTCGGAGCAGGTCGTTGAATTCACGCTCTACACCCTATGGGACCTGGGATTGAAGGTTGGGCATGCGACCCGGTCGATCGATGAGACGCTGCGTCTGGCGGGCGATGACCTGACCATCCGGACCAGCCTTCTGGACGCCCGATGGCTGTGGGGCAACCAGCCATTGTTCAAGGAATTCATGGCGCGGTTCCATGGCGAACTGGTGGCCGGCAGCGGCCCCAAGTTTGTTGAGGACAAACTGGCCGAACGCGACCATCGGCATGGGCGCATGGGCGACACCCGCTACGTGCTTGAGCCGAATTTAAAAGAAGGCAAGGGCGGGCTTCGCGATCTGCAGACGTTGTTTTGGATCGCCAAGTACCTCTACCAGGTCGACGATGCCGAGGGCCTCAAGGAGGCCGGCGTGCTGACCGCCGCCGACGTCAGAAAATTTGCCAAGGCCGGGAGCTTTCTGTGGACGGTGCGCTGCCATCTGCACTACCTGGCCGGCCGGCCGGAGGAGCGCTTGACCTTCAATGTCCAAGAAGAGTTGGGCCAGCGCATGAATTACAAGGCCCATGCCGGCAGCCGCGGTGTTGAACGGTTCATGAAGCACTATTTCCTGACCGCCAAGGATGTCGGTGATTTGACCCGGGTGCTTTGCGCCGTCTTGGAGGAACAACACAAAAAGCGCCGCACCCCGGCGTGGCTGTCCAGTATCCGATTTGGCAAAAAGGAAGTTGACGGGTTCGCCATCGAGGCCGGCCGGCTGACCTTGGCCGGCGCCAAGGAATTGAAGGCCGATCCGGTCAAAATGCTGCAGCTCTTTCACGTCGCCCAACACGAGGAATTGGACATTCACCCGAAGGCCATGCGGCTGGTGTCTCAGAACCTGAAGCTGGTCGGCGCGGCGTTGCGCGATGATCCCGAAGCGAACCGGCTTTTCCTGGAAATCCTGACCGGCCCCAATCCACGCACGGCCCTTATGTGGCTGAATGAAACGGGCGTTTTCGGACGTTTTATCCCCGACTTCGGCCGCGTTGTCGCACAGATGCAATACGACATGTACCACGTCTATACGGTCGATGAGCACACCATCCGCGCCATTGATATTCTTGACGGCATTTGTTCCGGCCGGCTCAAGGAAGACCATCCCGTGTCGTGCGAAATCGTCAAGGAGGTGCAGTCACTGAACGCCCTCTATGTCGCCGTGTTGCTGCACGACATCGCCAAGGGCCGGGGCGGCAGTCATTCCGAACTGGGCGCCGAGATCGCGTTGAAACTGGGGCCGCGCCTGGGCCTGACGGCATGGGAGACGGAAGCCGTTTCATGGTTGGTCCGCCAGCACCTGCTGATGAGTCATGTCGCCTTCAAGCGCGATTTGGATGATCCGAAGACCGTTGCGGATTTTGCCGAAAACGTACAGTCGCCGGAATGGCTGCGCATGCTATTAATCCTGACCGTTGCCGATATCCGGGCCGTCGGGCCGAACGTCTGGAATGCCTGGAAGGCGGGGCTGCTGCGCGAGCTATACTGGCGAACCCAGGAAGTGTTGAGCGGCGGTGCATCGGCGGAACGGCGCGCCGAGCGGGTCGAGCGGGCGAAGGCGCACCTTCGCGACAGACTCGACGATTGGCCCGACATGGAAATCGACGCCCATCTGGACCGCGGTCAGGCGTCCTATTGGCTGGGTGTCGATACGGACACTCTGGTGCGCCACGCCGCCGTCATACGGGCCGCCGAGAAGGACAATGAGCCGTTTCGCATCGAAACCGGTGACGATCCGGAGCGCGGGGTTTGTGAAGTGACCGTCTACGCGCCCGACCATCCCGGCCTGTTTGCCAATATCGCCGGCGCCTTGTCCTTGTCCAGGGCATCCATCGTCGACGCGAAGATCAATACGCTGACCAATGGTATGGCGCTCGATACCTTTGCCATTCTGCTGGCCAAGGGCGACAGTTCGGCCAGGCAGGCGGACCAGAGGCGGTTGCGCAAGCGCATTGCCGACGCCATCCAGGGCAAGGTCAAGCCGGGCCGCGAATTTGCCGAACGCGATGCGGCGCCGGGCAA
>CAZQPC010000237.1:0-8573 GCA_964595005.1 uncultured Magnetovibrio sp.
AGATGTCCCGGGTGTGGACCTAGCCCGCCCGCCGCGCCCGGTTGACGCGCCAGCGCACCAGGCGCGCCGATAGGCCACCGTCAAAAGCTTCGATCTCCGGCGCCAGGCGGTAGGGCAGCGCGCCCGTACCCTGCTTGAACTTGAAGATGCCGGAAGGCGTCAGATCCGGGTCCATGCCGCCGACGTCAAAGCGGCTCAATCCCTGTTTGCGGGCCGCCATCATGGCCCGCCAAAGCAAGCCTTGGCCGGCGCCGTGTTTACGGGCCTCATTGGTGGAATAGGCAGCCAGGTATTCCGCCGTCGGACCGTACCGCGCGATCAAAACACCGGCCGCCGGCTGGCCGTCGAGGCGCGCGTTGAACGCCATCAACCGCCGGTTCGGCGCCAGACGGTCTTGAAGGGCGCGGATCAGGCCGGCGGTGACGGTGGTCGGGATCGCGTTGTCACGGATGAAGGTCTCATAGGCGCCGGTAAAGGTGTCAAATTCCGCCTCGCCGCCGGCCGGTTGGCGGTCCAACTCCGAGCGCTCAAACTTGTTCGACGCGTTGCGCCAGTTTTGGCGCAGACCGGACCGCAGCGCCTCTTCGTCCTGCGAAATATCCAGGGCCGCCGACGCCCAACCTGGCGTTGCGGTGGTCTCATAGCCGCCGGTTGTTTCGAACCCAGCCGGGGCGGCGGCCGGCGCGATACGTAAATAATACCCGCGTTCACCGGCGTAATGATGGCGCAGCGCGGCAAGAGTTTCAGCCACGTCCGCCGGTGCGCCGCCCGCAAACAAGGGCCCGCGGCTGATCCATGCCAGGCCGCCGCCCAGGATCGGGACATTTTTGACCAGGGCTTGAAAATAGGCCACCGGGCGCTCGCCGTCGTGGACCTTTCCGCGTTCTACCTGCCAGCCGTCAAGGGCGGCTTTGGCGTCGCCGTATTCGCCGCACTGCAACAGCGAAAGGCCCGGGCAGGCGGCGATCTTGTCGCTCCACGCCGGGCCGTCGCAATGGTCGGGTTCAATACGGTACATGGCCGCCGTGTTATCCCCGATGGCCGGGCAGGCGTCAAACTGCAAGACAATCATATTCGAATTTGATAAAGTGACTTTTGGAGACGGGCCAGATATGGGAACCCTTATGAGACGCCTGCTTGCGATGATCGTTCTTTTGCTAGTGAGCATGAGTTTCCGCCATGGGCAGGCGGCAGAACTGGTGATGTTCGAATCGGCCATTTGCGAATGGTGCGAGGTGTGGCACGAGGAATTGGGCGCCGTATACGCGAAAACCGCGGAAGGCCGCCTGGCCCCCCTGCGTCAGGTCGATATCTTTGAGCCGATCCCTGAGGATTTGAAGCCGTTGAAAGGCGTTCGCTATACGCCGACCTTCGTGTTGATGGACCAAGGCAGCGAAATTGGCCGGATTCTTGGTTATCCCGGCGAAAGTTTCTTTTTTGAGCATCTGCAAAAGCTGCTCGCCAAGATGGCCCCCAGCCACGCCTGCACATCCGGCGTCGGCACCAACCTTAAGGAGACCGGAAAATGTTGAAGTCATGGCGGCGCGCGCTTGTGGTCCTGATCGGCGTTGGCGCGATTTTGATGGCCTCGAAGCCAGCGCCGGCCGACGAAGAAACCATGGTCACCTTCAAGGTGCTGACGCCGGAACTGGCGCTGGAACTGGCCCAGGCAACCCTGGCCGACTGCCGCAAGCGCGGCTATCAGGCCACCGTCGCCGTGGTCGACCGGTTCGGCGGCCTGCAGGTGGTGTTGAGAGACCGGTTTGCCGGCGTTCACACCCCGGAAACGGCGAGGCGCAAGGCCTGGACCGCCGTCAGCTTCCGCACCGATACCCTGTCCCTGGAAGAGCTTACGCAGGCCGGTAAACCGGCGTCCGCCATCCGCTTCGTCGATCAGGCCTTGATGGTCGGTGGCGGCGTGCCGGTGGATGCGGGTGGCTCCATGGTTGCCGGTGTCGGGGTTTCCGGCGCGCCGGGCGGCGAGGCCGACGATGCCTGTGCGCGGGCCGGCATCGAAGCCATCGCCGATAAAATTGCTTTCTGAGGCGGGTCGATTAAGTAGTGACGGCGACTGAATACAAATACACATATTAGAATTGTAGTATATAAGAATTTACATTTATATTCGTTTATAATAAACTGAAGGCGAATCGCAATGGGCTGCCCACGTAATATCGGACGATCCGAATTCGTGACGGCAGGAAACAGGCGGGAATTGGACCATGTCGACAGCCAACGAATCCATGAGCATGGAAGATGTTTATCAAAACGCCAAATTGGCGAGTCAGTTTCTGAAGGCACTGGCCAATGAGAACCGTCTGGTCATCCTCTGTACGCTTGCCGAGGGCGAGAAGAACGTCGGCGAACTGGAAGAAATTCTTGGTATCCGCCAACCGACCCTGTCGCAGCAGTTGGCGCGGTTGCGTTCCGAAAACCTGGTCGGTACGCGGCGCGATTCGAAACAGATCTATTACCACCTGGCCAGCCAGGAAGCCGAGCAGATTATCGGCCTTTTGTACGAGTTGTTCTGTGCCAACCCCGACCTGGCGGCTTCCGGCGCCGGTTCGCAGGAAGCGGCCTGACCCTGATTTTATAAAACTGCCGGCAAACACTAAGGTGACGCCATGACCGGCTTCACGCCCGTTGACGCCCTTATCGGCGGCGGCCTGATTGGTCTTGCCGTGGCACTTTTACTGGCTGCCAACGGCCGCGTCACGGGTATCAGCGGCATCGTTGGCGGCCTGATCCGGCCGGACAAGCAAGGCACTGCCTGGCGATGGGTGTTTCTCACAGGTTTGGTCGCCGGCGTCGCGCTGTACCGGCTGGCGGGCGGTCCGCTCACCGACATCGAAATCACCACCTCGCCCGGCATCTTGATCGCCGGTGGTGTTTTGGTCGGGTTCGGGACCCAGATCGGGGCCGGCTGCACCAGCGGCCACGGGGTCTGCGGGATCGGTCGGTTGTCGCCGCGTTCAATGGTCGCGACAATGGTCTTCATGGCCACGGCGGCGATTGTCGTTTTCGCCGTCCGGCATGGTCTCGGGGGCGGCTGATGGTAGCGATGTCGATGATTTGCGGCGTTATCTTCGGGCTTGGCCTGGCCATCTCGGGCATGGTCAACCCGGCCAAGGTGTTGGCATTCCTCGATGTTGCCGGCGATTGGGATCCCAGCCTGGCGCTGGTCATGGGCGCCGCCCTGGTGCCGTCCTTCGTGGCCTTCCGCTGGTTGCCGAGCCGTCCCAGGCCCTGGCTTGCCGATCGATTTGAACTGCCGGCGGCGACCGTGATCGATGGGCGCTTGTTAGGCGGGGCGGCGCTGTTTGGGATCGGCTGGGGATTGGTTGGCCTGTGTCCCGGGCCGGCCATTGCCGCGCTGGCCTACCTGAAAATCGAAAGCCTGATCTTCCTGGCCGCCCTGGTCGGCGGCATCGGTCTGGCGCGCCTGGTGCCGCCGGCGTCTTGAGGATGTTCGCCGCCGCTCACCATTGAGGAATGGATTTTCCGTCGGCCTTCAGCGCGGCCACCTGTGACTTCACGTACTTGTGGAAGTTGGTTTCGTCGTAGGCCTTCGCCCGGACGAACTTGAAGAAGGTCAGGAAATGGTAGGGACGCAGGTATCCGGGGATACGGGCCACCTCCGCGGCCTTACCCGGCTTTCCCTTCACCTCGTCCAGGGTTTCGGGGAAGAATTGGAAGGTCGGCGTGAAGCGCACCTGATTAAGCTTCGCCAGGGCCCGTTCGTTCATGGCGGTGCCGTCGAAATTAACGACCTCGCGGGCACCGCGCACATCCATCTGGACAATTTCGAAGTTGGCTTCCACGTAGTCCTGGACCTCGGGGATGGCGAAGTTGACGAGATGGGTTTCCCGGCAATAGGGGCAGCCGTCCAGATCCCACATGATGGCGAACCGTTTGCCGGCGTCTTGGGCCTCCTGCAGGTCGTCGGCCAATTCCAGAAAGCTTTCCAGGAACCAGGGCTGGGTGTAGCTGCCGAAGTCGCTGTCACCCTTCGGGATGGCGGCATATTTTCCGGGGGCTGCGGCCGCCAGATCGGTCGGTAACAGGGTAGATGTCAGGCCTCCCAAGAGACTGCCAAGAGCCCAGGTGTTGACGGTGCGGCGGCTGATCTTCACGGCGGCGCTTCCTTCCTTTGACCGGGCTTTGACCGGGAGCGTGGAAGGGATTAACATATCACGATTATCGAATATGTACAAAGCGGATGGAAGACCGGCGGGTGAATTTAATCAAACATACTCTCATTGCAACCGTGTTGACCGCCGTCTGCGTAATCTTTGCACCGGCATCCAAGGCCGGCGAGGCGGATGCTTTTCACGGGGCCCTGATTGCGGCCTATGGTCACTACAAGGAGGCCCAGTTTTACGCCCGCCGTGGTAACGCCATGAGCGCGGCTTTCGAATTGGAGGCCTTGCAGGATAAATGGCGGGGACTGGCGAAGCGCTATGCGGGCCAGCCACCGGCGCCTTATGCCAACGATGGCCAATGGCGCCGGACCATCGATGATGTGGCGCGGCGGACGGACCAGGCCCTTGGTGCGGCCACCGCAGGCGATGCGAACAGCGCCTGGGAACAACTGAAGCCGATCCGCGGTTTGATCACCGATCTCCGCCGGCGCAACCGGGTGGTGTTGTTTTCCGACCATGTCGATGCCGCCAGCCGGGCCTTTCGTCATCTCTTCCAATTCCGCCGCCAGCCGCCGGATTTCGGCAATCCGGCGCAGGTGGCGGACCTCAAGGCGCGGGTTGCGGCGGCCATTGCGGCGTATAAAAACTGCCGCGACAAGGCGCCGCCGGACATCGCCGGCAACGCCCAGTTCCAGCGGTTGTTGACCGACAGCCTGTTCTACATGGGCCGCATCAACGTCGCCATCAAAGAGCAGAACGCCTTGAGCGTTGTCAATATTCTGCGCCGGGTCGTGTCGTCCGATAATTTGCTCTGGATGCGTTTCGGCTAGGGAACCTTGTTAAGCCCAAGACCGAAGCGTTACTATCGGCCCATCATCGGGCGGATCTTGGGGAAAGTATGGCCGACGATCTGAAAATTCCGCACACCTTCAATCCCAATGTCCGGGAAGAGGTCAGCGATCAGCAGCGCGAATGGCTCGACATTCTTGACCGCGAATTGCACCGCCTGTGGGGGCTCGGCCGAAATCTTATTCTGGTCTGGGCGGCGAAGGGGGCCGGCATGGAGGTGCTGGTGATTCCCCATTACTCGATCAACGATTTCGACCGCCAGTCCCGCGATGAGGCGGAAGCCGCCGGCAGTTCCGCATTGGGCCTGAAACCGGTGAACTTCATGGAAGAGGTGATCGCCAACCCGAAGCAGGTGACCCCCGGTGGTCTGGCGCATTTGTCGGCGCTGACCGGCTATGACCCGGTTGAGATCAAGCTTCCCTACGTGCCCGGCACGGACCTCTCACCGGAAGCCATCGAGACGGTGGTTCAGCGCTACTCCATCTCCTACGTCGAAGACCGGGCCGTGGCGCTGTTTGATATTGTCGGGTTTTCCCTGTTCACGCCCTTAGAACAGGTGACCCAGTTGAATTCGCTCAGTTATTCCGTCAACTCGGCCTATTCGAAGATGCTCAGCCGCAATTTGGATATCAGTTTCGCGCGCACCACCACCGGCGACGGCTATTACATCTGGAACCGTGACCGCAGTGTCCAGGCGAACGTCAATTTGTACCATTTCATGCATCTGGTTCTGGCCGACAACGCCATCGCCCGGGCCAAGTCGACGCCCAACACGACGCCGCTCTTGCGGGCGTGTTTCCACATGGGCGGGCATTATGAGTTTTATCAGTCGGAAGGCCTGAACCCGACCGTCTACAGTTACATCGTCGGAGACGTGACCATCGAACTGGCCAGGATGATCGACCGGGCCCTGCCGGGGCAAATTCTGGTCGGCGAGTTTGATGCCCCAATGCCGGACCGCAACACGGGCCGTGCGCAGCGTATCGATACCGTCGCATTCATCGACCGAACCCAGGCGACGCTTTCCAACTTCGAGGGCCTGGAGTTGTCCGGCGACAGCATCAAGGACATCAAGTGCTACCTCACCGGCGCGCCCCGTGACGGCGCAGCGGACGACCAGGAAAGTTTCGCCATCAAGCGCTACGCCATCGCCGATAAGCACGGCTTCACCCGCGATGTCTACAACGCCAAGGTCAATATCTACCGGGCCGATGCCGAGCCCATTTTCCTGGGTGTCCAGACCTCGGATCTGGAAGGCTTCAAGTACGACCGCGAAGAATTCGTCTGAGCCGGGTCGCCAGTCCCGGGCACGTGCTAGTCCCCGGCCATTTCCCGGGCCGCCAGGACAACGGCAACCAGCACAAGCGCGCCGCCGAAATACTGCACGGCCGACAATCGTTCACCCAACAACAGCGCCGCGGTGGTCAGCGTCACCACGGGCTCCAGATTGTTGATCATCGACACGGGTGCGGGATTGGCGAACCGGACCGCCATCATCAACAGAACCATGCCGGCGATGTAGCCCCCGGACGCCACCAGCAGGCCGGTCCAGCCGGCCTGGTCGGCGGGCAGCGCAACGGTGCCGATGCTCAGCAACACCGCGGCGACGACCGGCAGGCAGAGCGCCTGGGTGTAGAAGGTCAGGGTAAAGGCATCCGTGCGCCTGGCCGCGGTGGCGCCGGCGATCATCACCACGGTCGCGCCTAAGGCGGCAACCAGCGCGCAGGCAATGCCGCGCCAGTCCAATTCCTGGAAGCTTGGTCCCAGCGCCAGGGCCAGCCCACCAAAGGCGGCGACGAAGGCAATCAACGTGGTGACGCCCGGCCGGCGTCCTTCAACGGCGATACCGTGGATCAGCACGATGATCGGAAAGGTGAAGAAAATCAGGGCGGCCAGGCTGACCGGAATAAACAGCACCGACGACATGTACCCGAACGCCACCATCAGGATTCCAAGCGCCGTTCCGGCGGTTGGCCGCCGTGCATTTCGGGCCAACGTCCAGGGCCGGCGCAGGGTCATCACCAGCAGTGCCGTGACGATGGTGGCGACGGCGACCCGGAAGGCGACCAGCGTTGTTGCCGTGACGCCACCGTCGTAGGCGATGCGGGCGGCCGGCGTGACGATACCGAGACTGACCGAGGCCGCGGCGGCGGCGATCAGGCCGGCGACGTGCCGGGCGGTTGAGGCGGCGTTGTCCATGCCTTGTCTTTGCGGCCATTTGCCTGCCCTGACAACAAAAACATGGTTGTCGCCCCCGGTGATCTTGCCCATTGTGAGGCAGACATTTGACGGCTCACCAACAGGAGAACGGTTACCCATGGCTGGCCCCATCTTTCACAATTTCGCCGCCGCGCCGACCCATGTGGCGCCCTTCAGTCACGCCGTCGAATGCGACGGCTGGGTGCAACTCACCGGCCAGATGCCGACGGACCCGGATGACGATTCGAAACCGTTGCCCGATGGCGTCGCGGCCCAAACCCACCGGGTCATGGACAATCTGGTCATTGTGCTGGGCGAATTGGGGCTGGGGTTGGACCATGTGCTGTCGGTGCGGGTTTTCATCACCGAATTCAAGCGCGACTACGACGCCATGAACGAGGTCTATAAATCCTACTTCCCGGCCGACCGCCTGCCGGCCCGGACCTGCGTCGGCGTCACCGGGCTGGCCCGCGACGCCCTGGTGGAAATTGATCTGATTGCGAAGCGTCCCGAATGATCCGGCCCGAGACCTCGGCGGACATTGAAGCCATCCGCGAGGTCAACCGCCTGGCCTTCGGCGGCGGCGAAGAAGCCGATCTTGTCGATCGGTTGCGGGCCGAGCGCGATGTCATGGCGTCCCTGGTCGCCGAAGACGACGGCGCCGTCATCGGGCATATCTTGTTCAGCACCCTACGTATCGAAGGCCCTGCCGTCCGGGTCAACGCCGCCGCCCTGGCGCCCATGTGCGTGAGGCCCGAATGGCAGGGCGAGGGGATCGGCACCGCCTTGGTGGAACGCGGCCTGGAACGGTGCCGCGAACGGGGCATGGAGGCCGTCATTGTCCTGGGCCATCCCGAATTCTACCCCCGGTTCGGCTTCCGCGCTGATCTCGCGGCCGGGCTGCAGGCGCCGTTTTCCGGCGACGCCTTCATGGCGCTGGAATTGAAACCCCGCAGCCTCGACCTTTCCCATGCGCGCGTTCACTATGCGCGGGCTTTCGGTTTGGAAAGTGAATAGAGCCGCATAGGGGGCGTTCCGGCCATGATCCGCGACCAAGAAACTTTCGATCTCCTGCTTGACCAAATTCGGGCCTTCGTCCGCGACGTGGCGATCCCCAACGAAGACCGGGTTGAGGCGGAAGACCGCATCCCCGGAGACGTGGTCGAAAAACTCAAACAGCTTGGCAGCTTCGGCTGGAGCATTCCCGAGGAGTTTGGCGGCGCCGGCATGACGTCGGAGGAACTGGCCATTGCCTTCATGGAATTCACCCAGTGTTCGGTGGCCTTCCGCGTCTATGGCGGGCAGAACGCCGGCATCGGGTCGGAATGCATCATCCGCGACGGCACCGATGAACAAAAACGCACCTACCTGCCCGGCCTGGCC
>CAZQPC010000238.1:0-8553 GCA_964595005.1 uncultured Magnetovibrio sp.
CGCCGCTGGGCGGACACGGTGAGCGGCGACGCGGTGCCCTGCGGCCATTTCCTGCCGGAGGAAGTGCCGGAACGGGTGATTGAAGAAGTTTCAGCGTTTTTTGGCGGCAGATAAGCCGGGCGGGTTTAACGGGCCCGCGCCGTCTGCAGATGATCGCCATCCAAGGCGGCCCGGATGTCGGCCGGGATGACGATGGTCTGGCGGCTTTCCGTCTCGAAATAGATATTCACGCATTCCGCCGTGGCCGCGCAAACGCCATCCTTGAACAGACCGTAGCCCGTGGTCATGGACTTGTTGCCCAGCGCCAAAATCCGTGAGCCGACTTCCATGACACCCGGGTAGTGGGCTTCGTGAAGATAGTTGACGCTGATGCGGGCCAGGATGAAGTCGATACCGGGGTGGCGTTCGGCATCCAGCAACCCGCCCAGAAACGGCACGCGTCCCGATTCCACATAGGCGATGTAGGAACAGTTGTTGATGTGACCCAATTCATCTTGATCGGAATAGCGGACGTCGACGTTGGTGAAATAGGCGAAGTTCTTGCGGTCCGTGAGATCGATGGCGTTGGCGTCGGTCATTTTTGATCAGCGTCCCTTGAATTGCGGTGGTCGTTTTTCGGCGAAGGCCCGTTGCCCTTCCCGGTAGTCTTCACTTTCGTGGCAGGCGTCGACCAACGCCTGACAGGCGGCGCTATTGCGGTCAGCGGCTTCCTTGACGGCTTCACAGACGACGACCTTGGCGGCCTTCACCGACAAGGGTGCGTTGGCGGCAATCTCCTGGGCGTAGGCCTCGACGGTGGCATCCAGATCCGCCTCGGTGACGACCCGGTTGACCAAGCCCCAGCGCAGCGCATCGGCGGCCGGGAACCGGCGGCCCGTGAACAGAATTTCCTTCGCCGCCTTGGCGCTGACGCTGGCCGTCAACAGGCGCACATCGTCAAGCTTGTAGCCAAGACCCAACTTCGCCGGGGTAACCCCGAAGGTGGCTGTTTCCGCGGCAATCTGGAGGTCGCACAGCTGCGCGACCTCCAGCCCGCCGCCGATGCAAAACCCGGCGATGCGGGCAATGGTCGGTTTCGGTATGGCTTGGAAGGCGCGATAGGCGCGGTCCGTGACGGCGGTGTAGTCGGCAATACTTTCCGGGGTTGAGCGCAATGTGGCAAATTCGGAAATGTCGTTGCCGGCGCAGAAGCACGCGTCACCGGCGCCGCGGACGATGATCACGCGCACGGCGGGGTCGTCGGCCCAGGCCTCGAAGACCTCACCCATGCGTTGCCACATGGCCAGCGACATGCAATTGCGCTTGCCCGCATTGTTGATCGTGAAGCGGCCGACGAAACCGTCCACGTCGGCCAGGATTCTATCGTCGCCTTTAACCATGATGCCCTCCAAGCCTGGAACTTAGCGTTCCACAGCCGGCTTGCAAACAGGTCAGAAGACAAATGAGAAGCCCCTGAAAACGGCGGTGGGGCCGGACGCCCGCCCCGGACGCACCCGGCCCCACCATCAACCAGCGGGTTGCCGCTGATCCGATTTCCCACCGCCTGGGGTAGCGGTCTCGAAATGTGCGGCTACGTTAATGCGCCGCAGGGCGTGACGACACACACCGAAAGGTGGTGGGAAAAGATATAAGGGGTGGGTGTTGCACCACCTCTAAGAATAGGCATGATTTGGGGTGCCTGGCGACATTGCCTCGTGCCGAGCCGAGCCCTTATAGTGAGCGCTTCAGGGTCGGGAGGACGCGGTGCCGGAAATCAACGAATGGAGCGCCTGGGACATGGCCAACGCCGTGGCCGAAGGCGATGCCTCCGCCGAGCAGATCACGCAGGCCTGCCTGGACCGCATCGCGGAGCGTGAACATGCGGTCGGCGCCTGGGCCCATCTGGATCCGGAAACGGCACTCGTCCAGGCCCGCGAACGCGACGGGCAGCGCGCCGCCGGCCAGCCGCTTGATCTGCTGCACGGCGTTCCCGTCGGGATCAAGGACATCATCGACACGTCGGACATGCCGACGGAGAACGGCTCTGACCATTTTCGCGGCCGCCGGCCGACCCGCGACGCCACCTGCGTGGCCCTGCTGCGCGCCGCCGGCGCGGTGATCCTGGGCAAGACCGTGACCACGGAATTTGCCATGACCGGGGCCAGGGGAACGCGCAATCCCCATGACCCGGCCAGAACCCCGGGCGGCTCGTCAAGCGGCTCCGGCGCCGCCGTCGCCGATCACATGGTGCCGCTGGCCTTGGGGTCGCAGACCGGCGGGTCGGTGATCCGCCCGGCGTCCTATTGCGGCGTTCACGGCTACAAGCCGACCTACGGCTCGATCTCGCGCCACGGCGTGTTCATCCTGGCCAGGGCCCTCGATCACATCGGCGTCTATGCCAACAGTCTGCGTGATCTGGCGATGATCGGCGACGTTTTGATGGTCCACGACCGCGGTGACTTCGACATGCGCGCCCAACCGGCGGGACGATTGGTCGAAGCGCTTTCCGAGCCGGATGAAAAAGCGCCGCGCCTGGCCTTCGTCAAGGGCCCGCCCTGGGCCTTCTGCGATGAGTACATGGATGAGCTGTTCGCCGGCTATCTGGAAACCCTGGGTGGCGTCCGCGAGGTTGAACTGGCGGGCATCTTCGACCAGGCCCTGGACGCGCAGGCGACGGTCATGAATGCCAATGTATGGATGAATTTGCAGGCCTTCGTGGAAGACCATGAACCGGAACTGCTGCCCGAAACCGTGCGCCGGGCGGTTGCCGGCAAGGGGCTTGAGGCGGTCGATTACATTGCCGCCCGGGAATTGACCGATTCCCTGGCCGCCGCCCTTGATGCGTTGTTCGAACACTATGACGTCCTGATCACCGCCGGCGCGACCGGCGAGGCGCCGGTGGGGCTGCAGTCCACGGGCAACGCGGCGTTCCAGCGGATCTGGACCTTGACCGGCGTGCCGACCATAACGCTGCCGTTGTTGAAAGGGCCGAACCAAATGCCCGTCGGCGTCCAACTGATCGGCCGCAAGGGCTGCGATGGCGAGCTCATCCGGGCCGCCCGCTGGATTGAGGAACAGGGCGCATGAACGACGCCGCTGGGCCGCGCGTCGCCAGGCAGGTTCGCATTGACCCGGACCGCCTCTGGGACAGCCACCTGGAGATGGCGAAAATCGGCGCGACCCCCGGCGGCGGCGTCTGCCGGCTGGCGCTTTCCGACGAAGACCGCCAATCGCGGGATCTGTTCGTGGCATGGGCCGAGGCCGCCGGCTGTGCTGTCCGGGTGGATACGGTGGGCAACATTTTTGCCCGCCGTGCCGGCACGGACCCGGATGCACCACCCGTCATGACCGGCAGTCATTTGGATACCCAGCCCCTGGGCGGCCGCTTCGATGGCGCCTATGGGGTGTTGGCCGGTCTCGAGGTGGTACGCGCCTTGAACGATTGCGATGTCGCGACCCGCGCCCCCATCGACGTCGTCGTCTGGACCGATGAGGAAGGCTGCCGGTTTACCACCAAGACAATGGGCTCCGCCGTCTTCGCCGGGCTCAGGCCCGAGGGCGCGGTGCTGGACGGGGTTGATCCGGACGGCATCCGCTTCGGCGATGAACTGGCCCGTATCGGCTATGCCGGGAACGAGCCTTGTGGCGGCTTTGCCATTACCGCGTACTTCGAAAACCACATCGAACAGGGACCGATTTTGGAGAACGAAGGCATTCCCGTCGGCGCCGTCCTCGGCGCCCAGGGCCAGCGCGCCTTCCAGGTCACCGTGACCGGCGAAGAGGGGCATGCCGGGACCCTACCCATGACGCTCCGCCGCGACGCCTTCCTGGGCACGGCGCGCATGGCCGACGCCTTGAATGCCGTCGCTTTCGACCATCAGCCGACCCCCGTGATCACCGTCGGGCACGTGCGGGTCCGGCCCAATTCGCGCAACACCATCCCCGGCCAGACCGTCTTCACCATCGACAGCCGCCATCCCGATGCGGCCACCTTGGCGGCCGTCAAGGCCGACATGACAGCTGTCTGCGAAACCATTGCCGCGGACATGGGGCTTGAGTTGGAGATACTGGAAACCAACGTCTCCCCGGTCACCACCTTCGATCCGGGTTTGGTCGACGCCGTCAGGCGCGCCGCCGCGGCCGCCGGCATCCCGTGCCGTGACATGTTCTCCGGGGCCGGCCATGACGCCTGCAAAATTGCCGAGGTGGCGCCGACGGCGATGATCTTCGTGCCCTGCAAGGATGGCGTCAGCCATGCGGAACGCGAGGACGCGACGCCCGGCGATTTGGCGGCCGGCACCCAGGTTCTTCTTCAGGTCATGGCGGAGGCCGCCGGTGGCGAATAAATTGCCGCACGATATTCGAGACGTGAAATAATCCTCCGATCACGGATAACAGGTAACGAGATCAATATGGCAGACCTCCATCGCGGTGTTTACCCCGTCGTCCCGACCCCCTTCACCGATGCCGGTGAGCTTGACCGCGACGGCCAGAAACGGGTGCTCGATTGCATGGTCGACCAAGGCGTCGACGGTTTGTGTATCCTGGCCAACTATTCCGAACAGTTTCTGTTGAGCGACGAAGAGCGCGACGATCTGCTGGCGCTTTGCCTGGATCACGTCGCCGGCCGGGTGCCGGTGATCGTGACGTGCTCGCATTTCTCCACCCAGATCGCCCAGGCGCGGGCCGAAAAGGCGGCCCGGGCCGGCGCCGCCATGATCATGCTGATGCCGCCCTATCACGGCGCCGCGCTGAAGGCCGGGCCGGCGGGCATCCTTGAACACTTTGAGCGGATTGGCGCGGCCGCGGACGTCCCCATCATGGTCCAGGACGCGCCCCTGAGCGGTGTCGATCTTTCCGTCGATTTGCTGGTGCGCATGGCCCGTGAGATTGAGCAGGTCTCCTATTTCAAGATCGAGATGCCCGGGACGGCGGCCAAGCTCAGGGCCCTGATCAAGGCCGGTGGCGAAGCCATCGTCGGTCCCTTCGACGGCGAGGAGGCCATCACCTTGATGGCGGACCTGAACGCCGGTGCCACCGGCACCATGTCCAGCGCCCTTTTGCCGGACCTGATCAAGCCAGTTGTTGAACACCACCGCGATGGCCGCCTTGAGGATGCCGCCCGGCACTACGCGAATATTCTGCCGCTGATCAATTTCGAGAACCGGCAATGCGGCTTGCGGGCATGCAAGACCGTGATGATGGAAGGCGGTGTGATTCAATCGGACCACGTGCGCCATCCGCTGCCGCCCCTGGACCCCGATACCCGGGCGCAGCTTCTGGAATTGACCCGGGCGCTTGATCCGATCACCATTCGCTGGGGGCGCTAGAACGAAGGTAACAAAAATGGGGACTAGAACGAAGGCCGCGAAAATATGCAGCGCTACGACTACGAACAGATCGAATTTTCCGCCCTGCCTGCCGACGTGCTTGTTGCGTTCGATTATTGGCGAAGCCTGAAGGCCGACCGCCTGGCCCCGTCATGGCCGGAATTCGATCTAATGAAACTGCCGGCACACCTGATCCCCTATACCAACGTGGTCGATGTCGTCGATGGCGGCAAAGACTTCTTTTGCCGTTTCTATGGGTCAAGCCTGGCGGAAATTCACGGTAAGGAATTGTCGTCGAAACTTGTCTCGACGGCCGAGCCCGAAGAGCTCAGGGAAGCCGTGCTCATCAGCATGCGGGAAATCATCGAGATCCGCCGTCCCATGGCCAGGGTTGCGCAAATCTATCCGCGCCACGTGGTCACCTTGCAAAGCCTGATCAGGATGCCGCTTTCCGACGACGGCAAGGAAATCACCAACATCGTGACGGTGGCGCAATACCAGCGCGGCGTCCGGGACTCGAAAGAAATTGTCGCGACGACGTTTACTTCAAAGTCCGGTTAAGTTCGTTGGCCGCTCAGCCGGCATCCGTTTCAGCCGCGTACCACTCGTAGATCTGTTCGCCGGTCCACAGCACAACGTCGGACTTCGCCTGGATGTGTTGGTAGATCTTTTCCAGGTAGCCGATGCGGTGCGGCACGCCGGAAAGGTAGGGGTGCACGCTGATGGCCATCACCCGGGTGATGGTTTGGCTTTCCGCATAAAGCTGTTCGAACTGGTCGATGGTGCGCTTGAACATGGCGTCCGAGGGTTGGTTCTGCAGGGCGAAAATGGGGATGTCGTTGGTTTCCACGGAATAGGGCACGGAGACCATGGAGCCGCCGGCCGTGGCGATCCGGCAGGGCTGGTCGTCAAGCACCCAGTCGGCGACGTACTTGACACCTTCGTCGGCCAGGATGTCGATGGTTTCATCGGTCTCGGTCAGACCCGGGCATTCCCAACCGCTGGGTGGTTTGCCGGTGAAATCGCGGATCGCTTCATTGGTTCGGCGAATGGAGTCGCGTTGATCGTCCAGGCGGTGCATGGGGCCTTGCTTGTAGCCGTGGCCCATAAACTCCCAACCGGCGTCCCGGCCCGCTTCGGCAATGCGCGGGTAGGTCTCACAGACGATCCCGTTCAAGGCCATGGTCGGGATGATGCCCAGGCGCTGGAATAGATCATGCAAGCGCCAGAACCCGACCCGCATGCCGTATTCATGCCACGACCAGTTGGGCAGGTCCGGCAACAAAGGCTGGCCCATGGGCGGCGGCAGCACCATGCGCGGCATGGCGCCGGCGTTGTCCCAGTCTTCGACGTTGATGATCGTCCAGACCACCATGCGCGCGCCGCCCGGAAGCGTCAGTTGCGGCCGGTCGACGATGGCCGAGTAGGGGATGCGATCTTTGAATGTGACCATGATCAGGGGCTCACTTTGCTGGTTTCGGGCTGATGGCGAATATTCATACCACGTCATTGTGCGTGAACGGACGCGAAGTTTCCAATTGCACCAGGTTCCACGGTGGGAAGTCATCAATAAACACACATAACTTTTGTAATTTAATTTAATTTACATTTTAATTGACGTAGATTATAATTGAGAACATATAAGCACGGTAATTCAGCGTTTCCCCTGGGGAGAAAACCATGACACGGCATGTGATCACGGCGAACCGGCTCACCGACGGGCTGGTGGTCTATCTCACCGACGGTGGCGGATGGGAGGAATCCATCAATCGCGCCCGCCTCACCGGCGATGACGCTGACAAGGCCGCCGCCCTGGAAACCGGCGGCCAGGGTGAGACGGCAAATATTGTCACCGGCGTCTACGAGGTCGAGGTTGCGCGCCAGGGCGCCGATGTGGTGCCGGTACGCATGCGCGAACGCATTCGCGCCTACGGCCCGACCACGCACCGCGATTTTTCCCGGGCCGACGTGCCCGAACATTTTCAACATCCCGACGGTGTCGAGGCGGTGGTTTTTCGGCCCGCGTCGGCGGAGGCCTGAGCCATGTACCGCTATGATGAGTTCGATCACACCTTGGTCCGCGAACGGGTCGCCCAGTACCGCGATCAGGTCGCCCGGCGCCTCACCGGTGAATTGACCGAGGAACAGTTCCGGCCACTCAGGCTGATGAACGGCCTCTATCTGCAACTGCACGCCTATATGCTGCGGGTCGCCATTCCCTACGGGACGCTGTCATCGAAACAATTGCGCAAGCTGGCCCATATCGCGCGCACCTATGACCGGGGCTACGGCCATTGGACAACACGTCAGAACATTCAATTCAACTGGCCGAAACTGGATGAGACGCCGGATATCTTGATGGAACTGGCCGACGTGGAGATGCACGCCATCCAGACCAGCGGCAACACCATCCGCAACGTCACCGCCGACGCCTACGGCGGTGTCGCCGCCGATGAGATTGAGGACCCGCGCATCTGGGCCGAGATCGTCCGCCAGTGGTCGACCCTGCATCCGGAATTCGCCTTCCTGCCGCGCAAGTTCAAGATCGCCGTCACCGGTGCGCCGCACGACCGGGCCGCCGTCAGGTTCCACGACATCGGTTTAATTCTGCAACGCAACTGGGATGGCGAGATCGGCTTTGAAGTGCTGGTCGGCGGTGGCCTGGGGCGCACGCCGATGATCGCCAAGACGGTGCGGAAGTTCCTGCCGAAGCGCCACCTGCTGAGTTATCTGGAAGCCATCCTGAGGGTCTACAATCTGGTTGGCCGGCGCGATAACAAATACAAGGCGCGCATCAAGATCATGGTCCACGAACTGGGCATCGACGAGGTCAGCGAACTGGTCGAAGACGAATGGGATCGCATCAAATCAGGTGAATTGGAACTGCCGGGCGAAGAAATTTCCCGCATCGAAGCCTACTTCGCGCCGCCGGCCTACGAAGACGTGCCGGCCGAAGACCCCGGCTTTGCCGCCAAGCGTTTCGAGGACCGGGCCTTTGCCCAATGGGCGCGTTCCAACGTCACCCATCACAAACAGGCGGGATACGCCATCGTCAATCTGTCGGTGAAACCGGAAGGCCAGCCGCCGGGCGACGTCACCGCCGACCAAATGGATGCCGTTGCTGATCTGGCCGAAGCCTACAGCCTGGATGAGTTGCGGGTCACCCACGAACAAAACCTTGTCTTTCCCTACGTCAAGCAAGGCGACCTTTATGCCCTTTGGCAAAAACTTGTTGAGCTGGAAC
>CAZQPC010000239.1:0-8548 GCA_964595005.1 uncultured Magnetovibrio sp.
CGTAGGCCATCATTGGCTTGTTGACTTATTTCTTGGTATCGATGAAATGGGCGGGTTTGTTCTCCCAGACGATGGCCGAGCCGTTCTTCAGCTTGCCGTCCCTGTCCATGCGTTCGCCCATGCCGATGTCTTGCAGGAACTTCACGGAGCCGTATTCCAGGACACCGGCCCGGATACGGCCCAAGACGTACGCCTTGGTCTGACGTTCCAGCACGACATTGTCGATGCCGTGCTGGTCCAGCACGTGCGACAGCGTTAATCCGGCCGGCCCGCCACCGACGATGACAACCTGGGTTTTGTGGTTCTTCGGAATACTCATCGTTACCCCCTCACAATTTTCAGCTTGGTTTTCAAATCCGTACGGCAGAAGGCATGCAGGAAACAGGTTTGTTCACCCATGTCCAAAATATCCTGCGCCGTATCGTCGTCTTCGGTCGAGTTCAGAATGACATGCGTCTCCACGGGATCGGCCGCACCGGCCTTGCCGGTGCCGCCGCTCGCACCGCCCAGGGAGAAGTGCGTGTCCTGGATGATCCGGTAATCGGAAAGATCCAGTTTCGACATGGAGGCGAAGCGGCCGACCTGGGTCATGAAGCACAGCCCGATGCCCGCCGAAATATAAGACGTCGCGTCCGGTGCGCGCGCCTGACCGCCGTTTTCCGGCGCTTCCTCGGAAAGAAACCGGAAGGATGTCCCGTGTGGGCTGAACAGCAGCGTCTGGATATCCTTGATGCCGTCGTCGCGCATCTCGCAGACCGCGCGGATATTCAACGCCCGGCTCTGGTGATCGGAAAGCCCGACGAAGGCTTTTGTTGTGCCGGCCGTCACCGCCACTTCCTTCTTCGGCGTCATGCCGACGCGCTCCAACAGTTCAACGGCGGAAGGGGCCGGTTCGGCCGTGGCGAAATCTGCGGCCGGGTCGGCAAGCATGGGCTCACCCAGGGCGGCGACCTTCTTCGGCGATACCTGTACGCCGTTCTTCGACAGGGTGAACAAGCTGTTGCTGACGCCGCGCATCAGGCCGTTCAGGGGCGAAGCGAAGATCGCGTTCATCATGAACTCATTCAGCGTCGCATCGTCCAGGTCGCAGTCGACCTCGACGACCAGTTCCACGGGCAGCGCCCCGCCAGTCATGGTCCGCGCCTTCATAGACCCTTCCATGGTGTAGTAATTGTCCTGAATAAGGCGCAGCTTGCGCAATTCCACGCCGATTTGCTTCGCCATGGCCAGAATTTCATTCATCGTCGCCGCGACCATGCCGGTGGTCAGGAACGGCAGCGGCGCCGGCGCCGCGTCGAAGCCGTTCAGATAGGCGCCTTCGTCGGAGACCACCCGCCAGGTCTGACCGGTGCGGGCCGAGATGACGACGGCTTCCTTCTGAAATCCGGCCAAGTGGCGCACGTAGGTGCGGAGCGCGTCGCCCAGGCGGATGGTCGGCGCTTGCAGGCCAAGGTCCGGGGCATTGGTGATTTTGTAAAACGCTGCCGCGCCGCTGCTGCCGATGACGTCTTCACTCGTACTCATTTTTCGCAAACCTCTCTTGTATCCGTCTTGCGACAGATTGCTTTAGGTGTTTTCAAGCACCTAAAATTAGGCTTCTTTTGGCGCCTTAGGCGTCTTCCAGGACGATCAGTCCGGCCCCGGAATTTGACGCCGGGACATGATAGTGCCGGTAAATTTCCTTGGCGTCGTCGCCCAAGGCACCACGCATGATCAGCCACATAATCAACTCAATGCCTTCGGAACCGGATTCCCTAAGGTACTCGGTATGGCCAATGTCGGTAAGCCGCCCGACGTCGCGCGTCAGATCGTCAAGGAACGCAACGTCGAATTCCGAATTGATCAGGCCGGCCCGCTCACCTTGTAACTGGTGCGACATGCCGCCGGTGCCGAAAATGACGACGTTCAAATCCTCGTCAAAAGAGTCCACCGCCTTGCGGATGGCCTTGCCCAGGTTGAAGCATCGCCGGCCCGTGGGCTGGGGGTACTGGATGACGTTGACGGCCAGCGGAATGACCTTCATGGGCCAGGCGTCCGGCTGTCCGCAGGTAATGGAGAGCGGCACAGTCAAGCCGTGGTCGACCGGCAGATCATTGGCAATGGTGATGTCGAACTCATCGAAAATCAACGATTCAACAAGATGCCAAGCCAATTCCGGATGGCCTTCGACAGCCGGCACGCGGCGCGGACCGTAGCCTTCATCGGCCGGCGCGAACTGTTCGGCGACGCCGACCACAAATGTCGGAATAATGTCCAAAGAAAAAGCCGAAGCGTGATCGTTGTAAACGATGATGGCAACATCGGGTTTCGTTTCGGCCATCCATTCCCGGGCCTTCGGGTAGCCCGCAAACAATGGTTTCCAATAGGGCTGATCGGTTTTGCCGTTGTCGATTGCAGCGCCAATGGCCGGCGTGTGAGTGGTGCCGATTCCGGCGATAAGATTAGCCATTATTGGCCCTCCGATTTGTAGCGATTGCCTTCAATGGATCGGCCGCCAGCGACCATCATGTGGCGGAATTCGTCTTCCGTCATGCCGGACATCTGGCCGCCGATGCCCTGCATGGACAGGCCATCGAAAGCGGCAAGTTTGAAGGTATAATAAATATTGCCGCCCAGGTGCAGCATCCTCAGCCATTCGCGTTCCTCGATGGCTTCGCGTTGTTCGGCGGTCAAAGGGAACCCGTCGAGATAGGCTGAGGGATTGGCCCGAAAGGCGTCCCGGTTGGCTTCCTCGTTCAAGGACATGCAAAACATGTTGAGGTGATAGCCCTTGCGGTTTTGCCGACCGTCAAACACGTAAGTGCCTGGGATGTTGTCGTAATCGTTTTTCATATCAGGTCCTCATCTCGTCAAGTTTGGCCAAGATCGCATCAGCCCTGGCCCGGTAATCGTTTTCACCGGACGGCAGCGCCAGGTCACCGACCCGTTGCTGCCAGTCCACCGTGGCATCGGTCATCGCCCCGCTCAAGCCCAGTTCGCGGACCGTCAGGGCGGATTCTCGCATTTCCGCAGCGCGCCGGACGCCGTGGGTAGTAACGCGCTCCATCATGTAGGCGGCCCGCTGGCGCCAGCCAAACCCGGGGTAGGTCGCCTCCAGCGAGTTGATGACAACCTCGTCAACGTCGGCGGTTCGCGCCGCCAAAACGCATTCCAGCACCAATGCCTCAAGGCCCTTGACCATGACGCTGCGGATCATTTTCACTGACGACGCCGTGCCCACATCACCGGCAATGACATCGACGCTCATGTCCCAATCGCACAATACCGCCGCCGCGATGTCGGCGTGCGGGCCGCTCATCAACAGGGGCGTGCGGTGCAGCGCCGGATGAACCGGTGCCAGGACCGCCGTGTCCACATACCGGCCGCCGGCTGCTTCGATCAACACCGCTGACAGGCGTTTCGTCCCTGGCGAACAGGAATTGCAGTCGAAATAGAAAGTTCCGGGTGTGATCACAGCCGCGGCGTTTTGCGCAGCCGCATGGGACTGATCGGCGGTTACCAAAGAGAATACCGACGGCGCCCCGTCTAAGGCCTCTGCCAGGTCGTCACATCCGCGGACCTTGGCACGGCCATAGTCGTCGCGCTTCGCGGTGCCGACATCCGTTGACGGGTTGTCGGTCTTGATGTCGAAGGCGTTGAACCTGGTGACATCCAAACCGGCCGTGCCCCAACCCCGGACGAACGCCATGGCCGCTTCACCGAACCCGATGAGGGCGGCTAGCGGCGCCAGATTGTCCGCTGCAATCGAAGTTTCTTCGTGTTTGATCATCTTGTTCATGCCTTCAATTTAGCATTCGGTTGATCCGTATTGAAATTGATTACGGAACTTCACAATTCAAAATTTGAATAGCGTCGAGTATCCTATTCTTACGACTGCACTCTTGCTCCGGCGTCGCGGATGGCATCCAGAAATTCGTCTTGGCTGGCGGTCGGATGCCAATCCTTTCGCAATGTCAGTCCAATGGGTCGGTTCATCCCGGACATATCGAGGGCAAGGGAAATCAGCAGGCCTCGTTCAATTTCATAACGGATTTGATGGGCGGAAATGATTGTCACGCGATCACTTCTCAACAGCAAACCGCGGGCTAATATGAGCGAGCTGGTTTCGACCAGACGCGGCGCAATTCCGGATTCAGAAAACATGCGTTCAATGTAGGCGCGCGTCGGGGTGCCGTGACGGGGAACCACCCATGGGAAGTCCGCCAGACTTTCCATGCCGACGCGGCGCTTGCCGGCCATGGGATGCCCGGCCCGGGCCGCGATGGTCAGTTGATCGGAAAACAAAGGGTGCTGGACAACGTCATCGATGGGCACGGGATTGCGCAAGGCACCGATGAGGATATCGATTTCGCCGTGGCGCAGGGCATGGAGAAGGTCATCATAGGGGCCATCGACGACACTGATTTCGACATCGGGGCGGACCTCACCAAGCCGGTTGATGGCCTGCGGCAAAATATAGGTTCTGGCCAGGGGCAGGGATCCGACGACAATTCTCGAGGTGTCTTGCCCTTTCCATTCCTCGACTTCGTCGAAGCCCTGGCGCATTTCCGCCACCGTCAGCTTGGCGTGCTGGGCCAGCACCAGGGCCGCCGGCGTCAATTGAATTCCCTGGCTGACTTTTTCGAACAGCGATATGCCGGCGAGGCGTTCCAGGTCCCGCGCCGCGCGGTGCAACGATGGTTGGGAGATGCCGACCTGTTTTGCGGCCAGGCTGAAATTTTCGGCCCTGGAAACGGCGATAAGGGCGCGCAATTGGGCCGATGTCAGCAACTGGTCGAAGTTACTGAACCCGCGGCCGCTCCGCCTAGGCGTCATCTGCAAGGCCTGCTGGGCGCCGCGGCCAAGGAACGACAGAGCCCGGTCGACGCGCATCAGGAACCGCTGGCCCGGTTCGGTGACAAACATGCCGTCACTGCGCCGATCGAACAGTACCATATCCAGAATGGTTTCAAGCTTGGCGATGGCTTGGGTAATGGCCGGCTGGGACAAATGCACCCGGGTTGACGCCTGACTGATGTTCCGGCATTCGGCGACTTCGCGGAACGCGCGGAGGTGTCGCAGGTTGGGTAAAGTCCGTTTCATAGGAATATCCCCAATGCTTCTTCCAATCACTTATAGCAAAACTTAATATCAGTGTAATGAAATTGAAATGGAAAACCCGGAGCGTTTGGGAAATAGTCACCGTAGACTAGGTGGGGGAAAGAATGGGACTGCGCCTCGGTCCACCGATAGAAACGAATTTTCCAACGGAGTGAGTTTTCATGGCAGACAACAAGACGGCATTGGTGATTAGCGCCCACGCGGCAGATTTCGTCTGGCGCGCCGGCGGTGCCATCGCGCTTCACCAACGCCGCGGTTTCGACGTTACCATTGCCTGCTTGTCCTATGGTGAGCGCGGTGAATCGGCGAAGCTTTGGAAACAGGATGGCATGACCTTGGACCAAGTCAAGGTGGCCCGGCAACGGGAAGCCGAGAATGCCGCACGGGCCCTGGAAGCTCATCACATCGAATTTTTCGATCTGGGTGACTACCCCTTGCGCCTAAACGATGATGACAAATTCAAGCTGGTCGATCTGATCCGCAAGGTGCAGCCGCAGTTCATGATGAGCCATTCGCTTTACGACCCTTACAACACGGACCACATGTACGCCACCGAAGTTACCATGGAATGCCGCATGATCGCCCAGGCCTGGGGACACAAGCCTGGCGAAAAGGTCTTGGGCGCGCCGCAACTCTATCTGTTTGAGCCCCATCAGACGGAACAAATGGGCTGGAAACCGGACGTGTTTCTCGATATCACCGAGGTCTGGGACAAGAAACGCGCCGCCATTGAATGCATGCAGGGACAGGAGCATTTGTGGGATTTCTACACCAATGCCGCGGAAAATCGGGCCAATCACTTCCGCCGTAATTCCGGCGGTCAGGCCGGCGGTCGCAAGGCCGAATACGCGGAAGGGTTCCAATCCATTTACCCGCGCACCGTGGACGAACTTGAATGACGCAGGCGTCCGCACCTTGCATGTGGATGCGTGGCGGCACGTCGAAGGGCGGCTATTTTCTGCATGACGATTTGCCGGCTGACGAGGCGGCACGCGACGCGTTTTTGCTGCGCGTCATGGGCTCACCGGATCCCAGACAAATCGACGGCATGGGCGGCGCCGATCCGCTGACCTCGAAGATCGCTGTGGTTAAACCGTCATCCCGCGATGGCGTCGATGTGGACTATCTGTTCTTGCAGGTCTTTGTCGATCAGGCCATCGTCACCGACGCCCAGAACTGCGGCAACATCCTGGCCGGCGTCGGCCCCTTTGCCATCGAACGCGGTTTGATTGCCGCCAACGGCGATGCGACGCCGGTGACAATTTTCATGGAGAACACGGACCAGATTGCCGTCGCCAACGTGCCGACGCCGAACGGCGCGGTCGAATACGCCGGCACTGCCCGTATTGATGGCGTTCCGGGCTCTGCTGGCCCGGTTCCGATCACCTTCAAGGACACGGCCGGATCCACCTGCGGCGCCCTGTTGCCGACTGGCAATGCCGTCGATGTGGTCGACGGTATTGAGATGACGTTGATCGACAACGGCATGCCGGTCGTCGTCATGCGGGCCAAGGACATGGGCATCACCGGCATCGAATCCCGCGAGGAATTGGACGGGCATACGGAGTTAAAGGCGAAGCTTGAATCGATCCGTCTGCAAGTCGGACCAATGATGAACCTGGGCGACGTCGCCGAGAAGACCGTGCCGAAAATGACCATGGTCAGCTCACCCTTGAACGGTGGCAGCATTTCGACCCGGACCTTTATCCCGCATCGTTGTCATGCGTCGATCGGCGTTTTGGGTGCGGTCAGCGTCGCCAGTGCCTGCGTGTTGGCGGGCACGCCGGCCTGCGAACTGGCTCGGGTTCCCAGCGGAAATTCAAAAACCATGCCGGTCGAACATCCCATCGGCGAAACCACCGTCGTCATGGAAATGGGTGAGACCGGCGAAATTGAAAGCGCCGCCATTTTGCGCACCGCGCGGAAACTTTTTGACGGCACCGTATTTGCGGATTGAAGGAGCCCGATCATGGATCCCGATTATCTTCCCTTCCACCCGAACCCAACGAAACCGACATTTGTTGCACCGCCCGGCGCCGTCGATGCCCATTGCCATGTCTTCGGTCCGGCCAATGAATTCCCCTACGCGCCGGAACGCAAGTACACGCCCTGCGACGCGCCCAAGGCGAAGCTGTTTGAACTGCGCGATTACCTGGGGTTTGAACGCAACGTCATCGTCCAGGCGTCGTGCCACGGCCGCAACAACGATGCCCTGGTTGATGCCCTGAATGCGGCCGGTGATATGGCCCGCGGCGTCGCCGTGGTCGGACCCGATGTCACCGACGATGAGCTTCGGGTGATGGATGAAGCCGGGGTCCGCGCGGTTCGGTTCAATTTTGTCAAGCGCCTGGTCGATGCAACGCCGAAAGAGGTGTTTTTGGGCATCGCTGAGCGGATCGCCAAGCTGGGCTGGCACATCGTCGTCTATTTCGAAGCGCCGGACTTGGAGGACTTGATTCCGTTCCTGAAGCAACTGCCGACGACTATCGTCGTTGATCATATGGGCCGCCCCGATGTTGAGAACGGTGTCGATCATCCCGACTTCAAGCGGTTCACCGACCTGTTGGCATCACAGAAAAATATGTGGACAAAAGTCAGTTGCCCGGAACGTCTAACGGTCGCCGGACCGCCCTATAATGATGTCGTGCCGTTTGCCCGGGCCCTGGTCGATCAGCTTCCGGACCGCGTCCTGTGGGGCACTGACTGGCCGCATCCGAACATGAAATCCCATGTTCCCGATGATGGTCATTTGGTCGACGTCATTCCGAAGATCGCGACCACGGCGGAGAAACAACAAGCCCTATTGGTCGACAATCCCAAACGTCTTTATTGGTAGGCCAACACTGGTAAAATTCGCTCAAGTACCCCAGACCCACGGGGAAATGCGGCCCAGGTGATCGCGGACTTCCTTGACACCGTCAATTTCCGAGGCGGCCAGCATCATGGCGTCTTTTTCTGAATTAGAATCGACCCAGCCCCAAAGCTCGACAATGCCGTCGTCGACCATGACGCTCAGCGACCCATGGCTGACGAAATTCTTGGCCACCAGGGTGTCGTGAACATGGGCCCGCAATTCGCGGTCGTCCAGGGTCGCGGATTTTTTGACCTGAGCTTTCTGTCCGGCAATGACCTGCAACAGGTTTGAGCGGCTGACGATGCCAACCAGCCTGTCGCCGCGGACCACCGGGACCCGCTTAATGCGGTGGCTCTCCAGGGTTTCCGCCACATCGCTGAGTTCAGTTTCTTCTTCGACGGTGACGACGTTGCGGGTCATCACCTCATGGGCCGTCCGACCGCGGACCTTGATAAACTCATCGGCCGACAGGGCGTCCGAGGATATGACCCGGAGCCACCAGGGCCGATGGTCGTCCACGTCGCTGGCAATGCGCCGGATCAGGTCGCCTTCGCTGACGATACCGACCAGCGCACCATCGTCGTCGAGGACCGG
>CAZQPC010000240.1:0-8534 GCA_964595005.1 uncultured Magnetovibrio sp.
TCCACGCCGAAACCTCCGGCGGGCCAAGTTTAAGCCGCCCCAGTGTAAAGAATCCCTGGCAAAGCCGAAAGGCCGGAATGCGCCGTCACGGCGTCCGGTCAAGGCCCTTGCAAAATCCCCCGCGAGGCGTCCCTATGTCCTTCATGGACGCCCAGCCTGACAGCAAGCTGACAAGCTCTCCCGCCGGCCTCGGCGAGACCGATGCCGCGCCCCTGCGAAAGACCGATGCCGCGCCCCTGCGAAAGACCAATACCGCGCCCCTGCGAAAGACCAATACCGCGCCCCTGCGAAAGACCAATACCGCGCCCCTGCGCGAGGCCGAAACCTGGATATTCGATCTCGACAACACGCTGTATCCGGCATCGTGCCGGCTATTTGACCAGGTCGACAAGAATATCACGCGGTTCATCATGCAATTCCTGGACATCGAGTGGGACGAGGCCTACGCCCTGCAGAAGGGCTATTTCCGCCAGTTTGGTACGACCATGAACGGGATGATGACCCTGCACGGCGCCGACCCCGCGGAATTCCTGGAGTTCGTCCACGATATTGATTTGTCCCCGGTGGCCAAGAACCCCGCCATGGACGCCGCCTTGGCGAAACTCAAGGGCCGCAAGATCGTCTTCACCAACGGCTCCGTGGGGCATGCGCAAGGGGTCATGGGGGCGCTGGGCGTGGCCCATCATTTCGAGGCCATCTTCGACATCGTGGCGTCGGACTACCGGCCGAAGCCGCAGCCGGCGGTTTATGAGCAATTCGTCGCCGCGCACGATATCAATCCAAAAACCGCCGTCATGGTCGAGGACATGGCGAAGAACCTGAAACCGGCCCACGCCATGGGCATGACCTGCGTGTGGGTGCGCACCGATTCGGATTGGGCCATGCATGGGCATGACGAGGGGCATGTGCATCATACAATCGACGACCTCACGCATTGGTTGGTGCAGTTGACCGCCTGAGCGCGGGCGGGATGATGTTCTGCGACCGTGGCGCCGGGGGCGCCGCGTCAGCGCAGGTTATCCCCCGGAGGGAGGGTTGGCGCCCGCGCGGTCCTTCATGGGTACGCAAATCGGCCCAACCGTAATCCGCTGACCATCGGGAGCCCCCCGGGAGACGACATGAACTACACCAAGCGCGAGGCCAAGGATTACGCCTTTGAGCACATGCGCGGCCTGTGGGCGGCCAACCTGACACCCTTCAACGAAGACCTCAGCCTGGACGAGGCCGGCTTCCGTAAAAACCTGCGCCACTGGATCGACGACCTGAAGCTCGGCGGCATCTTCGTCGGCGGCAAACAGGCCGAATACTTTTCCATGAGCCTGGCGGAGCGCAAGCGGCTGATGAACATCGCCGTGGAAGAAGCCGCCGGCACCAAAAGCGGCATCATCACCTCGTGTTCGGACGAAAATCTGGACACGGTCTTGGAGCTGGCGCGACATTCGCAAGCCGTCGGCGCCGACTACGTCATCGTCCACGCGCCGCCCTTGTACTTCCATACGGACGTCGACGCGGTCTTGTACGAATACTACCGCCACATCTCCGAACAGCTGGAGATCGCCATCGCCATCTGGCACCAGCCCGATTACAACTACGTCATGTCGCCCCAGTTGTGCGCCCGCATCGCCGAGCTGCCCAACATCGTCGCCATCAAGTACTCCGTGCCGCGTGATCTCTACGCCGAGCTGACCCGCCTGGCCGGCGACAAGCTGATCGTCTCGACGTCAGCGGAAGACGTCTGGCTGGAAAACATCGTCGAGCTGGGCTGGCAGCTCTACCTCTGCTCGACCCCGCCGTTCCTCATGCAGACCAAAACGGACCAGCGCATGCGGGACTACACGGACCTGGCCATGGCCGGCGACGTGGACGCCGCCCGGGAAGTCCGCGACAGCCTGCAGCCCGTCCGCGACGCGCTGAAATCCACCCGCCCGAAGGACAAGCCGCAGGCGCATCAGAAGTATTGGCAGGAATTGCTTGGGCAGGTGGGGGGGCCGGTGCGCAGGCCGTTGTTGCCGCTCAGCGAGGCCGAGAAAGAAGCAACGCGGGCGGCCTTCGACGGCTGCGGCCTATTTTAAAACAACATCTTAAGCCCACATCTTGTTGCTGCTTCTTAAGTCCATGGGCAGCATGGTCCCCGGGCCTTACGACGCCGACACCAGCCGTTCATAGAGGTGCCAGGATGCGTGCCCGAGCAGGGGGAAGATGACGATCACGCCGAAAAACATCGGCGCCATGGCGACAAGGGTCAATCCGCCGATCACGGCGCCCCAGGTCAACATGACGACGGGGCTTCGCTGAACCGTTTTGACGCTGGTGATCATCGCCGTGAAGAAGTCGATGTCCTTGTCCAAAAGCAACGGCATGGCGATCACGGTGAGCGAAAACAGCAGCGCCGCCAACAGACCCTTCATTGCGGGAGATCCAGTTAATCGAGATGTTTAATGGTTATGAAACAATGAGAAAATCGCACTCCATGGGAGTAAATAGAATTGGGGCTGTCCCAGATAACCGAGGATTGGGGTTATCATGGGAGTTAACTCAAGCTTTTGCTGCCATATTTCAAATTGTGAATTACCCCCACACCCCACCCCAACCTCATGCGACCTCCCCCGAACCCAATGCCGATCACCGCCTCGACAAAACCAGCAAACCCGCCAATCCCTCCACCCCCTCCCGCCAATTCAACCCCACCGCCCGCCGAAAACCGTGGTACACTCCCAGCCCACCTCCAAAGGAGATCCCCCATGGGTGCGTTTTCCCTCTGGCACTGGCTGATCGTCCTGATCGCCCTCGCGGTGCCGGTCACGGCGATCGCCACGGAACGATCGGAGAGACGGACATCACGGCAGACCTTCATCATCTGGGTCGTCTCCGTGCTGGCCGTCTCCATCGCCTTGCCCGAAGTTCTGGAATTGATCGGCGTCCATCCGATGACCGCTGCATTGATCGTGCTGCCGGTCGTTTTCATCTTGCTGATCCCGCTGTATCGCCACTACGTGCGGCGCGCCCGCGACGCCGGCATGGGCAAGCTGATCGTCTATCTGACGATCATCCCCATCGTCAGCCCGTTCACGACGCTCTATCTGATGATCGCCAAGCCCGCCGATGGCGCTCCGCCAACATCTCGGCCGGATATCGTCTGAAAAGTTGGCTTGGAACGCCTCTGTCTGTAATGGAGCAGACCGGGTCTCCGGCCTCCCAACCCGATCAGTTTTAATAAATATCTTGACATTTGTCTATATCTAGGTTATAAATCCTTGAATTTTGAACAATAAGGGAACAATAGCCATGCCCCTCATCCCCCGTCAGGAACGCTTCTGCCAGGCGTTCGTTCATTACGGCACCGCCACGACCGCGGCGTCAGAAGCCGGTTATGCGCCGCGCTCCGCGAAGAAGCAGGGCTGGCGGCTGCTGCGCTCCGAGCGCATCCAGGCGCGCATCCGTGAAATTCAGGTCGCGCTGGACAATCACCACGATGATGCCGAGGCGGCGATCATCGGCAAGCTGGAGGTGGTTTACCGCCGCGCCCTGCAAGACCATCAGTTCTACGCCGCCGCGCGGGCCGCGCAGTTGCAGGCGCAGATCATGCGTGAACGCCGGCGCCTTGCGCCGGCGGGCCCGGCCCCGGAAATGTCCACCGCAGGCGATGATTTGCGGCCCGTACCGCAAAATCCGCCGCAAAGGTTCGCATTGGCGAAACCCAGCGCTGCCGCGGCCTTGAGGCCGGTCGGGCCCGGCGGATGAGCGGCGCATGCGTACCGTTGCGTACCGATGCGGACTTTGGCGTACCTATCTGGCGGGCTTTTCGGCAAATCAAGGCGTGAGGTCTGGGGATGATGTTCTGGGACCGTCGCGCCAGTGGCGCGGCGTAAGCCCAGGTTATCCCCCGGAGGGAGTTCTCAACTTGTACGTCCCCTCGACAGGCGACGGCTTGCCGCTTGGAGGTCCCACGAGGGGACGCGCGGGCGCCGACCCGCCTTCCCGCCCGCGCGTCTTTAGGGCGGCTCATCCTACGTTCCTCCGGGTTGACGCATCCGCCTTCGTAGCCCACATTCCCCACCGAATTTCCGGCGGCCCGCCGCCCCCAAAAATGCCAATAGGATTTTTGATATGTCTAACTTACCCTCCGTCATCGACGCCGCCTGGGAAGACCGCGACGCCATTTCCCCCGCCACCACGGGCGAGGTCCGCGAGGCCGTCGACGAAGCCCTTAACATGCTCGATTCCGGCACCGCGCGGGTCGCCGAAAAAACCGGCGGCGACTGGGTCGTCAATCAGTGGCTGAAGAAAGCTGTTTTGCTGTCGTTCCGCCTGAACGACATGTGCGCCATTGATGGCGGGCCGGGCGGGGCGCCCTGGTGGGACAAAGTGGATTCGAAATTTCTCGGCTGGGACGAAGCCCGGTTCCGCGACGCCGGGTTCCGCGCCGTGCCGCACTGCATCGTCAGAAAGTCCGCCTATATCGCGCCCAGCGTCGTGCTGATGCCGAGCTTCGTCAATCTCGGCGCCTACGTCGACAGCGGCACCATGGTCGACACCTGGGCGACCGTCGGGTCCTGCGCGCAGATCGGCAAGGACTGTCACCTTTCCGGCGGCGCCGGCATCGGCGGGGTGCTGGAACCATTACAGGCGGGGCCGGTGATCATCGAGGACAACTGCTTCATCGGCGCGCGCTCGGAAGTCGTCGAGGGCGTCGTCGTCGAGGAAGGCTCGGTGCTGTCCATGGGCGTGTTCATCGGGCAATCGACGAAGATCGTCGAGCGCGACACGGGCACCGTTCATTACGGCCGGGTGCCGGCCTACTCCGTCGTCGTGCCGGGCTCGCTGCCGGGGCCTGTCGTCGACGGCACGCCGACCCCGTCGCTCTATTGCGCGGTGATCATCAAGCGGGTCGATGAGAAGACGCGCTCGAAAACCTCGATCAACGAATTGCTCAGGGACTAAGGCCGGGTGGCCGTCCAGGTCCACGATCCGGTGGCGCTATCGGAGGCGCTGATCCGCCGGCCCAGCGTGACGCCGGTGGACGAGGGGGCCTTGGGCGTGCTGGAAGATCACCTGACGCCGCTGGGCTTTGAATGCCACCGGCTGCCCTTTTCCGAAGACGGCACCCCGGACGTCGACAACCTCTATGCGCGGTTCGGCCCAGGGGATTCGAATAATGGGCCGAACCTTTGTTTCGCCGGGCACACGGACGTGGTGCCGCCGGGCGACGCGGGCGACTGGGCCAGCGATCCGTTTGAACCGGAGGTCCGGGGCGGGCGGCTTTACGGGCGCGGCGCGGCCGACATGAAATGCGCCATCGCGGCGTTTGTCGCCGCGGCGTCGCGCATCGTCGCGGCGCACGGAGACGCGCTGGCGGGCTCCATCAGCTTGCTGATCACCGGCGACGAGGAAGGCCCGGCGATCAACGGCACGGTCAAAATGCTCGATTGGCTGGCGGACCGGGGCGAGGTGCTGGACGCCTGTATCGTCGGCGAGCCGACCAATCCCGAGCGGCTCGGCGACATGATCAAGATCGGCCGGCGCGGCTCCATGAACGCCGCCGTCACCGTGCATGGCACGCAGGGCCACGTCGCCTACCCCGCGCTCGCCGACAATCCGGTGCCGCGCCTGTTGCAATTCCTGAAGACCGTCGATGATCATGTCTTCGACGACGGCACCGACCACTTCCCGCCGACCAACCTGGAAATCACCACCATGGATGTCGGCAACGAGACGACCAACCTGATCCCGGCGAAGGCCTCGGCGCGGCTCAACATCCGCTTTAACGACCGGCACACGGGCGCCAGCCTGAGCGATTACCTGGAGGGCGTGCGGGCCGAGGTGGCGGCGAACAGCGGCGCGGTTGAGATGGCGATCTCCATTTCCGGCGAGGCCTTCCTGACGCCGCCCGGCGATCTCAGCGCCCTGGTCGCCGGCGCCGTGGAAACCGTCACCGGCCGGGCGCCGGAGCTGAGCACCACGGGGGGGACGTCTGACGCGCGCTTCATCAAGGACCATTGCCCGGTGGTCGAACTCGGCCTGATCAACGAGACCGCCCACAAGGTTGACGAAAACGCGCGCCTCGGCGATATCCGCGCGCTGGCCGATATCTACGCGGCCATTCTCGCGGGCTATTTCGGCCTCAAACATGTTTAAGGGAAACGAAATTCCTGAGATTTATGGCCCTGGGATCGATGGCCCTGGGATCGATGGCCCTGGGATCGATAAACCGGCAGGCGCCGGCTCCGGTCCGCTGAGTGGCGCCGGGTCACGTTTTCGGACTGCCGCCGCGGGCGCGGGCCTTTCCCGTCAACATCGCCGGCACGCCGTTTCGGCGCCGCCGTATTCCTTCAAGACGTTGGTGAGATGAGCGCGCTCGCGCAGATCACCGTCGGCCTGGCCGGGGCGGTGCGGCTGGCCAAGCTGGACACGTCGGGGTTCGATTATTTCGAAGACACCACGGACGCCTTCTGGCGCTCGTTCCTGGCCGCCTGGGTGGTTGCGCCGCTGTTTGTGCTCTATCTGATCGTCGGCTATCTGAGCACCGACCATGTCGACAGCTTCGCTCATTATCTGATTATCGAACTGCTGGCCTACGCGATCGCCTGGCTGGCCTTTCCGCTGGTGATGTTGAACCTGGCCCGGCCGCTCGACCGCGAAGACCGGGTGGTCCGTTACCTGGTCGCCTTCAACTGGATTTCGGTTGTCCAGAACGCCGTCTATATGCCGATCGTCATTTTGGGCATCACCGGAGCGCTCGGCGACGGCCTGGCCAACATGATGGCGCTGGTTGTCTTCCTGTGGGTGTTGGGCCTGACCTTCTTCGTCACCCGCAAGGCCCTGGAGTTGCCGGCGGCGACGACGGCCGGCATCGTCGTCATGGATTTGCTGTTGGGGGTGTTGATCGAAACCGTGACCAACCGGGTCGCCTAGACTTTGCCGGCTAAAATGCGCCGGCTAAACTTCCGTCGTCTCGCCGATGCCGATGGAATTCAGGAAATCCATCAGCGGCTTCAGCCATTCGTCGATGTCGAACATGGCCCAGAAGGCGCTCATGCCGATGATCAGCCAGAGCTTCGGCGAGGTGACGAAGCCGGCGACCGCCAGCATCAGGCCGACGACGCCCCAGACCACCTGGCCCATGAACAGGGCCACGACGGAGCAGATCAGTCCCAGCGGCACGAACACGAAGCCGATGGTGAAAATGCCCAGCAGGCCGAAGCCGACCGCCGCCCAGCCCATGACCGGCGTCTTCGCCCCGGCCGGGGCGGTTTGGGCGGTCTGGGCACCCGGGGCACCTTCGGTGGCCCCATTGGCGCCGGCGTTTTCCGAGCGGCCGTCGGTCTCGTTGAAGCTCAGGGGAATCTTGCTCATGGGGGCTCCAGGGTTGCGCGAACGCTCCTTGTATAAGCCCGGCGGTGCGGGCTGACAATGGCGCGGCGGCGGTCAGGCCTCGCTCTCGGGATATGTCACGCCGACCAGATACAATCCGTCGGCCGGCGCCGTCGGGCCGCCGGCGGTGCGGTCGCGGGCCGCCAGGGCGCCGGCCAGATCGCGCGCGCTCCACTTGCCCTCACCAACCAAGGCCAGGGCGCCGACAAAGTTGCGGACCTGATGGTGCAGGAAGGACCGGGCCCGGGCGCTCACCGTGATCTCGTCGCCGAGGCGCTGGACGGTCAGGTCATCCAGCGTCTTCACCGGCGACCTGGCCTGGCATTCGCTGGCCCGGAAGGTGGTGAAATCGTGCGTCCCCAGCAACCCGGGCGCGGCCTCGGCCATGGCCTCGGCGTCCAGATTTGACGGCACCCACCAGGCCAGACCGGCATCGACGGTCAGCGGCGGACGGCGGTTGATGATCCGATACCGGTATGAGCGTTCGACGGCGGAAAACCGGGCGTGAAATTCCTGATCCGCCAATTCGGCGCTCAGGATGCTCACGGCATGGCCTTTCAGATGCGCGTTCAGGGCGTCGCGGACCGTATCGGTGGGCCAATCCTTGGCCAGATCCACGTGCGCCACCTGGGCCAGGGCATGGACGCCCGAATCGGTACGGCCGGCGCCCTGAACCAATGCCGCGTCACCACAGAACGCCCTGACGGCGTCTTCGATGGCTTGCTGCACGCCGAGACCGCTGTCCTGGCGCTGCCAGCCGACGAAAAAGCGGCCGTCATATTCAATTGTCAGTTTATATCGGTTCATGACTCGTTCACATATTTTCACGGCTTTTTGCTTTCTCAAGCCGCCGGTTTCCCTTTATCCTGGCCCAACAGTTTGAAGTATTGACCTTTTTTCCCCAAAATCCAGATGCTTTGGGTGGATGACTAGGCGCGCCATGGCTGAAAAGACCAATTTGGACCGGGATTCGCTGCACATTCTGCCGCTTGCGGACATCCCCATGGATACGCCCGGATTGGCCTCGGCACGGCTGATCAAGAACGTCCGCCTGGAAAGCGTCGTCGAGGTTTTCAACGACGAAGACGCCGGCAGCGGCCAACTGGGAATTGAGGATCTGTCCCAGGAATTCGGTTGGCCCCTGACTGAGGCGCCGGACGACC
>CAZQPC010000241.1:0-8528 GCA_964595005.1 uncultured Magnetovibrio sp.
GGAGGCCGCCAAGGACGGCAAGTTGATGCTGCAATATTGCAAGGACACGGACCAATACCAATGGTATCCGCGCCCGGTCAGCATTTATTCCGGCTCTCGCAACTGGGAATGGCGGGAAGCATCGGGCAATGGCACGCTGTACAGTTGGACGACCGTCACGGCGCCCTGGCCCGGCCACAAGGACCGGGTGCCCTACATGTGCGCCATTGTCGACTTGGCGGAAGGCGTGCGCATGGTTACCAACCTGATCAACTGTACGGCTGACGATCTGAGCGACGGCATGGCGGTGAAATTGGCCTGGGATACGCTTAGCGAGAATTTTGAGTTTCCCGTGTTTGAGCCCGCATAATTACCTTCGCCGTGTTTCGAGCGGTTCAATTTGCCGTGAATGCATGGACACATCCTGCGCCCGCCTCTAAGTATGCGGTCATGAAAATGGCTCCAGAGGGATCAATGGACGAGGCGGCGGCGACGACGGCCAAGGACGATCACGGCGATCAAATTGACGCCGGATTCCTGCAGGACGTGTTGGCGGGATTGGGCGCAATGCCGAAGACCATGGCGCCCAAATACTTCTATGACGCCGCCGGCGCGGCCCTGTTTGGCGACATTTGTGAGTTACCGGAATACTACGTCACCCGCACGGAGATCGGTATTTTGCGGGCCAATGGCGCGGCGATGGCAGAGGCTATCGGCACGGCCGCCATGCTGATCGAATTCGGCGCCGGATCACTCGACAAAATTCGAATTCTGTTGGATGTTCTAAAGGCGCCGGCCGGGGTCGCCGCCGTTGATATCTCCGAGCACCAATTGCTGCGTGCCGCAGACGATTTACGCCGGACCTATCCTGGGCTGCCGGTGACGTCCATCGCCGCGGATTTCACCCGGGCGGTTGATATACCGGAGCCGGCGGGCGCAGCGGCGCGCAAAGTTGCCTTCTTTCCCGGCTCAACCATCGGCAATTTCGATCCCGACGCGGCGACGGCATTCCTGCGCGGTGTGACGCAAACCGTCGGGGTCGGCGGCGGGCTGCTGATCGGCTATGATCTGAAAAAAGATACCCAGGTGCTGTTGGATGCCTATGACGATGCGGCGGGGGTCACCGCGGCCTTCAATTTGAACCTGCTGGTGCGCATCAACCGCGAACTGGGCGGTAATTTCGATACGGCGACGTTCCGCCACGTGGCCCGCTATGACGACCGATTGGGGCGCATTGAAATGCATTTGCAGAGTACGCTGGCGCAGACGGTGACCATCGCCGGCCGGACCTTCGGATTTGCCGCCGGCGAGACCATCCACACGGAAAATTCCTACAAGTATGCCGTCCAGGATTTCGATGCCTTGGCCGCCGCCGCCGGCATGCAACGTCAGGCGCTGTGGTCCGACGCCGATGAATATTTCGCCGTCGCGCTCTACGGCTGTTGAGGGGCGGCCCTAAATAATGCCGGCGTCCAGACTGGCCGCCATGAGGGTGCCCAACTCCCGGCAATCATCGACGAAGGACGCCCGAAAGTCGCCTTGGCAGATCAGCGGGTCTTGCACGGCCCGCCATTTCAGCCCGGTGACGATGGTTTCGATGCCGCGCCGCGTGCCGGTGCCGTCCATGCCGGCGCGGATATAGACCGCATAGGGCAGCCCCTGGGTTTCCTCCAGGCAGGGGTAGTAGCTGCGGTCGAAGAAATCCTTCAAAGCACCGCTCATGTAGCCCAGGTTTTCGGTGGTCCCGAGGATGATCGCCTGGGCCGCCAAGACATCTTCCGGTCCGGCGTCGAGCGGCCCTTTGACCACCACGTCGACGTCGTCAATGTCCTCATGATGGGCGCCTTCGGTGACGGCGTCACGCAGGGCCAGGGTATTCGGTGACGGGGCATGGGCAACGATCAAAAGGCGTTTGGTCATGACATCGTGACCGTGGCGCGACATGGCGCCGCGATTGCCAACCATTTGGCATGGGCCAAAATAGCGCGATATGATCCTCCGGAGGGAGCGCTCAGCAAGTTGCGACCGTGGTCAGAATACATCGGTCTGGCCAACCCTTCCATCCCCAGACCTCACGCAATAGCTTGCCGCCAGTCCCGTCAGCGCTCCCGAAACGCTTCGCTCATGGCCTTGTAGATGGGTTTCAGAAGATATTCCGCCAAGGTCTTTTCGCCGGTTCGCACGTCGACCGTGACCGTCATGCCGGGAACCACCAGATTGCGTTTCGGATCATTGCCAACGAAATTTTTGTCGAGCCGGATATGGGCCTTGTAAAAGGCCTCATCGCCTTTCTTCTCGTCCGTAAAGGTCGTCGCGGAGATCCGCTCAATGGTGCCGGCGATGTCGCCATAGCGTGTGAAGTCATAGGTCTGCACCTTGACCCGCGCTTCCTGGCCCGGGTGGATGAAACCGATGTCCTTGGGCAGAATGCGGGCCTCGACGATCAGTTCCGCATCCAAGGGCATGATTTCGGCAACCGTGGCGCCGGACGTGACGACGCCACCAACGGTGCGGGTATTTAATGTTTGGACAATGCCGCGCACCGGCGAGCGGATGGTCAGGCGCTGCACCCGGCCTTCGACTTGGGCAATGGAATCGCGCAGTTCGTGGATCTCGTTCTCGATCTTACCAAGGCCTTCGGCGGCTTCCATGGAAATCCGCGCCGTCGTTTCGCCCTGGCGGCTGACCAGTTCGGCGATGCCTTCCGACAGGCGCCGCTGCTGGCCCCGGATTTCCGCCAGTTGAGACTGGGTGCGGGCCAGCTCGCGCTGGTTTTCCAGCATGACGATTTTCGGCATCAGACCTTTCTTCAACAGGTCCTTGCGCATGTTGACCTCTTCCTGGACGAAGCCGATCTGGCGTTTGACGGCTTGTTCCTGGGACCTGAGGAACCGCTGTTCCTCGCGCTTCTGGGCGATCTGGCGCTTGATCACGTCCAGCTGCGCATCTTCGGCGTCGCGTTTCGCCTTGAAGACCAGAAGCTGGGTTGAGGCCATTTTCTTGTAGCGTGCATTGATATCGGTTTCGGTCACGCCGCCACCGGTCATCACCGCCGACAACTGCTGGGCTTCCAGCTCCAGGCCCGCCAAGCGGGTCCGCATTTGGTCCAGTTCCGGGCGGGTCACCGACGATTCCAATTCGATCAACACCTGATTGGGGTTGACCAGATCGCCTTCCCTGATCTTGATCCCGGCGACAATGCCGCCTTCCAGATGTTGAATTTCCTTAATGGACCCGATGGGCGAGACTTCGCCGGAACTGACGACAACTTCCGTGATCCGCGTATAGGACGACCAAACCAGGAAGGCACCGACAAACACGATAATGACGAAGGCCAGCATCCGGCTGCCGCCGCCGGGGCCTTTTTCTTCCAGGATCAGCGATTGCGCCAGGCGCTTTCGGCCGACCATCCAGGCCCCTTCCTCGGGCTCGGCGAAGGCGTCCTTGGCCTTGCTTCGGTCGGGCGCCGGCGCGGGCCGCGACGGGCGTTCCGGTTGCAGCGCGTCGGGGATGTCATCCATCAGCGGTTCACGTATTCGGGTGTCAGCCATTCTTTTTTCTCCTGCTCAGGCCCGCCAGGTCTTCCGGGGTGCCGTCGAACACCACACTGCCGGCGCGAAGCGCGATCACCCGGTCGGCAATACGAATATACTCGGGCCGGTGGGTGACCAGAAGTGTTGTCACCCGGCCCTTGAAGGATTCAAGTTGTTTCAGGAACATCTCGTCGGATTCCGTATCCAGGCCGACGCCCGGCTCATCGAACAGGAAGATGTTGGCCGGCGACAGCAAGGTCCGGGCCAGGGCCAGGCCCTTGGAGAACCCGGTCGAAACCTGGCGCACGCTTTGTTCCGTGAGGTAGGTATCAAGACCGCGCGGCAATTCTTCCACGTCGTCCAGGATGCCGGCCCGGGAGCAGGCCTGTTCGATGTCCTCAAGGGTTGCAATGGGGTTGGAGACGGTCAGGTTTTCGATCACCGTACCCGAAAACAGATCGGATTTCTGCGGCAGATACCCCAACGCCTGGCGCAGGTCCGTCATGTTCAACTGGCGGGTGTCGACACCGTCGATCAGCACCGTACCGGCCTGCGCCTGATAAAGATCGGCGACCAGCTTCAGGATGGTCGATTTGCCGCAACCGTTGGGCCCGACAATGGCCACCACTTCGCCGGGCTTGATATCGAAAGACACGCCGGCCAGGGCCGGTTCCTGGTTCGCGGCGTAGCGGATGACGACGCGCTTGAACGTGACCTGGCCTTCAAACTGGCGCTCACGGGCGACAGTTTCCCCCGACGTGCGGGATCGCGATTCCGTCACCTGTCCCATCAACATATCGACGCGCCGCGCCGCCGTCTTGATTTCCTCAAGCCGCGTGAACGTGACAAACAAGGCCTGCAAGGGCGCCAGCACCCGCCAGACCAGCGCCATGCAGCCGATCAGGGCGCCGATGGAGAACTGGCCGTTGATGGCAAAGCCGGCACCGACGGCCAGGGTCGCGGCGCCGGCAATTATGGTCACGGATTGCGAGAAGGTTTGGAAGGCGGCGTTGATGCGGGCGCCGCGCAAATTCGCCATGGCCAGGTCCGTGGACCGTTCGCGGAAGCGCTCCATCCAAATATCTTCCGTGCCTTCGTCCTTGATAAACCGGAGGTTTTCCAAGATCTCCAATAACAATGTCTGCGCGTCGGCGCCGCCCGACGATGCGTCGGCGACGGCGGCCTTGGTGAACCGCATGGCCAGCATGGCGCCGGTGCTCAAGACGGTCACCAGAACCACCGGGACGATCGCCAGCCAGCCGCCGATGATGAAAATGGCGACCAGGAAAATGACCACGAAGGGCAGTTCCAGGAATCCCAGGGCCAGCGGCCCGGTAAAGAAATTCCGGACACTTTCAAATTCCCGAAGGCGCGCCAATTGCATGCCCACGGTGGCCTTTTCCAGGCGCACCAGGGGCAGGTCCATGATTTTCGTGACCACGGAGGAATTGACGATCATGTCCAGCCGCCCGCCGATATAGGCGAGCAGCGAACTTCGCATGATTCGCAGCACCGCATCGCAAAGGATCGCGATGCACACACCGATGGCCAGATATTTCAGGGTTTCCTCGCTGCGCGCGCCGATCACCTTGTCGTAGACGTTCATGACGAACAGCGGCGTTGCCAGGGCCAGGATGTTGAGCAACACGGTCAACACCAGAAGCCTGACGATCAACGGCTCAAACCGCCGCGTCACGGAGCGGAACCAGCCGGTCCGTTTCGGCGCCGCCTGGTCGTCATCGTCGGGGACAAAGAAATAGGCCGTTCCCTTGGTGCCGCGCCGAACCTTGGTGACCGGTTGGCGGCTCTGGCCGTCGAAGGTGTGAATGTCGCCGTCGCGGCCGCGCCACATGACCAAGGTGTTGCCGCGCTTGGTTTCATAGAGGCACGGCAACAGGCGGTCGTCGATCTTGCCGATTTTCTGCTTCTGGCCCCAGCTGCGGAAATTCAGGTTCGCCATGGTGTTGCGCAAATCATGCACATCCAGACTTTCCCAGCGGCCAGCCATGGCTTCGGCCACTTGCCGGGGTGTGCCGCGGAAGGAAAGCGCATCCAACAACGGCGCCAGACAGGCCGCCGGATTGGAAAGCGGCCGGTTCTGGGCCAGGTTCTGTATGACCGTGGCGTTGCTCATGCGCCGGCGCCCACGTCTTTGCGCAGCTTTTCGCGCAATTCGCCGTCGACCATGACGAAGTGGCGGTCCGCCAGGGCCAGGATATCGGCCCGGTGCGAGACCAGGATCATGGTGCTGTCGCCCTTCAGCTTGAGCAGCAGCTGTTGCAGGCGTTTATCGGCCATGGCGTCGAGGGACAAATTGGCTTCGTCGAACAAGATCAGGCGCGGCCGATCAACCAGGGCGCGGACGATGGCGACCCGCTGGCGCACCCCGGCCGGGATGCGGTCGATGGTGGAGCCGCCGACCTTGGTGTCATAGCCTTCGGGCAGAACCTTGATTTCCTCGTCCAGCTTCAAATCTTCGGCCAGATCCAGGGCCGCCTGGACCATGTCGCCCCACTGATAGTTGGTCATGTTCTCGACCAGATTGCCGCTATAGAGCGGCGCATTGTGGGAAACCAACGAGGCTTCGCGGCGCACCGATATGGGATCGAATTGCGAGATATCGTTGCCGTCCATCAATATCTGCCCGCTCTGCGGCCGGAGCAGGCTGAGGATCAGCAACAGCAATGTCGTCCGCCCGGAACTGTTGGCGCCTTCGATGGAAATGGCTTCGCCCGGCTCAAGCTTCAGGTTGATGTTCTTGATGAACGGGACGGGATCGTTGCCATAGGCGAAACTGACGTCGCGCAGTTCCAAGCCGCCCTTCAGGGGCGGGATTTCCGGCATGTTGCGCGGTGCCTCTTCCGGCAGGGCCAGAACTTCCGAGACCTGACCGGCGGCAACCCGCACGGTCTGGTAGTTGGTCCATAAACTCATCGCCGACATCAGCGGTTGCAGGGCGCGGCCCGACAGCAGCATGCAGGCCGCCAGCTTGCCGCCGGTCATATCGCCCTGCAAGACCATGTAAGCGCCGATGCCGACCACGGAGACCATGTTCAACTGGCTGAACAGGCTGCCCAGGCCTTGCGCGTAGGCGCCTTGCATGGAAACCCGCCGGATCGCATCGGCGGTGCGTTCCTGCAGGCGCTCGAAACGCCGCTGCATCATCGTCTTCAGGTTCATGGCCTTGATCGTTTGGATGCCGTTCAGGACCTCGATCATGAAGTCGTAGCGCCGGTTGTCGGCCTGGGTCCGGTCATTGACGACGCGCCTGAGCCGGCTGCCGATGAACAGGGCCGAAAGGCCGAATACGGTCAACAGGGCCAGCGGCACGATGACGATGTCGCCGCCCAGATACCAGATCAGCACCAGGAACATGGCGGCGAAGGGCAGATCGACGAACAAGGTGACGATCTGCGAGGAATAGAAGTCCTTGACGGCGCCGATGGCGTTGATGCGTTCCATGTAATCGCCGGGCGAACGCGATTCATATAGCTCCAAGGGGGAGCGGAAGACCCTGTCCAGGGCCTCCAGCCGCGCCAGGTGTTCGAACTGGGCGCCGTTCCAGGTGATGATCTTCGACCGCGCCAGCTTCAGGATGATGTCGAAGATGATGACGACGATCAGGCCGCCGACCATGACGGCCAGGGAGCCGGCCGCCTGCAACGGCAGGACGCGATCATAAATTTGCAGAATAAAGACAGGCAGGGCCAGCCCGAACAGGTTGATGACCAGGGACTGAAACAGAATTTCGAAGCGGTTCCATGACCTTTTCGGCACCGCCCGGAGAACCGAACGCAAGCTACCCTTGGCCATGGCGGGCCTCCCGGCCAAGGTCAAACGGCATATCGGCACCGCCGTCGGCAGACCCGCATGTCCGCCGAACAAACGGGCGCCTTTTGCGGCAATATTCGGCTGTTTGGAATCCCCATTCCCCGGCCGCACGGCCGTTTGCCCTATGGTGTTTCGCCTGTAGCAACGCTAACCCCCGCGCTCGAAACCCATCGGCAACATCGTCATCGTATGGTCCCTTCAATCAAAGCTCTTCCGTTTTACGATCATCCTGGGATTACGGTGAACCTTTGGTTTTTATGTTGTCAGTCCGGCAGTGACTACCGATCGTAGTTCATGTTACGTTCATGTTGTTCTTTTCGGTCGCCCTATAGGTATGGATAATATATGACTCTTTTTTAGATTAGATTGGAAGCCTAAAATATTTTTGAATTATTGGTGCGCTGATCCGCAACATATTGACGGATGCACCGGGGGTACCGAGCCGTATGGCCGACGACATTAATGACGATCCTTCGGAAGAACCGGAAGAGCCAAGGGCACCGGCAGACGACCAACCCGAGGATTGGGCCGATTGGGATAGTGGCCGCCAGGGCCGCAGCGATGATTCCGATGAAACGGCGGATGCCTTTACCGGCCCCGAAGATGTCGATGGCGCGGATCAGTCTTTGGCCAATATCCACACGGGCGAACGGGCCGAATATGAAGCGGCCCCCGAAGGGCCCATTGAGCAGCAAGGTTTCACCCCCGAAGGCCGCGAAGTTCCCAGTCGTGACGTCGACGGCGGCGACCCCCCCGACCCCATCGCGCCGATCGATCCGCAACCGGAAACCGGCGATCCCGACTACACGGTGCCGGAACCCGATTGGCACGTGTTCCCGCGCGAACTTGGCGATCACGAACAACCGATAGAATCGGATGCGTTTGAGCGTCTCCGCGACCTCGTTCGCGAAGCCGCCGACGCGGATGAAAACAACGGTGAGGTGGAAGAAGAAGCGCAGGCTGAGCCCGAGCCCGAGCCGGAACCCGAACCTGAGCCCGAACCTGAGCCGGAGCCGGAACCTGAGCCGGAGCCGGAGCCCGAGCCGGAACCTGAGCCCGAGCCTGAACCGGAACCTGAGCCGGAGCCGGAGCCGGAGCCCGAACCCGAACCCGAACCAGAGCCCGAGCCCGAGCCGGAACCTGAGCCGGAGCCCGAGCCCGAGCCCGAACCGGAACCGGAACCCG
>CAZQPC010000242.1:0-4217 GCA_964595005.1 uncultured Magnetovibrio sp.
AACGAACTGGTGACCGGGTTCGGCCTCGACGCGTTTATCGGCAAGACCCGTTCGGAAATTGCCGCAAATCCAGCAGATGAGCCTAAGTGGGCGGCGCACATTGCCGATCTCGAAGCGCGGCGGCCGTTCAAGGATTTCCAATATCAACTGACGCTGCCCAACGGCGAGCGCCGCCGTTTCAGCGTCAACGGCAAACCGGAATTCGACGATGCCGGAAAATTCCAGGGATACCGCGGCACGGGGACCGACATCACCCAGCGCACCGTGGCCGAAGAACAAAACCGGCGTTTGGCGGCCGCCATCGAAGCCATGTCCGCGGTGGTTTTGCTTTATGACGCGGACGACCGGCTGGTGATATGCAATGCGCGGCACCGCGAGACCAGTGCGGCGGTGCCGGAAACTTTCGTGCCGGGATACCCTTTCGAGAAATATCTGAGAGCCATCGTTGCCAAAGGCTTTGTGCCGCTTGCCGACGGCAACGAGGAAAACTGGATCAGTGAGCGGATGGAGCGCCACAAAAACCCGCGCGGGCCGTTTGAACTTCTTCGTCAGGACGGCCTGTGGCTGTTGGTCCACGAGGAACGTCTGGACGACGGCAGCACCATCATATTATCGACGGACATCCGCGAACTGAAGCAGGCCCACGAGGACCGCCAAGAAGCGCTGGTCGAGGCCGAGCGGGCGAACCAGGCGAAATCGGAATTTCTGGCGACCATGAGCCATGAACTTCGCACCCCGCTGAACGCCATCCTGGGGTTTGCGGATATCCTCACCCATCAGTACTTCGGACCGCCGGGCGCCGGAAAATACCGGGAATATGCGGGCGACATTCACACCAGCGGCACGCATCTTCTGGCATTGGTCAACGAAATCCTCGATCTCTCGACGATTGAGGCCGGCAAGCAGTCTCTGGCCAAGGAGCGTCTCGCGACCATGGAGATCATCAGAGATTGTGAGCGGATCATCGAGGATCAGGCCCGCATGCGGGGGATCGACCTGATCATCGAAATACCCCGGGACATCCGACCGTTTTATGCGGATCGTCGGGCCGCGAAGCAAATCTTGCTCAACCTTTTGTCAAACGCCATCAAGTTCACACCCGAAGGCGGCTCAATCACCGTCTCGGCGAACGCCACGGAACAGTACACGACCCTGAAGATCACCGATACGGGTCAGGGCATTGCCGCTGATATGCTGCCGAACCTGACCGATCCCTTCACCCGCGCCGGCTCCAATCCCTATTTGAGCGAACAGGGCTGGGGACTCGGGCTGACGATCACCAAATCCCTGATCGATCTCCATAACGGCACGCTGGTTATTGAAAGCGAGGTCGGCAAGGGGACCACCGTCACGGTAACCTTCCCGGCGGCGTAATGGTGATGGGACGCCGGCGGGACTGTCATTTGCCGACGTCCGAAATGCGCCCGAGCGGGGCCCGGCGAGACGCCGCCGCGGCGGCCCCTCAGCGATCAAACGGCGTCGGCTCGACAAACGGATAGCGCGCCTTTTGTTTGGTTTGGGTGGCGCCGGCGTTGCGCACGAAGCGCCCTGCGTCACCCTGGCGGCTCAGATAGGCCCAGGTCGGCTCACCTTCCGTTGTCGCCTGGATGAACAGACGTTCCTTCTGGCTTTGGATGCACTGGTCGTTGATGGCGTCCGGGTCCCAATCGGCCAGAATGTCGCGGCCCAATTCGGCTTCCACCTGGGCGACGTCGGCGTTGCCGATGAGGTTGTCCAGTTCCAGGGGATCGTTGGCCGTGTCGTAGAGCAATGGCGGATGGCCGTGGGTGTAGATGTATTTGTAATTGCCGCGGCGGATCATCCGGCACGGCGCAATGACGCCCTCGCCCGTGTATTCGGAAATCACCGTGTTGTCCCAGGCCGCGTCGCCGCCCGATAGCAGCCCCGCCAGGGAGTTTCCGTCCAGGGCCGACACCGGGTCGGGCGGCTGGCCGTCCGTGGCGGCGTCCATGAAGGTCGGCAGCAGATCGACCAGGGATACGTGCTCCGAGACCCGGCCGGCGGCGTAGGTGCCGGGCATGGAGATGATCAGCGGCACCCGGACGGAACCCTCAAAGAAGTATTGTTTGAACCACTTGCCCCGCTCACCCAGCATTTCGCCGTGGTCGGAGGTGAAGATGACCATGGTGTTGTCGGCCAAGCCGGTGTCTTCCAGGGTCTGCATGATGCGCCCGACCTTGTCGTCGATGTAGCTGGTCATGCCGTAGTAGGCGTGGCGCGCGTTGCGCACGTGGTCGTCGGTGATGGTCATCAAATCCTGGGCGTGGGCGTAATACAGCCAGCGGCTCATTTCATCCAATTCATCGACCGCAATGGGCGGCACTTTCGGCATGTCGATGTCATCGTGATCATACAGGTCCCAGTATTTCCGGGTCGTCACGTAGGGCGAATGGGGATGCGTGAAGGATGACCACAGCAAAAACGGTTTGTCGTTGTGGAAGCGCGCCAGGTCATGAATCTGCTGGATGGTGGCGTGTTCGACCTCGTCGTCGTAATCGATCTGCAGGCCGCGCACGCAAACCCCGGCGTCGGCCACGGCGGCCGGATTTATGCCCGTTGGTCGAAAACGTTCGCCGGCGATCCAATCGGGGGTCCAGGCGAAGTTGGCGGGATAGATATCGGTGGTCACGCGCTCCGAAAAACCGTGCACCTGATCGGGGCCGATGAAATGCATCTTGCCGGACAGCACCGTGTGATACCCGGCACGGCGCAGATAATGCGCCAAGGTGGGAACCGACGCCGGCATCTCCGTGGCGTTGTCCCAGGATCGGACCTTGTGGGCAAACCGTCCGGCCATCATCGAGGCCCGGGACGGCACACAGAGCGGGAAATTGCAGTAGGCACTTTCGAACACCACGCCGGTCTCGGCCAGGCGGTCGATGTGCGGGGTTTTTACCAGGGGGTGGCCGTAGGCGGGCAACACGCCCGGTGTCAGTTGATCGGCCTGGATGACCAGAATATTGGGAGAAGTTGGGGACGCACCGTCGGCCATAGCATGATCCTCGCTGGGTCGAAAAAAAACGGGGCGGCGACGACAGGCCGTCGCCGCCCCGGCAGGGAGATTATAGGTTTGCCGTTATCTGATCACCAGGTTGAGGCGTTCGGCCACATCCTTGAACTTCAGATACTGGTTTTCGACGAAGGCCTTGGTGTCGGCGGGACTTGAGATCGCCGGGATTGAGCCCAAGCCCTTGGTCAGCTTGTTCCAGGCCTTGTCCTTCTTCAGCTTTTGCAAGGCGCCGACCCATTTGTCCTGGATATCTTTCGGCAGATCCTTGGGACCCCATAGACCGCTCCAGCCGACGATGGCTTCCAGGCCGGGATGGCCCAGTTCGGCAACGGTCGGCACGTCCGGCACCGTCGGTGCGCGGGTCGCGGTGGAGATCGCCACGGCGCGCAATTTCTTGCCTTGGATGTGGCTGATGACGCCCGACAGGTTCTGGAAAATAATATCGGCGTGGTTGCCGGCAACGGCCGCCGCCGCCTTGCCGCCGCCCTTGAAGGGCACGTGAATCAGATTTTCCGGTTTCACCTTCAATTCATCCAACAGCATGATCACGGCGACGTGGAGAAGCGTGCCGACGCCGGCGGAGGCATACTTGAGCTTCTTGCCGCCCTTGATGGCGGCGGCCAGGCTGGCGAAGTCCTTGTAAGGTGAATTGGCGTTCAGACAGAGCACGAAGGGGTTCTTTTCCAACAGGCCCAGGAACGTGAAATCATCCCATTTATAAGGAATTTTCCGGTTGATGGCCGGCACGGCGGCTTGCGATCCGACCCGCGACAGCAACAGCGTGTAGCCGTTCTTCTTCGACTTGGCGACATAGTTCGACCCGACAACACCACCGGCGCCGGTGCGGTTGACGACCAGCATGCCCTGGCCGATGTAGCCGGGAATGGTTGCCGACAGGGTGCGGGCGGCCAGATCAGAGGCCCCGCCGGGGCCATAGGGCGCGACAAGGGTAATGGGTTTCGTCGGATATTCGGCAACGGCGGCACCGGCGAAGGCGATAACGGACAGCGCGGTCAGCGCTCCCGTCATGACGCGGCGACGTGAGAACATTTTTTTAATCCTCCCATATCAGGAAGCGCGGAATGCGCAATTTGCGGTCCTCTCCATGAGAACACAACGCCATCTAAACATATTTGTTTACAGTAAGCAAATAATTTTTTATACTTTATCTCATGGCAGATCATTC
>CAZQPC010000242.1:4317-8528 GCA_964595005.1 uncultured Magnetovibrio sp.
CAGGATCTGGGCCGCGCCAACAAGCGCGCGGTGATGGCGGAGATCGTTCTCAAGGGACCCGCGTCGCGGACCGCCATCAGCCAGGCGACGGGCCTGACCGCGGCGTCCGTGTCGCGGATTACCCGCGAACTGATCGAAGCCGGCGTGATCACGGAACAAGGCGATCCGGAAACCACCGGGCGGCCCGGCCGCCGCTTCATCGGCCTGAACGTGAATGCCGCCGGCGGCTATGTCTTGGGCATCGGGCTTAACGTTTTTCAGCAGGCCGTGACCCTGGCCGACCTGCAAAACAATCGCCTGGAGCGGCGCGATCTGAGCCTCCGCAACCTGTCGCAACCGGACGTCGTCATCGAACATGTGATCGCCGCTGCGGCGGAGATGATCGCCAAACACGTGCGTGACCCCAACCGTCTGTTCGGCGGCGGCGTCGCCATCACCGGCGCCGTCGACCCCGTTTCCGGCATCGTTCGCGCGTCCCCTTATTTCGGATGGCACGACGTCAATCTGGATTTGGCCGGCCGGTTAACGTCGGCGCTTGGGGTGCCGTTTCACGTGGAAAACCTGCCGAACGGAATCAATTTGGCGGAAGTCCGGTTCGGCCAGGCCCGCGCCGCGCGCAACACCTTGTTGGTGCATTGTGCGCTCGGTCTCGGCGGCAGTTTGTATCTGGACGGCCAACTGGTTCGCGGCCATCAGTTCTCGGCCGGCCACATCGGCAACCTGCCGATGGAAGATGCGGCCGGCGCCATGTCGACCCTGGACGACCTGGCCGGTGGGCGGGGCATCCTTTCAGCGATGGGCGAAACCCGTGTCGGTGTCGGCTCGGAACGCGCCGATGAGGTCGCGGCACGTCTGATGGCGGTTGTTGAACAGACAAACGCCGGCGATGCGGCGGCGACCGGCGTCATGGAAAATGCCGGGCATCGGCTGGGCCGGGCGCTGGCCCTGTTTGCCGGTATCTCACACCCTGAGATGATCCTGCTTTCCGGGCCGTTGGCGCAGGCCGACGCCTATGTGGAGGCCTGTAACGATAGCCTGAACCGATATCGGCCCGACGGCGGCGGCGACATGAAACTGGTCACCAGCGGCCTCACCAATCAGGCCGCGGCGCGCTGGTTGGCGATTGGTGAATTTCTGGTCGAACGCGACCTCAACTTGGACAACCTGAAAATGGCAGGTGCGGCATGATCGAAAGCAAAACCAAGGAAATCTACGTCGGCGCGGCGATGGTCGTCATTGCGCTGTTGGGCTGGCTGGTGGTCATTCCGGCGGGGATCGATGTGCCATCGTCGGTGCAGTTCCGGGCCCTGTCGCCGGATTTCTGGCCTTATATCATCATGGGCATGTTGGGCGTGTCGGGCGCCATTGTGTTTGTTGTCGCCTATCTGGAACGCAAGGCCATGATGGCGGCCGGCAACGAGGATGAGCCGGCGGATTCGGAAGCCGGCGCCCTGGTCGAACATCCCTTCCAAACCCGCGTCCTGCGGTCCTTGTTCGGCATGGCCTGCCTGTTCGCCTTCTACGTCGCTATCGGGTATCTCGGCGTCGTCGTCAGTTCCATTGCCGTGGTCCTGGTGCTGACCACCGCACTGGGTCAACGCAACTGGAAACGGGTCGTGCCCATGGCGGTGCTGCTGCCGATCCTCCTGTATTTCTTCTTCGTCTATGTCGCCCAGGTGCCCATGCCCCTGGGTGTCTTCGAAAATTACCTCTAAGGGAGCGCTGAAACATGCTTGAACATATCCCCCAGGCTTTCCAGCTGTTCCTCAGCATCGACAACCTGTTCGCCGTGTTCGCCGGTGTCTTCATCGGCACCTTCGTCGGCGCCATTCCCGGCATGACGACGCCCATGGGGGTTGCCCTGGTGCTGCCGTTTACCTTCACCATGCAGCCGGTGACCGGTATTCTGCTTTTATTGGGTGTCTACAAGGGCGGCCTCTATGGCGGATCGATCACCGCCATCCTGATCAAGGCGCCGGGGACGCCGGCGGCATCGTGTACCGTCTTGGACGGCTTTCCCATGTCGCAGCGCGGCGAAGCCCGCCGCGCCCTGGACATGGCGCTTTACGCGTCGGTGGTCGCCGATTTCATCTCCAACATCTCGCTGATTCTGTTCGCCGGTTTCCTGGCCAGCTTCGCCTTGCGCTTCGGGCCGCCGGAGTTTTTCACCCTGATCGTGTTCTCGCTGACCATCATCGCCGGCGTCTCGGGCGACAATCTGGCGAAGGGGATCGGGGCGGCGTGCCTGGGGTTGATATTGGCCACCGTCGGGCTGGACATCGTCTACGGCACCAACCGGTTCATCTTCGATGAGACCGAACTGATGGGGGGCTTGAGTTTCATTCCCGTGCTCATCGGCCTGTTCGCGATCCCCGAGATCCTCAACCAGTTCACCATCAAAAGGGAAAGCCGCGTTAACGCCGGCGCCCTGACCGGCATGCACGCCACATTCCAGGATTTCAAGAACTGCCTGAAATCGATCCTGCGCGGCTCGGTCATCGGTGTCATCCTGGGTGCCATTCCCGGCATCGGCGGCTCACCGTCGGCGTTCCTTTCCTATTCGGAAGCCAAGCGCACGTCGAAGAACCGCGACAATTTCGGCCGTGGTGAGATCGAGGGCGTCGCCGCCGCGGAAGCCGGCAACAATGGTGTCGCCGGCGCCACCATGATTCCGCTGTTGGCCCTTGGCGTGCCCGGGGACGTGATCACCGCGGTGATCCTGGGTGCCTTCATGATCCACGGCCTGCGTCCCGGCCCGGTCATGTTCGAACAGAACCTGACGATGATCTATGCCCTGTTCATGGGCATCATGCTGTCGTCGGCGTATCTGTTCGTGATTGGCAAAATGAGCATCAGATTGATCTCGAAGATCGCCGACATCCCGAACACGCTGCTCTACCCGGCCGTTTTAGTGCTCTGCGTCTACGGCGGTTACGCCATCAACAACTCCCTGTTTGACGTGCTGGTGATGTTCGTTGTCGGCGTCTTGGGTTTCGTCATGCTGCGCTTTGAGATGCCGGCGGCACCCTTCCTCATCGCCTTCATTCTGGGGCCGCTGTTGGAAGATAATTTCCGCCAGGCCCTGCTCATGTCCGAAGGTTCCGGCGCGATCTTCTTCCGCAATGAAATCTGCTGGGTGTTCTGGACTTTAACGGCGCTTTCCATCGGCTTCCTGATCCGCAATCATTACCGGGCACGGCACGGCCAAGAAACCATCCCCATGGCGGGATAGCTGACGACAGGGAGACAAGGCATGAGCGAAGACCTGGGAGAGCGCCTGTTCAGCTTCGGCGTGATCACCGACACGCATCTGAACCAGGGCGAGGATGACTGTAACTCACCCTTTGAGGTCAACCGCCTGGCCAACCGGCGCATGCGCCACGTGATCCGCGATTTGAACGCCCGCGACCTGGCCTTCGTCGTCAACGTCGGCGACTTGGTGCATCCCGTGCCGGCCATTCCCGATCTCTATGCCCAGGCGGCGGCCCGGTTTCATGAACAGGTGGCCGACCTGAAACACGCGCTTTACCTAACGCCCGGCAATCACGACGTCGGCGACAAGCCCAACGACTGGGCGCCGGCGGCCGGCATCCATGAAGATTACCTGGCACTTTGGGACCAACACTTCGGTGCCCAGTATCAGTCCTTCGACCATGAGGGCTGTCATTTCATCATCATCAACGCCCAGATCATCAATTCCGGCTTCGCCGCCGAAGCGGCACAGCGGGCCTGGCTGGAAGCCGATCTGGACGCCAACCAAGGCAAACGTATTTTCCTGCACAGCCACTATCCGCCCTACTTCTCGAAACCCGATGAAGAAGAGAATTACGACAACATCGGTGAGCCGGGCCGCACCTGGATGCTGGACCTGCTTGAGCAACACGGCGTTGAGGCCTTGTTCATCGGCCATGTGCATAATTTCTGGTTCTACCGCTACGCCGAAACGGACTGCTACCTGCTACCGTCGACGGCCTTCGTGCGCCTGGATTACAGCGAGATGTACCGGATTGCGCCCGACGCGGACAGTGAGATCGGCCGCAACGACAAACCGAAGTTGGGCTACTTCGTCGTCCATGTGCACGAACGGGGGCACGTCTGTGACATCATCCGCACCTACGGCGAAGAAGCCGCATTGAGTTCAGCGGACACAGCACCGACGGACATCGTTTCCCCCGTCCATCCGCGCCTCAACCGGTTCGCCGATTTCGGTT
>CAZQPC010000243.1:0-8359 GCA_964595005.1 uncultured Magnetovibrio sp.
GCTCGCCCAACACGTTGGCGCTTTTCGGGCTATAGCATTCGTTCAACAATTTGCCGGTCGCTTCCAGGCCGAAGGTATCGACCAGCCGGGTTCCCCAATAGCGGCAGCGGAATTCCCGGCCGCCATCGACGGCATCACGAATGGTCATCAGCGGTGCGATATCGTAGAGGTCCATGAGATCGAAATCGGTCAGCCGCGGACGCGGCCGGTCGCCACGCTTCGATCGCCAATAGTCGTACAGGCGCCGGGTCTTGGCCGAATGAAATGACGTGGAAACCTCGACAAGCGAGCGGCCGGACTTCACCGTCAAGTCGGAAACTGGCATGAATGGTCCCCTTCGGAAATCGCCCCGAAATCTACAGCCGTGCCAACTTAGCATGCCTGTGATCCGGCCGCGAAGGCCCGATTGAGACTCCGATCCGGCCTGGCCGCCAGGTCCGGAATGCACCGGCTCTAGAACGCCTCGCCAGACCGGTAATAAATACGCGGCCAATCTTCGGGTCCGCCTTCGCGGTCCAATTCGCCCGGCTGAAACTCATAGCCGAAACCGAAGGTGCCGATGGTGTGCTGGTTTTCGCCGCCGTTCCCGTCAAGGGTCAGCCAAATGCCTTCGTAAATTCTCGGCACGTTGATTTTTATCAGCTCGACCACGGCGACCACCCGCACCGGCCCGTCGGCCTGCAAGGACAGGCACAGGCGATCTTTCAGGACTTGTGCGGATTCCGGGCTGAAGGCTTCGCCCAACAATTTACCCGTCGTTTCGACGCCGAATAAATTGACCAGTTGGGTGCCCCAATAACGGCTGCGGAACTCACGCCCGCCGTCGACGACATCGCGGATCGTCAACAGGGGCGCAATGTCATAGATCTCCATGAGGTCAAGATCATTGAGCCGGAGACGGGGCCGCTGACCGCGTTTCGATTGCCAATACTCCAGCAAGCGCCGCGTTTCAGGCATGTGGAACGTCGAGGAAATTTCGACCATCGCGTGGCCGGATTTCGCCTGCGGCGAGATAACGGGCATCGGCATGTCCCAGTGTTTTCTTCGCTTACACCTACGCAACCAGCATACCACGCCTTGCCCGAACGCGCTCGTGTTTCCGAAGGGTTCGGCGGCGGTTTAAGCGAAACTCAGCAAGGTGCGGATTTCCAGGCTTTCGCGGGGCGGTGTGCCGGCCGGCACGCTGGGATCTTCGAAGGCGCCGTGGGCCGTATAACGGGCCCGCCCGTCCCGCGCGCTGTCGAAGCATTTCAGCAAAACGACCTCGCCCGCGTTCATGTTCGGAAAGTAGCTCCAATGCTGGTCCGGATTGCCGGCGATCTGGTAGATCTCACCCAGGCGGTCGGCATAGACCATGTCCGTGGCGACGAAATCCGCGGCGCCCATGGTCCGCGCATCGGCGATGGCCAGCGGCAGGCGCTGCACGTCGGGGCCAATGGAGCGCCAGACATTGACCAGGGCAAACCGGCCGGCAAGAAATTTCTTGGCCCGCTCCGGGGCCAGCAGATCGGTGATCCGTTGCGGGCCGGACTTCTCCGTATAATCGTTGTGCACGACATGCACCGGCCCCCGGGTGTCGTGGGCCTGGCGCTTGGTGTCGTCCTGGACACGCAGGGTGTGGTCGAAGATATGCACGTCCACCGCCCCCGTCGCTTCTTTCAGGAAGCGGATGATTTCCGGATAGTGTCCGACGGTGATTTGATCCTCATCATAAAAGTTGCGGACGTCCGAGACGTGTTCCAACAGCTCAAACCCCTCGCGGTCCAAGGTCGGGGCGGGAACCGCGTTGCGGCCGTTATGGATGCTTACCGGCACGTCCCGGAAGGTGCCGGAGCGCCGGTTTTCCTCCGTGTAGTCCGCAGACATCAAGACCTTCGGCTTGCTGTCACCGGGCACAATGAAGTGCAACGGCGCCGATACCGCGCCGGGCACACCTTGGGTGGACGCGCCTTCAAAAACGACAGCTTCTGGGGCCACGGTGTATCTCCTCGGCAATCCAAAAAACGTCCGCATAGCCTAATCGGGGAGCCGCCGACCCATCAAGTGGGAGGAACGATCAACACCTGTGAATTCCGCTCAAGGGCGCCAGACCTTCAAGCCTCACACACTTTGCGCCAGCAGGTATATGGCGACGCCGGCGATGGCGATGGCGGCGCCCTTGCGCGGCGTCAATTGTTCCATGCCCATGCCCGCCGAGATCAGCAGGGCGACGATGAAACTCAGGTTGGCAATGGGCGCGACGACACTGACATCGCCGAACGCCATGGCGGCGATCAGAAAGTTGGCCGTCAAATACAACAGGAATCCGGAAACCGCGCCGTAGGCGACTTTCGTCGCCGTGATCCGGACCCGGCCTTCGCGCCACCAGGCGTAGGCAAGGCCGCTGGGCACCCAGGCCACGGCGTACAGCAATAGCATGGTATTGGCGTCGGCACCGGCCGTCAGGCCGGCTTTCGCGGTGACGCCGAAGATGGCGCGCAGCGCCGAGGCGGCGACGGCCAGCCAAAAACACGCAACGGCGCCTTTCACCGCGACCGCCGCCGCCGGTTGTTCATAAAGTACCCAAACGGCGAAAATGCCGCAAAGAATGCCCAGCACCTTCAGCGCCCCCAGGGGCTCACCCAGCACCAGAACCGAGAGGATGATCACCCCGATGGTATTCAGCCGATAGATCGTCGATCCCATGCTGACGTTCAGATGGGTCAGACTTTCGATCAGCAAAAGGTTCGCCACCGCGACGACCAAACCGGCGGCAGCACCATAGCCAACCGTCACCGCGTCCAATCTGATTTCGATGTCTTGCGATGAAACGTAAGCCAACTGCAGCGCCGTCCAGACGATCCCGCAGAAGGCGACATAAATTCCGCGCGAGCGCGATTTTCGGGAAAATCGCTTGAACGACACATCCAGGCATCCGGCCGAAACCAGACTGAGCAACGCAAAGGTGACGGCTGAATTCATCAACCTCGCCCGGCGGCGCGCCTAGAGTTGATCGGAAACATAGGCCGCCAACTTTCCAACCACCTGATTCAGGGAGCGGCGCAGTTGGTCGAAGCCCGGTTTCTTGGACATCGCCCATTCATCCATGTAGATGCCGCGGTCGATCTCGATCTGCACGCTGTGGCAATCATTGGCCGGGTCGCCATAGCGGCGCACCAGTTCAACGCCCTTGAACTGATCATTGATGGCAACGCTCAGGCCTTCGTCGCGCAAGGCGTCAGCAAAGGCATTGGTGAAATCGGCGCCCGACGTGGTGCCGTCGCGATCGCCCAGGATGATATCCGTGCTCGGCGTGTAGGGATTGTTCAATTGTCGGGCATAGGCCGGTGAATACATGGAATGACAATTCACATGCCAGCGCCGGCCCCAGCGTTCCCGGATGGTATCGGCCATGTAATCCATCTGATCTTGGTAGGGTTGCCAGTAGCCGTCGATACGGTTGCGGACCTCGGCTTGTGACAGCAACCGGTCGTAAAATTCATGGCTGTCGTCGGCCCGCTTCCAGATCAGGCCGATGCCCCGGTGGGTTTTATCGGTGACCTCGACAGGATCGGGCCAGCCGCCGTCGATCATCGCCGCATCGAGATCGACCAGGGCGCGGTTCGGATCTATGTAGGTGCGCGGAAACTGGCAGGCCAACAGCCAGGCCCCGTGCGCCGGCGCATGATCGAACAGCTCATCGACGAAGGCATCCTCACCCCAGAGGATTTTGTCCCGGGGACAGGCATAATTGAAATCGCCGGGATAAATATTGCCACTGTGCGGTGAATCCAGCATCAACGGCACGGCTTCCGCGTCCGGATCAATTCTTTTCAGTACACCGGGGATATCAATGGCGGGTGTGGCCATGGGATTTCCTTCATTTGGCATTTCAATCGGAGAGTATCGCGACGGCGAAGCCTTGGAAACAACGGCTACTTTCTCTAAATTGATCGCGCTTTCATCATTCGCCGGAGACGCCCCATGTTCGATACGGATCAATTCATCGCCGAGTGCCAGGCCGCCGTGGCCGAGACCGACAGCCACCTGGCCGTCAAGGAGTTGGTTGCCGCCGCCGTCAGCAACCCGGCGGCCGTGTTGAAGGGACTGGGCGAGCCGACCAAGGCCGGCGTCAACAAACTGTTCGCATCGGACAAGCTGACCGTCCTCAACCTGGTCTGGGGGCCGATGATGACCCTGAAACCCCACGATCACAAAATGTGGGCGGTGATCGGAATCTACACGGGACGCGAGGACAATATCTTCTGGCGCAAGATCAAGGATGATCCGGACGGACGGATCGAAGCGGCCGGCGCGGAAGCCATCGGTGCCGGTGATTGTGCGCCGCTGGGCCGTGACGTGGTGCATTCCGTGACCAATCCCATCCCCCGGCTGACCGGCGCGTTGCATGTCTATGGCGGCGATTTCTTCGGCGACGGGCGCAGCGAATGGGACGCCGAAACGCTGAAAGAACAGCCCTACGACATGCAGGGCAACATTCAGCTGTTCGAGGATTCGAACGCCCGCCTGGCCGCCGCCTGAACCGCCGCGGGCGGCCCGCAAGATGGCCGATCTGATTGTCTTCGAGCCCTTGTTCTACGCGGTTGCGATTGCCGCCGTGATCATGACCGGCATTTCGAAAAGCGGCCTCGGTGGCGGCATGGGACAGTTGTCGGTGCCCTTGATGGCCTTCTTCATCTCGCCGGTCGCCGCGGCGGCCATCATGATGCCGATCTTGGTGCTTATTGATGCGCTCAATATCTGGGGATACCGGCGCGATTGGCATCGCGGCAACTTGGCCGTGTTGCTGCCGGGCGGCATCACCGGCGTCGCCATCGGTGCCCTGACCTACCGCTACGTGGACGAAAACACCGTGCGCCTGTTGCTGGGCGTCATCGTGATCTTTTTCGCCTGCACCTATTTCGCCCAGCAATCGCCCGCCGACGGTGCGAAAAAACGAAGCCGGTTTCTCGGTGTCTTTTGCGGCGGGCTTTCCGGGTTCACCAGTTTCGTCGCCCACGCCGGCGGCGGCCCGATGAAGTTCTATTTGCTGCCGCAGCGTCTGTCGCCACGCCTGTTTGTCGGCACCCACGTGATGTTCTTCTTCCTGATCAACCAGATGAAATTCGTTTCATATTTTTGGTTGGGGCAGTTTACGGCGGAAAACCTGTCGACGTCGCTGGTGTTGGCGCCGTTCGTGCCGGTCGGCGTGTTCCTGGGCTGGAAGCTGGCCAAGGTCATTCCGCTCGATCTGTTTTACAAGATCGTCTACGTGCTGCTGTTCATATCCGGCACCAAGTTGATTTGGGACGGCCTGAGCCGGGGCGGCTTTATGTGAGGCTATCGAGGAAATCGCCGAGAACGGCGTTATAGGCTTCCGCATCTTCCATATAGGGCGCGTGGGCGACGTTCGGCAGATAGTGAACATCCAGGGACGGCACCGTATCGGGCACGGCGGCGACCATGGCTTCGGTGAAGTCCCGGGTCACCGTCGTGTCGACATCACCGGCCAGCACCAAAATGGGCATATTCAGGTCGGCGAAAACCGGTCCGTTGTCGGCTTCCGAGATCACCCGCGCGGCGGCTTGCAATCCGTCTTTGCGGGTTTCCGCCGCAATGCCGGCAAAATGCTCAATGATGAGCGGATCACAGCCCGGCGCGGTCATGGTCTTGGCCCGGGCCCGGCCGTATTCCAGGGGATCCGCCTCATCCAACTGGGCGATCCGGGCCAGATACTTTTCGCCCAAGGGCGCGCCCTTCGGCTGCTTCCGGCCCAACAGGGTGCACGAAAGAACAAGTCCGCCTATGCGGTCCGGATACCGGCCGGCGGCATTGCCGGCGACGATGCCGCCCATGGAATGGCCGAGCAAAATAAAGCGCTCAATGCCGACCGCCCGGGTGAAGGCCGCCAGCGTGTCGGCATAGGCTTCAATGCTGGGTTCGACCAAATCCGTATCGCCATAGCCCGGCGCATCCCAGGCGGTGACCCGGAATTTATGGGCAAATGTTTCGAACTGGCGTTCCCAGGTCCGGGCATTGCCCGCCAAGCCGTGCAACAAGACCAAATCCGGACCGGCGCCGGTTTGGCGGTAGGACACCTGACCGCTGTCCAGCTGCACGTACTGGCGTTCCGGAAGCCCCATCAGCTGCGCACCAATCCGAATTTCCGGGCCACCGGCCAACCCCAGGGCCGGGGCAGGCTCTCGGCGTTGCAAATGCGGGTGTTCAGGGCACTTTTCAGATCGTCTTCGGAAAATTCAAAGCCCAGGACGTCGGCGCGGGCGACGATGACGGCCGGGTCGGGATCCTTGAAAACCGGGTCATCCGAGGGACCCTGACCATCCCAATGGGTAATGAAGGCGTTGACATTTTCTTTGCTCATGGCCGGACTATACCCAACGTTTCCACGCCTGCAACCCGTTCAAAAATTTTCCACCCAGGGCCGAAGCTCAACCTCCCAGGTCCAGGCGCTTCGGTGCTGATCGAGGATATGCATGTAGGTGTCGGCGATGGCATCGGGCTGCAAAAGACCATCGTTGCCGCGGGCCTCGGCGCGCGGGTCATCAGCCTTGCCGATGCCGCCGTCGATGACGAAGTGGGCGACGTGGATGTTCCCGGGCGCCAGTTCGCGGGCCATGCTCTGGGCCAGGCCGCGCAGGCCGAACTTGCCCATGGCGAAGGGGGCGGAATTCTTATACCCCTTGACGCTGGCAGACGCGCCGGTGAAGAAGATGGCGCCGCGGCCGGCCGCCGTCATGCGCTTTGCCGCCTCCAGACCAACCAGGAACCCGCCATAGCACGAGATCATCAGTGTCTTGCGCACCTCTTCCACATCCAACTCAATAAACGGCGCGCGCTGCCGGTAGCTGGGATTATAGACGACGAAGTCGGGCGTCCCCGTATCGCCATCAAGGGCGGCGAAAAGATCGGCGACGGAAGCCGGGTCACTGGCATCACAGGCATAGGTCTTCGCACCCGTCGCGGCGGCCAGGTCCGAAAGTTTATCGGTGCTGCGCGCCGCCAGGGCGACGGCCATGCCGCGTTCGGCGCACTTGCGCGCCACCGAGGCACTGAGGCCGGCGCCGGCACCGACGATCAGGGCGGATTGTTCTGTCATCTTGAAACTCCCTGGTTCATGCTGTTATCAGGTTTCGACCCTAACATGCTATCTTGGCTGTCAGGATGGATAGGTTGGAAAATATGAAGTTCCGGAAATTCCTGTTGGCGGCGGCCGCCGCATTGCTGATCTTCACCGCCCAATCGGGCGGAAACCACGCGGCGGCGCAAAACAGGCTCGTCCTGGTGACGCCGCCGAACACAGTCGATACGGTGATCAGCGAGGTCATCACGCGCGAAGCCTACAATCGCATCGGCATCACGGTGAAGATCAAGAAATACCCGGGCGAACGGGCGCTGCGCCTGGCCAACGCCGGCAAGGTCGATGGCGAGGTACAGCGCATCAACGGCATCGCCGCCAATTATCACAATCTGGTCCAGGTCTTTCCGGCCATCAACTATATCGAGGGCGCGGCGTTTTCAGCGACCAAGGAATTCGAGGTCGCCGGCTGGCGCAGCCTGAAGCCCTATCGTCTGGGCTACATCCGGGGCATCAAGTTTGCCGAACGCAACACCAAGGAAATGGATTCGACCGCCGTCGGTGACTATCCGGGACTGTTCCAGATGCTCAACGACAAGCGCCTGGAGGTCATTATCTCGCCACGCCTGAACGGCCTCTACCAGATGAAGCAATTGGGCGTACGTAAAGTGCGCGAATTGAAGCCGGCAATCATGCGCTTCGACCTGTTTCACTACCTGCATCAAAAGCACGTGAAGCTGGTGCCGAAGATTTCAACCGTCTTCAAAACCATGGAAAGGGCCGGCGAACTGGCCGCCATCCGCAAGCACGTGATCGATGTCCTGATGGCACGGGCCAAAAAGAAGTTGCCCATTTGCGATATGGACTATGCCTGCTTCGACGTGAAGAAGGCGTTGAAGAACTAACGCACCGTTCGTCTGTACCCGTCTGTACGCGAAAGTCCACATCCGTACACTTATGTACGCATATTCGTTAACGAATTCCGAGAGAATTGAATCATATCAATTCACTAGCCATGTCCACAGATGCGACCAGATTTGCGACCAATGTCGCAAATGTCTGCAAGAAGCCGCTTTTTTCTGCTGTCGAACCAGCGTGACCAACCGATGTGTCCTTCCGTTGCCGCGGCCGGATTTCAGGTTCAGCGCGGTGGATGCCGAAAAGCGCAGAAGTCGCCGAGGCAAAGAACATGACAATATTCTTTATCGCGACCGCCGCGTTGCGCTTCATTGTCCGCACGCAGAGATAGGCGCGCGACGCCACCACCGCCGCACGGTTCTCCTC
>CAZQPC010000244.1:0-8331 GCA_964595005.1 uncultured Magnetovibrio sp.
TTTTCCGTAATCGACTTGGAGAAATAACTTCCGAGGGTCAGCGTGAACTCCGGTTGGCGGCGGTCCAGTTCGATGACACGCCGAATGGGTGCGACACCGTTCAGGGCGCGCGCCAATGTCGTGGGACGCACGCCCATGCGTTCGGCGTCCGCTTTCAGTTCGTTCAGCCATGCCGCAAATGGCGGCGGTTCGGGCACAGTCTTCGCAGTTGTTGGCACCGGCGCCAGCATCAGCGCGGTTGCCGACACCAATAGTGCGTGCCTCATCAATGACCGGGGGTTTCTTATCATGTGGTTAGTTTCCTGGTTAAGCGGCGCTGAAGTCTGACGGATAAGCGTTAACAATTACTGGGCAGGCCCCGGGAACAGGTCATCAGTCCGATCCGTCAGCCAATAGAAAAGCAGCCCCAGGCATTCATGAAGTGCGCCGGACAGCGATCCAAGCCCGCGGCCGAAACTGAACGCCAGGGAAAACGTCTGGGTTCCCGTGGTGCCAAAATCGACCGGATATGCGACCACCCGCCATCCGGCCTTACGAAACACGCCGACGCTTCGGGGCATATGAAAGGCCGACGTCACCAGGATCCAGGTCTCACCAGATTTGGGCTTCGCAATTTCATAACTGAGGCGGGCATTTTCCACCGTGTTGCGCGAATTCGATTCAAACTGGACGCGGCCAGGATCAATACCGAACATGGCAAATACGTCGGGTGCAAAATGCGCCTCTTTGAGTTCCTGTTGAAACGGTTCCCCGGAACCACCCGTGAAGATAATGCTGGCTTGTGGATAGCGACGCGCCAATGCCGCCGCTTCGGCAATTCTCTCAACGCCGTCAGTCATTTGCGGACGGCCACGCGTCTGGCTCAAATGCGGACTGATAATGCCGCCAAGAATAATGATCCCGTCGACCCGGTTCGGCAACGGAGGATTGGCCGGGAACCGGTTCTCCAAGGCCTGGTTGATGACCACGCCGACGGGCAATATGGCGACGCCAAGGCAAATCACAGCCATGGATATGCCCAACAACCTCGCCGCCCGGTTCCATCGCAGCACCAAGAACAGCGCCGTCAGGCAAACCCCCATGAACAGCAAATTGAGGGGTTGAACCAGAAACCACAGGATTTTTGATAGCCAGAAAAACATCGTCACTGATACTCCGTGCCCCACGGGTCCGCAACAAACGATGGCCGCACATTGTTTGGCACGCCCACAAAATCGGCAATATTGTTCGGTTTTTTTTTAAAGTCCTTGAATTTTCATCTATATTCTAACTATTGCCCGGTTCTGGCAGTTTGACCGGACGCTTATTGGCTCCCGACATTTGTACGTTGATATCTATCGCGTGGCCGGTTTGGAACGAGATGGATCGCCGCCCGCCGGCACGCTGATGGACCGGCATGACCAAGGGTTCACGACATGAGGAAGATGACAAAGATGAATGTGCTTACCACGGTCAGTACCAATATTCTGGCCAGGCTTGATGCCCTGGCGACAGTCAGCGAGTCCCATGATGGATTGACCCGCCGCTATCTGACCACCCAACACCGCCAGGCCAACGACTTGGTTGGCGAATGGATGGCGTCAGCCGGCATGAGCGTACATCAAGACGCCGTCGGCAATATCATCGGCCGTTATGAAGGCCAGGACGCCGGCGCACCGGCGCTGATTATTGGGTCGCATCTGGATACGGTGGTGATGGCCGGCAAGTATGACGGCATGCTGGGGGTCGTGACGGCCATCGCCTGCGTAAATTCTCTGTATGAACGCGGCATCCGCCTGCCCTTTGCCATTGAGGTCGTTGGCTTCGCCGACGAAGAAGGCATCCGCTTTCAATCAACCTATCTGGGCAGCCGGGCCATCGCCGGAACCTTTAACCAGAACCTTCTGGATGCCCGCGATGTCGATGGAATTTCAATGGCCGACGCGCTGCGCACCTTCGGTCTGAACCCGGACCGCATTGGCGAAGCGGCCCATGCCTCGGAAGACGTGGTCGGCTATTTGGAGATTCATATCGAACAGGGGCCGGTCCTGGAAAGCGAAGAACAATCCGTCGGCGTGGTTACCGCCATCGCCGGCGCGACACGGCTCACAGTCGCGGTTCAGGGCGTCGCCGGCCATGCCGGAACGGTCCCCATGGGGCACCGCCAAGATGCCCTTTTGGCGGCCAGCGAATGTGCCCTGGCCGTCGAGGATGTCGCCCAGAAACGCGTCAATGTCGTCGGCACAGTGGGACGCATGACCGTTGAGCCGGGCGCCGCCAATGTTGTGCCGGGTCTGGTAACCTTCACCATTGATCTGCGCGCCGACGTCGATGATAAACGCCGCGACGCCCTGGCCGAGCTGAATGAGCGTATTCAGGAGATTGCCGCGCGCCGGTCCGTCGAGATATCCGCGCAAACGGTGCATGAAGCGCCCAGCGTCGGCTGCGCACCGTGGATCGTCAAACAAATTGAGGCCGCCGTGGAAGCGCAAGTCGGCCGTATCGTCCGGCTGCCCAGCGGCGCCGGCCACGATGCCGCGGCCATGTCCGATTTAACCGATGTCGGCATGATTTTCGTCCGCTGCGGTGGTGGTGTCAGCCATAACCCGGACGAAACCATTACCGAGGAGGACGCCTCTGCCGGCGCGCGATTGTTGCTGAATGTCATTGAAAATTTCAAACCGGAGGCCTGAGCGTGTTGGACGGACAAGATATGACCATCAATGATTTCCTTGATCAGGCCAGCGAACGTCAGACGGCGTTCCTGCGCGAACTGGTACGCGTGCCGTCAGACAACCCGACGGGCGATTGCGCGCCGCACGGCGCCCGGACGGCGTCGTTGCTGGAAGAACTGGGTTTTGAGGTGGAACGCCATCCGATCCCCGAAGACCTCTGCCGCAGCCATGGCATGATCAGTGCGACGAACCTCATCGTCCGTCACCGCTTCAGCGACGACGGACCGGTGATCGCGCTGAATGCCCATGGAGATGTGGTGGCGCCGGGTGACGGATGGACAACGGATCCCTACGGCGGCGAGATCAAGGACGGATGGATGTATGGCCGCGGCGTCGCCGTGTCGAAGTCCGATTTCGCCACTTACGCCTTCGCCTTAATGGCGCTCAGGGATTTGAACATCGACTTGCGGGGCACGGTTGAGCTGCATTTCACCTATGACGAAGAAGTCGGCGGCCATCTCGGTCCGCGTTGGATTTTGGAGCAGGGCTTGACCAAGCCCGACTTGGTGATCTCCGCCGGTTTTTCCTATTCGGTCGTGACGGCGCACAACGGATGTTTGCATCTGGAAGCCGTGGTCCGCGGCAAGTCCGCCCACGCCGCACGTCCGGACACGGGCTTTGACGCCCTGGCCGCCGCAACCCAGGCGCTGGGCGCCATCTACGCAACGCGGCCGCAGTTGGCTGAGACCCATTCGGAAATTGACGGCATCGACAGCCCCTCCATCACCGTCGGCCTGATCGAAGGCGGCATTAACACCAACGTGGTCCCGGACAAAGTCACCTTCCGGCTCGATCGCCGGATGATCCCCGAAGAGAACGCCGAACAAGTGGAAGCCGGTCTGCGTCAGTTGATCGAAGACGCCGTCGCCGATTGCAAAGGGATATCCGTTGAAATCAGCCGCGTCATGCGGGCCCAGCCGCTCGGCCCCCTGCCCGACGCCGAACCGGCGGTAAAAACGCTTCAACGCCACGCCTCGGAAGTTTTCGGCACGGAAATTCCCATTATGGGCGTGCCCCTCTACACGGACGCGCGTCTCTACATGCAAGAGGGTATTCCGACGGTGATCTACGGCGCCGGACCGACCAGCCTGTTGGAGGCCAATGGTCACCGCGCCGATGAGAAGCTGCGCCTTGAAGATATGCAAAAAGCAACCATCGTGGTTGCCCATACGCTGCGTGATTTGATGAGCGCATGAGATGTTACAACGGGTTGGCGAGGAGAACACAACCATGAGCACAACGGAACCGACACTATTTCGGGATTTGGATCCAAGCCCGCGCCTGCTCATGGGGCCGGGCCCGGTTGACGTCTACCCGCGGGTGTTGCGCACCATGTCGGCGCCCATGTTGGGTCAGTTCGACCCGGAATTCACCGAATACATGAACGAAACCATGGTCTTGTACCGCCAGGTCTTCCGCACCGAAAACCAATGGACCTTCCTGGTCAACGGCACGGCGCGGGCCGGCATCGAGGCCTGCCTGGGCTCATTGGTGACCAGCGGCGACAAAGTGTTGGTGCCCATGTTCGGGCGGTTCGGCCACTTGTTGGCGGAGATCTGCCAGCGCGTCGGTGGTGAGATCATCACCATGGAAAGAGAATGGGGCGAGGTCTTCACCGTCGATGAGATCGCCGATGCCATTCGCAAACACAAACCCCGCGTCGTCGCCATGGTCCACGGCGACACCTCAACGACAACAGCCCAGCCCCTGGATGGCCTGGGCGCCGTCTGCCGGGAAAACGACGCATTGCTGTACGTAGATGCGACGGCGACATTTGGCGGCATGCCCGTCAACGTCGACGATTGGCAATTGGATGCGGTCAGCGCCGGGCTGCAAAAATGCATGTCCGGACCGCCGGGTTCCTCGCCCATCACCATCGGTGAGCGGGCCGTCGAGACCGTTCTCAGCCGCAAGCATATTGAAGGCGGCATTCTGCCGACGGACTACGTCGCCGCCGACGGCCCGCCGGTCATTTCCAACTACCTCGACTTGGGCATGCTGATGGATTATTGGAGCCCGAAGCGCCTCAATCACCACACGGAATCGACCACCATGCTGTACGCGGCCCGCGAATGCGCCCGTATTGTCTTGGAAGAAGGCCTGGACGCCGGTTTCGCGCGCCACGATCTGGCCAGCCGCGCGCTGCGCGCCGGCCTGGACGCCATGGGCCTGAAACTGTTCGGTGATCCGGACAATCTGATGTCGAACGTCACGGGGATCTATATCCCGGAAGCCTGCGGCAACGGCGAACAAGTGCGCGGCCAGATGCTGGCCGATTTCGGCATTGAAATTGGCACCTCGTTTGGTCATCTGGCCGGCACAATCTGGCGGATCGGCACCATGGGCCATGTTTGCCGCAAGCCCAACGTGCTGCGCTGCCTCAATGCCTTGGACGCCGTTCTGCGCCGCAACGGGTTTGCCGCCCCGGCCAATGCCGGCGTTGATGCCGCCTACGCGGTTTACGACGAAAGCTGACAATTCCCCTGGGGCCGGGCGCGCCGGGTTGTGGTATACACCGCGCGCCTGGTCCATTTTTCTTTTTGCACAAAGGAACGACAATTCATGAGTGAGCGGGATTTGGGAAACCTCCTTGATGAACCGGTGAAGGTCATCAATATCGGATTGGAGGGATTTTCCCGGGAATTGAGCCAACAGGGCGTCGACGTGGTTCAAGTCGATTGGACACCGCCGGCCGGTGGCGATCCGAAACTTGCCGAATTGCTGTCGAAGCTTGGGACCTGAGCTCATGCAGCGGATCGAAGACGCCAACGAAGAAGCCTTAAAGCGGATGCTCGGCGCCGACCCGGTGCTGGTCGATGTCATCCCGGCCTCCGACGCCATCCCGGCGCTGAGAGAAAAGATGATCCTGCACGCCGGCCCGCCGATCGCCTGGGATCGCATGTGCGGCCCCATGCGCGGCGCCATCGCCGGCATTGCGGTGTTTGAAGGCTGGGCGCCGGATCTGGACGCCGCCGATACCATGGCCGCCGACGGCGCCTTCGACTTCCACCCCAATCACCATTTCGATGCCGTCGGCCCGATGACCGGCATGACCACGCTGAGCCAGCCGTTGATGGTGGTCGAAAACAAAACCTTCGGGAACCGCGCCTACTGCGCCATCAACGAAGGGCTTGGCAAGGTCATGCGGTTCGGCGGCAACGATGCGGAAGTGCTGGACCGGTTGCGCTGGCTGCGCGACGACTTCGGCCCGGCGCTCGGCCGGTCGCTTCGCCATCTCGGCGGCGTGCCCCTGAAAAGCATGATCGCCCGCGGCCTGACCATGGGCGACGAAATGCATCAGCGCAACGTCGCGTGCTCGGGCCTGACGCTGCGGGCCCTGGCGCCGGCCCTGGCCGAGACGGCGACGGACAGCGCCGCGTTGTCCAAGGCCCTGGCGTTCATCGGCGGCAACGATCAGTTTTTCCTCAACATTGCCATGGCCATGGGCAAGGCGATCATGGACCCGGTCCGGAACATTGACGGATCAAGCATGGTCACCGCCATGTCGCGTAACGGCACGGACTTCGGCATCCGCGTCGCCGGCACCGGCGACACCTGGTTTACGGCCCCCGTCGAAATGCCCGAAGGGCTCTATTTCCCCGGCTTCACGGAAGCCGACGCCAACCCGGACATGGGCGATTCGACAATCGTCGAAACCATCGGCCTGGGCGGCTTCGCCATGGGCGCGGCGCCCGCCGTCGCCGGCTTCGTCGGTGCCGGCGCGGCGTCGGAAGCCGGCAACTTCACCCGCACCATGTCGGAGATCGCCATGTCCGAGAGCCCCGAATGGACAATCCCGTCGATGGATTATCTGGGCGTGCCGACGGGCATCGATATCCGCCTGGTTGTTGAAACCGGCCTGGCGCCAACCATCAATACCGGCATTGCCCACCGTGAGCCCGGCGTCGGCCAGGTCGGCGCCGGCGTCGTCCGCGCGCCCATGGCGTGCTTTGAACAGGCCCTGGTGGCCTTCGCCGAAAGCGTTGGTGTGTCATGAGCGGCGTCACCTTGAACCAGGTCCGCAAGGGCTTCTATCTGGATTCCGTCGCCCTCATGCGCATGTCCCGGACCATCGCCACCATGGATGGCATCGAAGAAGCGGCGATGATGATGGGTACGCCCTCGAACCGCCAGATCATGGCCGACGCCGGATTGCTGAGCGATGCCGGCGACGCGGCCGGCGGCGGCGATCTGATCATCGGGGTGCGTGCCGCCAATTTGGACGCCGCCGATGCTGCGCTGTTGGAGGCGGCCAATCAATTGGATCAGCCGAGCGCGACGGGCGATGGCGAAGCCTGGCAGCCCAGAACCTTGCGGGCCGCGGTGAAATCGGCCCCGGCGTCAAATTTGGCCCTGATTTCCGTGCCCGGCGACTTCGCCATCGCGGAAGCGCGAAAAGCCATCCGGCGCGGCCTGCACGCCATGATCTTTAGTGACAACGTGGCCCTGGCCGATGAAGCGCACTTAAAACGCGAGGCCCGCGATCTCGGCCGGTTGGTCATGGGGCCCGACTGCGGCACGGCGATCATCAACGGCACGCCACTGGCCTTCGCCAATGTGGTGGCGCGCGGCGACATCGGGCTGGTCGGCGCGTCCGGCACGGGCACCCAGGAAGTCGCCAGCCTGATCGGTCAGTACGGCGGCGGCATTTCCCATGCCATCGGTGTCGGCGGCCGCGATTTGAAGTCCGAGGTCGGCGGTATTTCAACGCTGATGGCCATCGATGCCCTGGACTCAGATCCCATGACCAAACAGATCGTCTTGATCTCCAAGCCGCCGCCGGCCGACGTGGCGTCAAAAGTTCTGGACCGTATCGGCGTTTCCGACAAACCGGCGACCATCTGCTTCATCGGTGCGGGCGAGTTGCCCATGCCGGAAAATGCGACCCAGGTTTTCAACTTGAAAGCCTGCGCGCGGGTGCCGCTGGGACTGGCACCGGACGAAATGGCCATGCCCGACGCGCCGATCACCGTAGCGGCCGGCCGGACGCAAATTCAGGGTCTGTTTTCAGGCGGCACGCTGTGTGCCGAAACCCAGGTCTTGTTCCGGACTGGCGATCAGCAAATTTGTTCGAACGCGCCAATCCCCGGCGTCGCCAACATTTCCGAAGCGAACGACGGCCATCCGTTGCTCGACCTGGGCGACGACGAATACACGCAAGGCAAACCGCATCCCATGATCGACCCGGCAGTCCGCGACGACACCATCATTGCCGCCTTAAACGACACCAATGTGGCCGTCGTTCTTGTCGATCTGGTCATCGGCTATGGCGCCCATGAAGACCCTGCCGGCCATTTGGCAACCCTGTTGAGCGCCCACGCGAAACCCGATGGTCCCGCGATCATCGCCTCGGTGACGGGCACGGAAGACGATCCGCAGGTCCGCTCCCTGCAGATGGCCAAGCTGGGCGCCGCCGGGGTCCATGTGGCGCCGACCAACGCCGACGCGGCGGCCTGGGCACTGAGCGCCATTCAATCCAGGGCTTGAGAGGCGAACCATGGTCACGTCGTTTGACATCCCCAATCGGATTCTCGTCGCCATCGGCGGCAACGCCACCCATCCCGAAGATATCGAAGGCACGTCGCGCGAACAGAAGATCATCGCCGCCAGCACGGCC
>CAZQPC010000245.1:0-8290 GCA_964595005.1 uncultured Magnetovibrio sp.
GAACAAGCCGTCCAATGCCTGGCGGTCAAAGGTCGCATGGTGACGCTGGGTGGCGCCGGCGAACGCTTTCAGGTTGATGCCAAACAGTTGCTGGCCAAGGAACTGGACGTGCTCGGCAGCCGCTATGTAACTCGTGCCGAAATCATCGCGTCGCTTGATCTGGTTGCCAGGGGCGAGGTTTGGCCCTTGGTGACGGAAAAGCGTCCCATGGACGAGGCCGAGGCGTTGCATGAGATGGTGGAACAAGGCGAGGTGATCGGCCGGGCGGCCTTGATCATCGGATGTTGGCCCTAGCCGGGACCGGTCCGGCAGATGAGATCACCGGAAATCTCGGAAATTTTGGTCAACCCGCAAAGCCCCATGGCGACATCCAACTCTTTTGCGTAGACGTCCAATATGTGTTCAACACCGGCTTGACCGGCCACGGAGACACCCCACAATTGCGGGCGGCCCAACAGGCACGCCGTTGCGCCCAGCGCCAAAGTTTTCAAAACGTCCGATCCCCGCCGAACCCCGCCGTCCAGCAGGATCGGAATACGCCCCTGGACCCGTTCGACGATCGCCGGCAGGGCGTCCAGCGAGGCGATGGCCCCGTCCAGTTGGCGGCCGCCGTGGTTGGAGACGATGATGCTGTCGGCGCCCACGTCGATGGCCCGCTCGGCCTCATCGGGGCTCAGGACGCCTTTGATGATCAGCGGTTTCTTCCAGAAATCCCGGACCCATTTGACGTCATCCCAGTTCATCGCCGGGTCCAGCATGCCGGCCAGTTTCCCGGCCAGGGCCTTCAGGCGCGCGTCTTCGCCGGGGCGTTCGTAAATGGCGAACTTCATATTTCCCAACAGGGGCGCCATGCGCAGCAGCCAGCGGTATTTGGCGATCATGCGAAGATACGCCGCCAGGCCGAAATTGGGCGGAATGACGAAACCGTTTTTCAAATCCCGTTCGCGCCGGCCCAGCAATTGGTTGTCAACGGTCAACACCAGGGCATCGAAACCGGTGTCTTGGGCGCGTTCCATGAAGTGCCGGGTGAACCCCCTGTCCTTATAGATAAACACCTGCATCCAGCGCGCCTCGGCGCCAGTCGAGGCCAGATCCTCCATCGTGCAGGTCGAGGCGTGGCTGACGCACATGCCGGTGCCCGCGGCGGCGGCGGCCAACATCGTTTCGCGTTCCGCATGGGGCCAGAACAGGCCTGAGAGGCCGGTCGGGCCGATGATGATCGGCATGGACAGCTTCTGGCCGAACAATTCAATGGACAAATCACGGGCCGCCGCGCCGTTCAGGGGTTTCGGGATCAGGGCATGGTCGGCGAAGGCGCGTTCGTTGCGGTCCTTGGTCAATTCGTCCTGGGCACCGCCATCGGCGAAATCGAACACCGGCGTCGGCAACTGGGCCTTCGCCAGCTTACGCATTTCTGCAACGTTGTATCCTTTCTGGCGCCAGGACGTGGACACGGAAAACTCCCCAAATTTAGACCGCCGGTCGGCATCGGTCTTTTCCCCGGCGGCGATCCTGTTAGCATGCTGGCACATGGCGTCTGCCTGGAAAAGGAACCGATGATGATCGAAGACCCGCCGCTTTTGAAACTCCGCCGCAACTTCCCCCGCCCCAGCGCTGAACAGCTGGCCGCCTTCGCTGATGTGCCCACGGGCTTCATTGTCGACGCCCTGCACGGGCGCGCCGCCCTGGACAGTCAAATCAAGCCCGTCAGCAATGATCAGGCGAAGTTTCACGGCGTCGCCGTGACCGCCGACAACGGCCCAGCAGACAACTTGGCCGCCTTTTGCGCCATTGAGGTCGCCGGCCCCGGCGATGTGATCATGGCGGCGGCGGATGGGTTCCGGGCCACCGCCGTCAGCGGCGATTTGATGCTGGGTATCGCCAGAAACCGGGGCTGCGTGGCTTTCGTCACGGACGGACACGTGCGTGACATCACCGGCATTGTCGAGGTCGGCATGCCGTGCTTCGCCGCCGGCGTGACGCCCAACTCGCCCGTGCGCAATGGCCCCGGCACGGTGGGCCTGCCGATTGTGATTGGCGGCGTTCAGGTGGACGCGGGTGATATTGTCGTCGGTGACATCGACGGCGTCGTCACCGTGCCGCATGCCAAGATCGATCATGTGATCAGTGTGTTGGCCGAGATCAAGACCGCCGAGGCGGCCATGGACGCGGAAGTGCGCGGCGGTATGACCACGGCGCCGTTTATCCGTGATTTCTTCAATTCGGGGCGCATCGAAGAAGTCGACTGAGCCGGTCAACTTTGCTTGAGCGGTCGTTCGGTTTTGAAAATTGGTGCTAAACTGCCCGGTCATTAGTCACGGTAAGGAGCAGGCTATGTTTCGGCGGCAGTTCATTACGTCCGCGGTCGCGGCAGGAATTTTGGGCGGTGCCCCGGCGTTGGCCCGCGCCGCCGCCAATAAACCAACGCCTTCGCAAACGGAAGGCCCGTTCTATCCCCTTGAGAAGCCCAAGGATGCCGACTGGAATCTTCTGAAGGTTCAAGCCGGTAGCGGAACACCGAAGGGTGACGCTCTATATCTGAGCGGGCGCGTCCTGAATGCCGCCGGGCAACCGCTGGTCGGGGCGCGTGTGGAAATCTGGCAATCGGATGCGCAAGGGATTTACGACCATCCCCATGCCGGCGGGCGCGAGAACTTCAACAAGGGGTTCCAGGGGTTCGGCGAAATCGAGACCGATGCCCAGGGCCGTTACCGGTTTTTGACTCAAGTGCCGGTGCGCTATTCCGGTCGACCGCCGCATATTCATGCCAAGGTGTTTGCCGGCGGCGCCGAGAAATTGACCACCCAGCTTTATATTAAAAACCATCCCGGCAACGACCGCGACGGAATCGTCTCCAGCCTATTCGGTGGCGACCGCTCGCGCCTGATGATGGATATTCAGCCGGCCTCAGCCAACGCTTTGGGCGCGATGAAATCCACGACCTTTGATTTCATCGTCTGAGTCCCCGTAAACTCCGCGCAACTTTATTCCAGCGGAGTGGACACCATGAACGCCTCATCCAAGAAGCCAGGCAAGAAAGCCGTGCCGGCGGCGAATATCGGCGTCATCGGTCTCGGCAACATGGGCCGGGGCATCGCCAAGAACCTGATCAAGGCCGGCCACAAGGTCCACGTGTGGGACATCGACGAAGCGGCGCGGCGCCGCTACGCAAAGACCGCGACCATCGCCGAGCCAAAAGCCATGGCGTCTGCCTGCGCCATGATCATTTTCGTGGTCCCCGGATCACCGGAAATCGACGCCATGATGAAGGGCGCCAAAAGCATGCTGAAGGCGCCGAAGAAGGGTTTGGTGCTGTACGATTTCACCACGTCCGATCCCGTCTACACCAAGAAGCTGGCCCGCCGGGCCGCCAAGAAAGGCGTCACTTACATGGACGCGGGCATGACCGGCGGTGGCGCCCAGGGTGCGGACAAGGGCACCATGACCTTGATGATCGGCGGCGATACCAAAACCTTCAAGCGCACGGCCAAGTGGCTGAACCCGGTGGCCAAGAAACTGATCCACCTGGGCGAAAGCGGCACCGGCCACACTATGAAGGTGGTCCACAACATGATCACGCATACCAATTTTTTCGCGCTGTGTGAGGCCGCGCATCTGGCCCGCCGGGCCGGTATCGGACTGGCCGACCTGGTCGAGGTTTTCAATGCCGGCAACGCGCGCAGCTTCATTTCCGAACGCCGCTTCCCCGATCACATTTTGTCGGAAACCTGGGACGGGCGGTCGCGGGTCTACAACCTCAACAAGGACGTCGGTATGGCAATCAATCTGGCCGACAAGGTGGGGGCCCAGGTGAACATCGGCCGCAACACGCTGAAATACCTCAAAAAGGCCGTGAAGCAGGGGCGTTCGGAGGATGACTTCACGCGGTTGTATGCGGTCTTCGAGGAACTGGGTTAGTTCTTGCGGCGGCGCAGGAGCAGCAGGCCGACCAGGAAGGCCGGCGGCCCGGCCAGGATGAAGCCCAGGCCGAAGCTGCCGCCGAGGCCCAACAGCAGACCGAACAGGGCCGGATAGGTCGTCTGCCCGGCGGTCGCGAAGGACAGCACGCCGCCCGTGTTGGTCGCCGTCTCGCCCGGCTTCGACAGGTGCGCGACCTCGGCCAAGATGACCCCGTGCCAACTGATCGCCGTGGCGCTGTAGGCGGCGGCCGCGGCGGTGATCATCAGGACGGGCCAGGCCGAGGTGATGAACCCGCAGACGATGGCGATGATGCCCATGGAGAGGCCAAGCGCGGCCAACACGGGCCGCGTCCCCCATATGCCGGCAAACCAGCCCAGTGCAATCCGGAAGACGATGGAGGTACCTTGGGCAAAGGCAAAGACGGCGCCGGCTTCGGCCAGGGTCATACCGATCTCCACCAAATAGGTGACGAAGAAGGCCCCGAAGGCGCCTTGCAGGCCGCAGAAGGTAAAGGTGGCGTAGAGCAATTCCCGGAACCGCTGCGGCACAACGACACCGCGAAGCGTCTGATAGCCTTGATGGAAGCTGATCACGTGAAGGGGGTTTCGGTTGGCGTCGAAGGTCCGCCTCACGGTCTGGAACAACACGGCCATGACCAGGCCGGCGGCGCCGAGGGTCAGGAACATGGTCTGCCATCCCCAGCCCAGGATCAGGAACGGCACCAAGATGCCGGCCAGCATGCCGCCCACGGGCACCGCCGTCTGCTTGATGGAGAAGATCAGCGGGGCATGCTTCGGCGGCGCGTAACGGGCCAGGATGTCCGATGAGGCCGGCGTCGAAAAGGCGCTGCCGGTGCCGATCATCACCGCACCCACGGCAAAGGCCCACATCTCGCCGACGGCGCCGAGCATCAACCCCGCGCCAGTCACGGCGAGCGCATACTGAGACATGCGCGCCGCGCCGTACTTGCGGATAAAGCCGCCGGCGAACAGCATCATCATGCTCGAAACCCCATAGACCATGGCCAGGTGAACCCCAGCCAAGGCCACCGGCTGGCCGAAGACCCGGGCCAGTTCCGGTGCCGCGATGGGCACGACCAGATGGCTCATGTAGGTCAGCGTCTGCTGGAGAAAGGTCGCGGCGACGGCAAGGAGGAGCGGCATGGGTGTCCGGTCAGTCTGCGTGATGGCTGGGGCGCGGTATTGGTGGGCTTAGCTTAGCGCACTGGCAAGCACATTTGGCGCCATGGCGTTTCAAAATGCCGCTCAGGATTGCAGGAAGCCACGGCCCGCAATATAGATGCCCAGCAAGATCAGGGCGGTGAAGAACACCTTGCGGAACAAGGCCTCGGACAACCTTTGGCGCAGTCTTCGGCCAAGGTCCATGCCGATAATCGCCGGCACCACGGCGCCGGCCGAGACGATCACCAGATCTTCCGGCAAGACGCCACGGCCGCCCAGACCCGCGCCCAGCGCCAGCGAGCCGAGACAGAACCAGATGCCCATGGCCTGGATCAGGGCGTCGCGGTTCATGCCCAGCGCCTGCATATACGGCACCGCCGGCATTGCCATGGAGCCGGTCAGGCCGCCGATGACACCGGTCATGGCGCCGGCCAGGGGTGATAGAATGACCTCCCAGCGGCCCGGGACGCTGAGTTGCGGGGTCGCCAGGCTGTAGGCCGCGTAGCCTGCCAAGATAACCCCCAAACCCATGGCCAGTTGGGTCGGATCGGCGGTGATCATGATCCCGACGGCGAACCAGATACCGACGACGCCGGTGGCGAACAGGGGCCACACACGCCTCAAAATGGGACTCAGGTGGCCACCCGTCAGACCTTGCCAAAAATTCGTCGCGAACAGCGGCACCACCAGGATGACCATGGCGTCGCGCAACTGCACCGCCAACAGCATCAGGCCCAGCGACATGGCCGGCAGACCCAACCCGGTCAGGCCCTTGACCAGGCCGGCGATCAAGAACGCGGCGGCGATGAAGGCCAGCGTATCTATGGGCATGGCGCTGATGGGGGTGCCGGCAAGAGACATGGCGGCAGCCTACAATAGCCGCCCGGACCGGTCAGCCCACATTTCAACCGGCCGTCATTGGTGGTATGAGGTGTCCTATCGAATGCTTTCGGTTTGGCCACCAGGAGACCAAGTTGCGGTCCTGTGAAAAATGCCCCGGCGGTGCACTTTGCGCCGCAGAAATGCTGCGCCCGGTACTGACGGAGGTTCGCGGCCTTTATGCCGGCGGCATGACCGACAAGATGCAAATCCTGCTGGCCCTGGACGAAGACAGCGAGGCCCTGCTGGCCAAGCAAATCCGCCGCGTCGAACGGGCGTGTTGGTCGAAGGCGGCGTTGCTGGCCATGGCCGATGTGCTGGCGGCGCAAGCTGGAGACGCCGATTGGCCATCCGTGGTCGCAACCGAAATCGGCATCGCCGTGAAGGCCTTCGCGGACTTTCCCTGGCATGTGGATGATCTGGTGGCCGGGGCGCCGGAATTGTATGCCGCCATTGTTGAGCATGACCCGGATGGCGGCTTCGCCGGCGCGCTTTCGAAGCGTCAGTTCGCGAAGATTTGCAAGACGGTCGCGTATTCCTGACGCGGTTTGCCATCGGACATCGAACTTCCCTGATTTCTGGTCATTTTGAGCATTGTTGTCAGGGTTCGGTCAGACTCTCCGCATACCAACAAGCGATAAAATTTTATCGATTCTGGCAGTCTGACACCGGCCGCGGGACATCGGAATTGCTTAACGGGGATCAAGCACGATGGTCGATGCGGTCGATGGCACCAATCTCATTGAAAACGGCAGTTTTGAGGACGTTGAACAGCGCCGCCACGGACGCCATCGGCACACGGAAGTTGTTGGCTGGCAGGTCGCCGACGGCCCCGGTCCCGATGTCAAAGGCGATCCATGGCGGCCGATGGCCAACGATTTATCGAATTGGACGGCCGAGGCCGCGGCGACACCAACAGCGCCATCTATCAGGATATTTCCACCGACAGTTCGGCCACCTTCGTGCTGTCATTCAGCTATGCGCCGCCGCCGCATAGCCGGGCCGCGTCGAACGGCATCGAAGTCATCTGGAACGGCCAGGTCATCGATACGATTGCCGCCGATGGCGGGCGGTCAGTCGATTGGCAGACCTTCACGTATGAGCTGGAAGATAGCGGCGATCTGACGCGCCTTGAGTTTCGCGCCATCGGTCGTGACGACGGCCGCGGCGGGTATCTGGACAATGTCAGCGTTGTTGCCCAGGACCCGCCACCCCTGTTCACCGGCGCGGACGATACGGTCGTGCTGGCCGATGACGACCCCGACTACGGATCAGGTGAGGCCTATGACGCCCTGGACGGCGACGACGTGGTTAGCGGCGGCGATCTGGACGATTCGATTTTCGGCAACACGGGCGACGATACCCTGTCCGGCGGCGCCGGCGATGACGTCCTGATCGGCGGCGCCGAGGATCAGCAACTGGTCGAACGCGAACTGGTCATTGAACACGACCTTGGCAGGCTCACGAAAACGCCCGTGCCGGGTATCGATCCGGCGCATTTCCAATTGGCCGACGATCACGCGGTCAGCCTCAGTTTTGCCGGCGAGGAAGCCAAGTACCGCAACACCGTCGGCGTCTACAAGATCGGCCCAAACGGTGAGATCACGGACGTGCAGATCGTTTTCAAGGACGCCTCGGAAAGCTGGTGGGGCGGCACGGATGTGGGGTCGTCCATTGATCTGGACCTAGTCGCCGGTGATAATTTCGGCGTCTTCCTGATCGCCGACGGGGCCAAGAAGAACGCCTTTCGCCGCTTCGACGATGGTCATTTTGAGTTCCGCGACAAGGACGGCAGCCCGGCGACCCTGGACAGCGGCGCGCCCGAACTGGTGTTCGTCGATGACCGGGGCCGGACGAAGGACCTGAAAGGCGACGTCTATCATTCCGCCGCAGAGGGCGATCATCTGGCCCTCAACAAGGACGACGAAATCCATGTCCTGTCATCACGCCGGAGATTGCCCTCGACGTGACGTCCGCTGACGGCGACGAAGATACCGCCATCGGCCTTGCCATCACGGCCGCGGTGACCAATGCCCCGGCGCTGTTCGACGTAAGCGTCACCATTGCCGGATTGCCCGCGGGTACCGCACTCTCCGCCGGCACGGACAATGGCGACGGGTCGTATACCTTGGATGCCGCCCAATTGACCGGCCTGACGATTACGCCACCCGCCGACAATAGTGATGATTTTGACCTGACCGTCAGTGCGTCGGCCACCAGCCGCATTACCGGACTGGTCACCGATGGTGATCCGGTAACAGCCGATGTCGCCGTGCATGCCGTTGCGGATACCCCAAGTGTCAGCGCCA
>CAZQPC010000246.1:0-8181 GCA_964595005.1 uncultured Magnetovibrio sp.
TGTGATCTTCTTGCCCAGCGCCTTGACGAGATCGTCACGGTGCTTCGGCGGGAAGCCGCGGAATTCGATGGAGGCGCGGTCACCGCGGATGGCTTGCACGCGAACCGCCAGTTTCGGCGCGGAAATCGCCTTGAAACCATCAAGATACGGTTTGCCGGCATGGTGATAGTCCGGGTTCTTGACGCCTTCGACGAAGGAACCCTTCTGGTGCTGGACGAACTTGAAGGCACCGGTGCCGTTGATGTGTTTCTTATGCCAGGTGTAGCCGTGGGTGTCCAAATCCTTCTTCGAGTAGATGAAGTTGAAGGGCAGGGCCAAGGCTGGAATAAACGTGCCGGTCGGGAACTTCAACTTGAAGGTCACCTGATAGTCGTTGTCCGCGGTGACCGAATCGACGGCCCGGAAGAACGCTTTGCGGTTACTTGCGATACCTTCCGGCGGGAAGATGATCTTGTCCATGGTGGCTTTCACGTCGTGCGCCGTCATCGGCGTGCCATCGTGGAACTTCACGTCCTTGCGGATCTTGAAGGTAAACTTGGTGCCGTTTTCTTCACCTTTCGGCACGCCGCCTTCACAGACGTCGCAGACAAAATCCGTCGGTGAGGACGGATTGTTCGGGTTGACGCGGATCAGGGTCGAATAGAACGGCCGGATCGGGTGGATCATGCCGAACGTACTTTCCACGTGCCCGTCATAAGACGGGATTTTTGAGCCGACGACAAAATTCAATATGCCGCCGCTCTTTGGCGCCGCCTCGGCGGTACCGCCGATAACGAGACCAGCCCCCATAAGGGCCGTCAGCGCCAGTTTGGTGGTCAGGTTAGTCATTTTAGTCTCCTTCCCGGTGAACCAAGGAACCTCCCAGTTCCCATTTCGCATGCGGCGCCCCCACGTGGGGCCGCTCACACCTCTGTGCAGGCCACCCAGTGGCCCGGCTTTACTTCCCGAAATTCGGGAAACTCTTTCTTGCAACTGTCCACCGCTTTCGGACAGCGCGGATGAAACACGCAACCCGACGGTGGGTTCATGGGGCTTGGAATTTCGCCCTTGATGATCTTGTGGGCGCGGCCGTTCTCCAGATCGGGATCGGGGATCGGCACGGCTTCCAACAAGGCCTGCGTATAGGGATGTAACGTGTCGTCGAACAATTCGTCGCAGCCGGCCAATTCGACGATGTGGCCCAGGTACATGACGGCGACCCGATGCGAAATGTGGCGGACGACGCTTAAATCATGCGAAATAAACAGATAGGTCAGGCCATATTGTTCGCGCAGGTCCTCGAGAAGGTTCACCACCTGGGCCTGGATCGACACGTCCAGTGCTGAGACGGCCTCATCGCAAATGATGAATTCCGGGTTCATGGCCAGGGCCCGGGCAATGCCGACGCGCTGGCGCTGGCCGCCGGACATTTCATGCGGATAGCGGTCGGCGAAATTGGCTTTCAAACCACACGTGGTCAACAATTCGACGACGCGTTTGTTGCGTTCTTCTTCGTCGGTGATGATACCGTGCACCCGCATGGGCTCACCAATGATCTCACCGATCTTCATGCGCGGGTTCAAGGAACTGAAGGGATCTTGGAAGATCACCTGGATCTTCTTGCGAATGTCGATCATGTCCTTGGCGTCGAACTTCATGAGGTCTTCGCCGCGATAGATAATCTCACCGCCCGTCGGGTCCTCAAGCTTCAGAATGCACCGGCCCGTGGTCGTCTTGCCGCACCCGGATTCGCCGACCAGCCCCAGCGTTTCGCCCTTCATGATTTTGAAATCGATGCCGTCAACAGCCTTCACGTGGGCAATGACGCTCTGGATGAACACGCCTTCCGTGACCGGGAAGTGCATCTTCAAATTCTTCACGTCAATAAGCACTTCGTCCGTCGGTTTCCCGCGGTACTGGGCGTCGTCGCGGGCGACAGCTTCGTTCGGCGGGGTCATGAGGCTTCCTTCATGGTGGCGGCGACCTGATCCTTGTGGAAACACGCCGTGGCGTGCCCGTCGGCGACGTCGTCAAGTGACGGGAAACTTTTCGCGCACTCCTCGGTGGCGAACCGGCAGCGCGGCCGGAAGGCGCAGCCCTCGTCCAGCATGGTCAGATCCGGCGGCTGACCTTCCACCGGGTCCAGCTTTGCCTGGCGCTGTTGGTCCATGCGCGGCACGGATTTCAGCAGGGCCAGCGTATAGGGATGGTGCGGCCGGTAATAAATATCGGCGGCGGTGCCGCTTTCAATGATCTTGCCGGCGTACATGACATTCACGCGGTCCGCATACCGCGCGACCACGCCCAGATTGTGGGTGATGACAATCATCGCGACGCCCAGGTCGCGGGTCAGGTTCTTCATCAATTCAAGAATTTGCGCCTGGATGGTCACGTCCAGCGCGGTCGTCGGTTCATCGGCGATGATCAGTTTCGGTTCGCACGACAGCGCCATGGCAATCATCACGCGCTGGCGCATGCCGCCGGACAGGTGGTGGGGATACTGCGCCAAGCGGCGGTCCGGTTCGGATATGCCGACCATCCCCAACAGTTCGACCGCCCGCTTGTGGGCGTCTTCCTCACTGATGGTGGTGTGGGCCAACATGGTTTCGGTCAACTGCATGCCGATGGTCAGCACCGGGTTGAGCGAGGTCATGGGCTCCTGGAAGATCATCGATATATCCTTGCCCCGGATATTTCGCATTTCTTCTTCGGAAAGCGATATCAGATTGGTGCCGGCAAAGCGGATTTCGCCGTCGGTGATTTTCCCCGGCGGCCACGGGATCAGACGCAGAATGGACATGGCAGTCACCGACTTGCCGCAGCCGGATTCACCGACGACCGCGACCGTTTCGCCTTCGTCAACCGTGTAAGATACGCCGTCGACGGCTTTGACAATGCCTGCAGACGTAAAAAAATGCGTCTTAAGCCCGTCGATCTCCAGTAAGCTCGCCAAAGATCCTCCCTTTCGCGCCGGCCCTGAATTCTAGGCTTTCATTGGCACGTTTCCCAAAAACGTAGAGACCGTGTTGGCCCTTGTCAAATGGTTAGAAGTTAGGGTTATTCAAGCCTTTCAAGCGGCAATTAGAACGTTCACCATATCGGTTCCAGGGCCATGCAACATTTGTTGCGAGCGACTTTTGAAACAGGTGGACTTTGTCTCTGAAAGTGATCCGGGCTATACCCTGCCAACGTTCCATCACCAGCGGAGAGCGACGTCATGGCAAGCGATCAATATGAAGCCGGATTGAAGTGTCGAACGGAGGTTTTGGGCGCTGAGTACGTGGAAAAAGCCATCGCCGGCGCCGACGATTTCAACCGTGATTTCCAACAGATCGTCACCGAATACTGCTGGGGCGGCACCTGGGGCCGTGGCGTGTTGGAAATGCGCGACCGGTCGATCCTCAACTTGGGCATGTTGGCGGCGCTGGGCAAATCCCATGAGTTCAAGCTGCATTTCCGGGGCGCCATCAACAATGGACTGAGCCTCCAGGAACTTCGGGAAATTCTCATCCAGATCGCCGTCTATTGCGGCATCCCGGTCGGCGTCGAAGCGTTCCGAAACGCGCGCGAAGTATTGACCGAGATGGGCATGGATACGGCGAACATGGATGGGGACGCAACATGACGCCGGAACAGTATGGTTTCATCGGTCTTGGTCAGATGGGCGGCCCCATGGCCGGCAACATCACCGCCAAGGGTTTCCCGCTGACGGTCTATGACAAGGCCGGCACCCAGGGTCTGGCGCCGGAAGGCGCGGCCTTGGCGGCGGATACGGCGGACGTGGCGCGGGCCGCGGATACGGTGTTCATGTCTGTGCCCGACGGCGCGGTTTCCCTGGCCGTGATCGATGAGATCATCGCCTGCACCGACCGCCGGGCCGGCGTGATCATTGATCTTTCGACCATCGGGCCGGCGGCCGCCCGTGAGGCCGATAGGCGTTGCAAGGCCGCCGGGTTGACCTACATCGACGCGCCGGTCAGCGGTGGCCAGGCCGGCGCCAAGGCAGGAACCATCACGGTCATGCTGGGCGGACCCAAGAACGTGGTCGACGCCCATCGCGATGTGCTTTTTGGGTTCGCCAAAAACCCTCTCCACGTGGGTGAGCAACCGGGCCAGGGCCAAGCCGTCAAAATTCTCAACAATTTTCTTTCCGGCACGGCCATGGTGGCGACCACGGAAGCCGTGCTCTACGGGCTTTCGCAAGGTCTCGACATGAAGACCATGTTGGATGTGGTCAATGTCTCGACCGGTCAGAATTCAGCCACCCAGGACAAGTTTCCGAACCGCATTCTGCCGGAGACCTTCGATGCCGGGTTCGCCACGGCGCTGTTGACCAAGGACGTCAAACTGTTCTTGGAAAACGCCCGCGAAGCCGGTACGCCGACGCGCATCGGCGAAGCCATCGCCGATATCTGGGATCAGACCAACGAGGCCCTGCCGGGCTCGGATTTCACGCTGGTTTATAAATATCTGCGCGATGGCAAGGGCGACTGACAGGTTGGGGCCTGCGCGAAACGCGCCGAAGGACACATCGGTCTGGCCGACCCAGCCATCCCCAGACCTCACACCTTTATATGCCGCCCCGCACGTCATACCAAGTTGCACTAATAATGACCCATAGAGACGGTTTTCCAGGGTTTTCGGCAAGGAGCGTGCGCTGTCGCGATGCGGGGCATCGGAAAGCGTGCGCGACGCTGTCCGAAAGCCCTGGAAAACCGCCATTTCGGTCGTTCGTACAGCCCGCTGGAGGGCGTCAGAAACGTTTGACGATACCCCGCATCGCCTGCACGTTCCTTCCTACCCAGCGGGCTGTACGGACGATCTCTATGGGTCATTATTAATGCAATTTGGTATCAGTAGCCTTCCTCGATCAGCGGGAAACAGCTCAGGACATGCGGCTCGCGCACTTCGATGGCATCGGGGTGCAGGTAAGACGCGTCCAATTCCGCGTAGCTGGTGACGCCCAGCATGCCCATGGCGGCGCGCACTTCGCTTTCCAGGATTTCCAAGGCCCGCACCAAGGCCGGGGCCCCGCCGGCGGCGACCGCCATGCCTTGGAACCGTCCCATGCCGACGGCATCGGCACCCAGCGCCATGGCCTTGACCAGATCGGCGCCGCGCATGATGCCGCCGTCAAACATCACCTTGGCCTTGCCATCGACGGCCTTGACCACCTCGGGCAGCACATCCAATCCGCCGCGCCCGTGATCCAATTGACGGCCGCCGTGGTTTGAGACGTAGACCACGTCGATGCCGTTTTCGACGGCCATGGCGGCGTCCTCGGCGGTCGCAATGCCTTTCAGGATGATCGGCATGTCGAATTTGTCCTGGACGCGCTTCACGTCGTCCCAGGTGAAGCGCTTCTGGTGTTCCTCGTTGTAGCCCGCCAGTTTCCGGCCGGTGGTGACGAAGCGCTTCGCCAGGTCGCGTTCCCGCCGGGAATAGTAATCCAGGTCGATGGTGAAGGCGAAGCCGACGTAGCCGTTGTCCATGGCGCGCTTCACGTGATCATCGATGAAATCCGCATCGCCGCGCACATAGAGCTGAAAAATCTTCGGATAGTCCGGCGCCGCGGCGGCCACCGCCTCCAACCCCGGCGCACAGACGGAACTGAGCATATGCAGGCAACCGTATTCCGCCGCCGCCTTGGTCGGCGCGGCGCCGGCCTCTTCGTTGAAGTCCTGCATGGAGCCGATGGGCGCCAGGACCACGGGCAGGCGAAGTTTGGCACCCAGGAATTCCGTGCCCACCTCCACGTGTTCCACGTCGCGCAGCACGCGCGGCCGAAACGCCAGGGTGTCGAGGGCTTGGCGGTTGCGCCGGCACGTGGTTTCCGTTTCCGCCGCGCCGAACAGATAGTCCCAGGCGTTCTGGTCGAGGTTTTCCTTCGCCGCCTTGGCAAACTCCTGCAGGGTCTCGAACTCCTGGAGTTCGACCTCGGGGACGCCTTCCGTCAGTTCCTTCAATTCTTCCATGGTCTGGCCTATCCGTGTACGGGTTTGTCGAGATTGATCACGCAGTCGCGGTCCGCGTAGCAGTAATCGCCCGGACGGATGTCGATGCCGCCCATGTTCAGCACCACGTTGGGCCGCCCGCCGTCTTCGCCCCGGAAAGGCCGCATGGCGGTGACGTGGGTGGCCTTGACGCCGAAATCCAATTCCGTGAATTCATGGCTGTCGCGGATGGCGCCGTGAAAGACCAGCCCGGCCCAGCCCTGGGCCTGGGCTTCCGCCGCGACGTTACCGCCGCAGAGCGCCCGGCGTGCTGATCCGCGGCCATCGATGATCAGCACTTTGCCTTCGCCGCCTTCGCGGATCAGGTCCATGATGCCCTTGTTGGTCTCGAAAGTGGAGAATGTCACCACCTCGCCGTGGAAATCCTGGCGTGCCGCGAAGTCGCGGAACTGCAATTCGCAGACCCGGGCTTCGAACTCATAGTCGTCACAGATATCGGCGGTGCGGATGATCGGGCGCTCGTCGCTCATGGATGTTTCTCCCTGGAAATTCGCGGCGGCCAGATTAATTGGCTTTCTGGAGCAGGGCAAACCCCGCTACAAGAAAGCACCATGAATGAAATGAAAACCATGCACGGTGTCATTTTGACCGGCCACGGCGATGTTGATCAGCTGCAATACCGCGATGACCTGACCGTGCCCGAACCCGGTCCCGGCGAGGTTTTGATCCGGGTCGGCGCCGCCGCCGTCAACAACACGGATATCAACACGCGCACCGCCTGGTATGCGAAATCTGACGACGAAGCCGACGATACGGGGGCCTGGTCCGGCAGCGGCATTCAGTTCCCGCGCATTCAGGGCGCCGACGTCTGCGGCCGCATCGCCGCCGTTGGAGACGGCGTCGATGACGCGCGCATGGGCGAACGCGTCCTGGTCGAGCCCTGCCAACCAACCCCAGACGGCCAGGGGCCCTATGATGTGCGCTATGTCGGCTCCGAACTGAACGGCGGCTTCGCCCAGTTCGTCAACGTGCCAGCGATCCATGCCATTACCATCGACAGCGATCTCGACGATGCGGCCCTGGCGTCATTCCCGTGCTCCTACTCGACGGCCGAGAACATGCTGAGCCGCGCCCAAGTGCGCCAAGGCGAGACCGTTCTGGTCACCGGGGCGTCCGGCGGCGTCGGCTCGGCCGCCGTCCAATTGGCGCGCCGCCGCCGCGCCCGGGTCATCGCCGTGGCCGGGGCTTCGAAAAGCCACAGCGTCTTCAATCTCGGAGCCGACAGCGTCATCCCGCGCGGCAGTTCCCTGGTCGAGGCCCTGGGCACGGAAAGCGTCGACGTGGTCATCGATCTGGTCGCCGGCGATCAGTGGCCGGAGTTGATCAAAATACTGCGCCGCGGCGGCCGCTACGCCACCGCCGGTGCCATCGCCGGGCCGCTGGTCCGTTTCGATGTCCGCGACCTCTACCTCAAGGATCTGGCCTTTTACGGCTGCACGGTGCTGGGCCCGGACGTGTTCAAGAACCTGGTCGGCTATATCGAACGCGGCGAGGTTGCCCCGCAGGTGGCCCGCACTTATCCTCTGGCCGACATCGCCATGGCACAGGAAGATTTCCTGAAGAAGAAACACGTGGGCAAGCTCGTGCTGATCCCACCGGCGTAAAAACCGCAAAGGAGACCGACATGCAACGTTTCGCCATCATCGTCACCATCAACCTCAATCCCGGCTACACGGACACTTTCCGCGAGATGATCCTGGCCAACGCCACCGCGTCGGTCGGTACGGAAGGCGAATGCCATCTGTTCCACGTGCTCGAAGACACCGAGGAAGCCGATACCTTCCACTTCTACGAAATCTACACCAGTCCTGAGTCCTTGGAATCGCACCGCGGACAATCGCACTTCAAGACCTTCTTCGAGGGCACCACGGAAATGGTCGCCAAGCGGTCGGTGCGGCGGGTGAATGTCATCAATCCGGGCAATTTTGCCACCAGTCTCGGCGGTTGACGCGGCCTAACGGAGAATATCCGCGTGTGGTCTGGGGATGGCTGGATCGGCCAGACCGATGTGTTCTTTCTAGAGCCTTTCACGGTTTATTGGAAGCAGCTGAGATCGATTTTCCGGCCTTCCGGTCAGGAGCGTATGCGAAAGCGATACGGGCTATCGGTGAGCCTGCGTGACGCCGCCGGAAGGCCGGAAAACCGCCAAAAGTCGCCATCACCGCTGTCATGCGAAAGCTCGTCGTCC
>CAZQPC010000247.1:0-8180 GCA_964595005.1 uncultured Magnetovibrio sp.
CAACCTCATGTGGGGCCGCGCCCAGGGCGGCATGGGCGGGGCGCAGGCGCGGGCCCGGTAATACCCCGCCACCTTTTGGCATTCAGCCCAGCATCAGTTCTCATTACATCGGGGATCAATCCGGCTCCGGCCGGGTTGATCCCCCCGCTTTTTTGCGTTCGAGGCAGGACTATTCTGCCGCCAGCCGTTGGCCGCGCACGATGCCCATGATTTCCGACGCCGCGGAGGGGATATTGGTGCCGGGCCCGTAGACTGCTGAGACGCCCTTTTCGCGAAGGAAATCATAATCTTGAGGCGGAATGACGCCGCCGCAGACAACCAAAATATCGTCTGCGCCGTTCTTGCGTAATTCATCTATAAGTGTCGGGACCAGGGTCTTGTGCCCTGCGGCCTGGCTGGAAACACCAATGACATGAACGTCGTTTTCAATGGCCTCGCGGGCAGCTTCTTCGGGGGTCTGGAACAACGGCCCCACGTCAACGTCGAAACCAATGTCGGCGAAAGCCGTGGCAATCACCTTAGCACCCCGGTCATGGCCGTCCTGGCCCATCTTGACCACCAGCATCCGCGGCCGCCGACCTTCCTGCTCAGCAAAGGATTTGACGTCAGAACGGATGTTCTCAAAGCCTTCGTCGCCTTCGTAGGCAGACCCATATACGCCGGAAATGGACCGTATCTGAGCCCGATGGCGGGTATAAACTTTCTCCAAGGCATCTGAAATTTCACCCACCGTAGCGCGGGCGCGGGTCGCCTCAACGGAAAGCGCCAACAGATTTCCTTCGCCGGACTCGGCAGCCTTGGTCAAGGCCTCGAGAGTTGCCTGACACACCGCATCATCTCGAGCAGTTCGGATTTCCTGCAGGCGGCGAACCTGATTGTCGCGGACCTCGGCATTGTCGATCTCCAGGAAATCAATCTGTTCTTCCGTTTCCGGCCGATACTTGTTGACGCCGACCACAACCTCTTCGCCACGGTCAACGCGGGCCTGCTTGCGGGCAGCCGATTCTTCGATCCGCTGTTTCGGCATACCAGCCACCACGGCCTTGGTCATGCCGCCCATTTCTTCGACTTCGCTGATCAGGCTCCGGGCCTCATTGGCGAGCGAGTCGGTCAGCGATTCCAGATAATAGCTTCCGCCCATGGGATCGATGACCTGTGGGATGCCCGTTTCTTCGGCGACGATCAACTGCGTGTTGCGGGCAATGCGGGCCGAGAACGGAGTTGGCAGCGCAATGGCTTCGTCGAGGGCGTTGGTGTGCAGGCTTTGGGTGCCGCCAAGAACCGCCGCCATGCATTCGATGGTGGTTCGCACCACGTTGTTGTAGGGATCGTCCGCCGTGAGCGATACGCCGGAGGTCTGGCAGTGGGTTCGCAGCATCAGAGATTTTGGGTTCTTCGGTTGGAATTGCTGCATCAGTTCGCACCACAAAAGCCGTGCAGCCCTAAGCTTGGCGATCTCCATGAAGAAGTTCATGCCAATGGCGAAAAAGAAACTGAGGCGCGGCGCAAAGGCGTCCACGTCCAGGCCTTTGTCGGATGCAGCACGCACGTATTCCAAGCCGTCCGCCAACGTGAAGGCCAGTTCTTGCACCGCCGTCGCGCCAGCTTCCTGCATATGATAACCCGAGATCGATATCGAATTAAAACGCGGCATGTGTTCGGCCGTGTGTTCGATGATGTCGGCGATAATTCGCATGCTCGGTTCTGGCGGATAGATGTAGGTGTTGCGGACCATGAACTCTTTCAAGATATCGTTTTGGATGGTGCCTGAAAGCTGCTCTTGCTTCACACCTTGTTCCTCCGCGGCGACGATATAACCGGCAAGAACTGGCAGCACGGCGCCGTTCATGGTCATCGACACGCTCATCTCATTTAACGGTATTCCGTCGAAGAGAATCTTCATGTCCTCTACCGAATCGATGGCGACACCGGCTTTGCCGACATCGCCGACTACGCGCGGATGGTCGCTGTCATATCCGCGATGCGTGGCCAAGTCGAAGGCGACAGAGAGCCCTTTCTGTCCGCCCGCCAGATTATCGCGATAGAATTTGTTGGAAGCCTCCGCAGTTGAAAATCCCGCGTACTGACGGATCGTCCACGGTCGGTTTGCATACATGGTTGCTCTCGGTCCCCGGACGAAAGGCTCAAAACCGGGTAACGTGTCGACGTTCTCAAGCGCCTCCAAGTCCGCCGCCGTGTATAGCGGCTTCACCGCGATGCCTTCCGGCGTCTGCCAAGTCAGATCATCAACCGTGCGGTCGCGCAATTCCTTGGCCGCTGTCTTCTTCCAAGAGTCAAAATTCGGACCGCCCGACTTCGCCATGATGTCACTCCCCAACCGAGATGTAATTGGCAACCCAATTATGCTGCGGTGCAGCATATCAGGATATGCAGCGGAATCCCATGGAAAAGTGGTTATCCACATGAGATGCGAATCAACATGTTGATGGATACCCAATATATTGTATATTAATCTCCATCAGGTGGCAGATATTGTGATGTTTTACCATCTCAAGGTCGTCGAAGAACAGAATTTTGGTTGATCACAGCAGGAGGACACGTTCGCAAAGGCTGGTCGTAACTGGGAACCTCCACCCCTTAATGCGAATAAAAAAATAAAATGAGTGAGGAATGGACACCGAAGCGCGTGAGCGCGCTCATCGCCCTTTGGAATGAGGGTCTTTCGACGAGTGAAATCGGCAATCGGTTGAACGTTACCAAGAACGCCGTGGTCGGCAAGGTTCATCGTTTGGGCCTGCCGAAGCGTGGATCGCCCATCAAACACAAGCCGAAGCCGGCGGAAATTATCGGCTTGGCGGCGCTTCGCCCTGGCATGTGTTCGTGGCCGGAAGGTGAGCCCGGAACCGACGAGTTTAATTTTTGCGGTGCGAACATTGTGCCCGGCAAACCGTATTGTGAGCATCACTGCAAGCGGGCATATGTGAAGAACCCCAAGGACGGAAAACGATCCTCGCGGGCGGCATAAGCGCCAAAACCAAATTCCAAGTAATCGGGCGCGCCGGTCTCAGAGGTCGGCGCGCCCTTCTGATCTGAGTTGATCCGCGGTGCGGCTAAGCCGGTCCAGGGTGCTGTTAATTTCGCCTTCTGGAACAGCTTCCTGGAACCGGAATTCCATATCTTCGACAAACATTTTCCGGGAATTCTCACTCATGTTTCGGAACAGTTTCTGGCGGACGTCCGTGTCGTTTTCGGCGGCTTTCAGCAAAACGACCACGTCGTCGTGGTTGGCGGCCTGAATAAAGACTTGCACATCGACATCGCCGGCTTCCTTAATCCGTCCCATGAACCGCTGACCGCGCGCATTCGATTCCTTCGCCGCCGCGGAACCTGGCGCCAGTACTTGGGTTACGTTCAGCAATAGCATTTTCAGGTCCTGAGCGTTCAGAACCACCGTTGTGTCGTCGAAGGAAACGCTATATGTGCCGTTCCCGTTATCCGCAGCATTAATTTGCATTTCCCGATTGTCCCTCACAATTCGCCACGCGAAACCAGCCATTGGGTATCCAACGATAATATAACAATCACTGCGCGCCTTGCCAAAACGCCCCGTTGACGTCTATGATCCGCGCGCTATGAACACATATGTATCCTTACGGTCGATCGACATTCGGCGACTTATTACCCCGGCCTCCATTTGAGGGGCCGGGCTTAGCCACACGTTGTCGATTTTTCTACCGTAAAAGGATACGTTTCATGTCACGATTGAATACGCGTCGCGAGGGGCAGACCGCCCTCGGCACCGACAATGCAACTGCTTGCTTTTCCGTTTCCGCGTCAGTTGATCCGGGCGTCATGCCTCGGATCATTGAGCTTTTTGCGAAGCGTGGTTTGGTTCCGTTCCAAATGAACACCTGTGTCACCGGTGCCGGCATGGATGACTTGCAGATCGACTTGCAGATGGTTGGGTTGTCGCCTGCCGAGACGGAACAATTTGCTCAATCCATGCGCCAGATCGTGTGCGTTGAACGGGTGCTCACATCGACCAAGCAAACGGCGGAACAGGCGCGCCCATGAGTTTGCTGGATCGTATTCGCGATTGTGCGGATTACGATTCAAGGGCGTACGTTCCATTTATCGTGGGCGATCTTCAGGTTGGCCAGATTGGACGGGACTACGTCGGGATTCTTGAGCGATTTTCGACTGTCTTCGATATCAGTGACGCGCAGGTGACATTTGTCGAAGGTTTGGCTGACTTTCACGCGCGTACGGCAGCAATTGCTTCGGTCTTGGATATCCTGCGTGAGGAAGGTCGTGTCCCCGGTTGGCGCGATGAGCCATACCCTGCCGGCCCCGCCTTCAACGCGCCGGCCTTGTTCGAAATGGAGCGCGCAGCTGTGCCGATTTTTGGCGTTCGCGGATATGGTGTCCATTTGAACGGCTGGAATGGCAAGGGCAATGAGGCAAAAATGTGGATTGCCCGCCGCAGCCTGACCAAACCGACGGGGCCGGGGAAGTTGGATCAAATGGTCGGTGGTGGGCAGCCGGCAGGCCTTTCCCTTCGCGACAACCTGGTCAAGGAATGCCAAGAAGAAGCCGGCATGCCGGAACAAATCGCGCGCCAGGCGAAAGCCGTAGGAACAGTCAGTTATTGCACCGTGCAGGACGAAGGTTTGCGCCACGACGTCCTGTTTAATTTCGATCTGCGGGTGCCGGAAGACTTCAGGCCAGTCAATGAGGACGGGGAAGTGGCGGAGTTCATGCTTTGGTCAATCGATGACGTAATGCAGAGATTGCGTGACACGGACGATTTCAAGTTTAATTCTGCCTTGGTGATTATAGACTTTCTGGTGCGGCACGGTTTCCTTGAAGCCGATGATCCGGACTACGCGGCGATCGTGGCTGGGCTGCACAGATAGAATTTTGGGCTGTCGAAAGGAAAGGATGCAACATGGATTCAATGGCATTGACCGTCTATTTGTCGGGTGAAATTCACACCGATTGGCGCGATCAAATTGAGACGGGGACTGAAAATGCCGGATTACCCGTCGTGTTTCTGGCGCCGGTGACTGATCACGGCGCCAGCGATGATTGCGGCGTCTCCATACTTGGCAATGAAGACCAGGGGTTTTGGAAGGATCACAAGGGCGCGAAGGTAAACGCCATCCGGACTCGCACGATGATCGAAAGATCCGACGTCGTGGTCGTCCGCTTTGGCGATAAATACCGGCAATGGAACGCTGCGTTTGACGCGGGCTTTGCCAGCGCTCTGGGGAAGCCGGTGATCACCCTTCATGATACGGACCTGACGCATCCGCTGAAGGAAGTAGACGGCGCCGCCCTGGCCGTCGCCGAGACACCCGATCAGGTTGTGAAGATACTCAGCTACGTCATCGACGGCTCTTTGTAGAGCGAGTTTAATCCGTGGCTGCATATGACACCCGACAATCCGGCGATGATGATCTCTATCCGGTAATCGAGCCTTTTGATCGCGGCATGCTGGCCGTGGGCGGTGGCCATACGCTTTATTGGGAGCAGTCGGGAAATCCAGATGGGCACCCGGTGATGTTTCTGCATGGCGGGCCGGGTGCCGGCACGACGGGCAATCATCGCCGGTTTTTTGACCCGGCCTTCTATCGCATCATCTTGTTTGATCAACGTGGCGCCGGCCGATCCAAACCGTACGCTGACATTACCGACAATACGACCGACCATCTGATTAACGACGTCGAAGCCCTGCGCAGGATGCTCGGGATCAAGCGTTGGTTGGTTTTTGGCGGCTCCTGGGGAGCAACTTTGGCTCTTGTTTACGCCATCCGGCATCCCGAACATTGCCTTGGAGCGATCTTACGCGGTGTTTTCCTGGGCCGACAGCAGGAATTGGATTGGTTTCTGCATGGGATACGGAATGTCTACCCGGAAGCGTGGCAGGCTTTCGCCGAATTCCTGCCGCCGGAAGAGCGTGGTGAAATTCAACATGCCTATTACCGGCGATTGATCAATCCCGATCCGGCCATCCACGGTCCTGCGGCGGCGGCATGGAATCATTATGAGACACAGTGTTCGACGTTGCGCCATCGTCCGACCGGCCCCGCAACCGGGAACGGCGTGTCGGCGTTGGCATTGGCACGACTTGAGGCCCATTACTTCGTCAACGGTATTTTCCTCGAAGAAGATGAGATATTACAGAACATCGAAAAGGCTTCCCATCTTCCAGCCTGTGTTGTCCAGGGCCGTTACGACATGATTTGTCCAATGGTCACGGCGCGGACTTTGGCCGATGCCTGGCCTGGGCTGGTGTTGAACGTTGTTGATGATGCCGGCCATTCGGCTATGGAGGCGGGAATTCGCAAGGGCCTCGTTGATGCGACCAACCGGTTCCGCAATGCCAGGACGTTTTGAGCCGATTGCGGGGCATGCTTGTCTAAAAGGTGGCATTGGCCTTAGTATGCGCGGTCTCCGAGGGAGGGAGTCCAATGAAAAGACATGCAAAGCTAATATTTGTCGCGCTTGTCGCGGCGGGCATGTTGTTGACAGCCGGTGCAGCCCGAGCTGACGATCCCGACTATCTGACAATTTCCGCCGGCTGGTTTGATCTCAATCGTCAAAAAGACCAGGGCGGCGAATTCAGTATTGAATATCGTTCCGACAAAAAGTTCTGGTGGTTCAAGCCTTTCGTCCATGCTGCCGGTGTTACCAACGGCATGACCTTTTTCGGTGCCGGAGTACTGATTGATGTGTATCTCGGGCGCCGCTGGGTCGTGAGCCCGAGTTTCGCTCCCACATGGTGGCGAGGCAAAACCTCAGATCTGGATTTGGGCCACGCGCTGGAATTCCGATCCCGCCTGGAGGTGGCCTACCGGTTCGACGATCGATCGCGGCTTGGGCTTTCCCTTTCCCATTCGTCGAATGCCAGTCTGGGCGATTCGAATCCCGGAACGGAATCCGTAATGGTGAACTACTCAATACCGTTCAATAAAATTTCCGGCATGTTCAAGTAGTTGCTGCGGACGCGGTAAATAAATATCGGCTATTCCGTAAGAAAAGTCGCAAACTCGCTGACGGGGGCACGCTCTGTCTCTAGTGCGTTGACAGGGACGTCTTCGTCGATATAGCCCAGGGACATGCCGCAGACGATGATTTCGTCATCGGCGATCGGCAAAATGGCCTCGACGGCGCGCGGGACGTCGGCGAAAATCGCCTGGGCGCAGGTATGTAAGCCGCGGGCGCGCGCCGCCACCGAGATGTTCTGCAGGAAGAAACCATAGTCAATCCAGCTGCCGACCTCCAATTCAGCACCGATCGTAAAAATCATGCCAACCGGCGCACCGAAAAAGTGATAATTGCGATCACGCAGGCGTTCGGCGGCTTCACGATCACCTTTTCTAACACCGGCCAGACCATACATGTCCCAACCGATTTTGCGGCGGCGCGCTTTGTAAACCGGCGGAAATTCGTCCGGATAGTACTTCCAGGACCGTTTGCCGAGTGATGCCGCGTCGCTGGCCTTTGTTTGGAGAATATTCTGCGTAAGGCGTTCCTTGATTGAGCCGGTTAAGACGTAGGTTTTCCAGGGCTGCATGTTCGTGCCGCTTGGTGCGCGGCTGGCGACGGCAAGCAGATGTTCGACCAACTCCATCGGCACCGGATCAGGCTTGAAACCGCGTACGGAACGACGGCTGGTAATGGCCGCGTCCACATATTCTGCGCCGGTCGCGTCGCCGGGGAGATTACCGACCGTATGACTGAAAGTCAGTATCGAATCATCGAACATGCATCGATCTCCAAATTTTCAGATTAAATAACGCCGGCTTTTTTCAAGTCGGCCAGTTCTTCGGCCGAGAGACCCAGTTCTCTGCCTAATATTTCGTCGTTGTGTTGGCCTTTACGGGGGCCTGCGTGACGAATTTTAGCGGGTGTCGCGGACATAAACGGAAAGGCGTTGGTCATTTGCAGCGCCCCCAATTCCTCATCCGGAACCTCAACAATGTCCTGGCGGGCTTGGTATTGCGGATCGGTGAAAATCTGCGAGATGTCATAGGCCGGGCCAATGGCGGCTTCCGCCATCTCAAATTCATCGAGCACGACGTTCAATTCATGACGCCCGATCCAATTGGCAACAATGCCGTCCACCTCATCGATATGTTCAACCCGTCCCTGAGGTGTTTGGAAGCGCGGGTCATCCGCCGCTGCCTTGCCGCCACAGAGCGTCAGCACCCGGG
>CAZQPC010000248.1:0-8116 GCA_964595005.1 uncultured Magnetovibrio sp.
AACTGACGGAACACGACCGATGGATGCTGAAAATGCTCTACGACCCGAGGATTTCCGTCGGCATGGAGCGCGAGGCGGCGATCTCCTCCGGCCGGTTGATCCTGGATGATTTGCGGCCCGGAATGTAGGCGTCGAAACACGCGCCAACCCGGGGCCGCGAACAATCACCTGACCGACCAGCACTTGTGCATTAAAATCGTTGTAATTCCGGGGCTTGCGGCGCGTCTTCGCGCATTGACACGGGCCCTGCCTGACACTATCTCTGTCGCGCGCATTTCCCGCAGATTGGATTTCCATGCTCCAGAGTATCGCCAAGAGATTTTTCGGCTCCGCCAACGACCGCTACATCAGCGGTCTGCAGGGTATTGTCGACGCCGTCAACGCCCTTGAGGCCGAAGTTGAAGCCCTCAGTGACGAAGACCTGAAAGCCCGCACGCCGTGGCTGCGTGGGCGAGTCGCCAATGGCGAGGACCTGGACGACGTTCTGGTCGACGCCTTTGCCACGGTGCGCGAGGGCGCCAAGCGGACGCTGGGCCAGCGGCACTTCGACGTGCAGTTGATGGGCGGGGTGATCCTGCACCGGGGCATCATTTCCGAAATGAAGACCGGTGAGGGCAAGACCCTGGTGGCGACCCTGGCGGTCTATCTGAACGCGCTGCGCGGCGAAGGCGTGCACGTGGTCACGGTCAACGACTACCTCGCCGAACGCGACGCCGAATGGATGGGCCGGATCTATACCTTCCTGGGTCTCACCGTGGGCTGCATCGTACACGGCCTGGATGACGCCGGGCGCCGTGAGCAATACGGCTGCGACGTGACCTACGCCACCAACAACGAACTGGGCTTCGACTATCTGCGCGACAACATGAAGTTTTCCATGGACGACATGGTGCAGCGCGCCTTCAACTTCGCCATCGTCGATGAGGTTGATTCGATCCTCATCGACGAAGCCCGCACGCCCTTGATCATTTCCGGTCCGACGGAGGATTCATCGGAAACCTACGCGGCCATCGACAAGATCATTCCGCTGCTCAACGACGAAGATTACGAAAAAGACGAAAAAGCCAAGTCCGTGGCCTTCACCGACACGGGCAACGAACACGTCGAGGAATTGCTGCGCGACGCCGGGGAACTGACCGAGGGCACGCTGTATGATCTGCACAACGTTTCTTTGGTTCATCACGCCAACCAGGCGCTGCGCGCCCACACCATGTTCCAGCGCGACACGGACTACATCGTCCAGGACAACCAGGTCATCATCATCGATGAGTTCACCGGCCGCATGATGGAAGGCCGGCGTTATTCGGAAGGCCTGCACCAGGCCCTGGAGGCCAAGGAACATGTGCTCATCCAGAACGAGAACCAAACGCTCGCCTCGATCACCTTCCAGAACTATTTCCGCCTCTATCCGAAGTTGGCCGGCATGACCGGCACGGCGATGACGGAGGCCGGCGAATTTGGTGAGATTTACGGCCTCGACGTGATCGACGTGCCGACCAACCTGCCCTGCGTGCGCGACGACCAGGACGATGAGGTCTACCGGACCGCGGAAGAGAAATACGCCGCCATCATCGACCAAATCGCCGATTGCCAGGAACGCAAGCAGCCCGTTTTGGTGGGCACGGTCAGCATCGAAAAATCGGAGCACCTGGCCGAGCTGCTGAAAAAACGCCAGGTTCGCCACAACGTCCTGAACGCGCGGCACCACGAACAGGAAGCCACTATCATCGCCCTGGCCGGTGAACCGGGCGCGGTAACCATCGCCACCAACATGGCCGGGCGCGGCACCGACATTCAATTGGGCGGCAACTACGATATGCGGGTCAAGCAAGAGATCACCGATGAGCCGGACTCGGACGCCCATGCCAGCGCCGCCGCCAAGATCGCCGCCGAGATCGCCGCCCACAAGGAAGTCGCCCTGGCCGCCGGCGGATTGTTCGTTCTGGGCACCGAACGCCACGAAAGCCGGCGCATCGACAACCAGTTGCGCGGCCGCTCGGGACGCCAGGGTGACCCGGGCACGTCGAAATTCTATCTGTCCCTGGGCGACGACCTGATGCGGATCTTCGGCTCTGATCGCATCGACGGCATGCTGACCAAGCTGGGCCTGGAGGAAGGCGAGGCGATCATCCATCCCTGGGTTAACAAGGCATTGGAGAAAGCCCAGACCAAGGTCGAGGCCCACAACTTCGAAATCCGTAAGAACCTTTTGAAGTTCGACGACGTCATGAACGACCAGCGCAAGGTCATCTACGAACAGCGCAAAGACCTGATGTCCACCGAAGACGTATCCGACGAGGTCGTCGGCATGCGCCACGAAACCATCGACAACGCCGTCGCCCGGGCGATCCCGGAAAAGGCCTACGCCGAACAATGGGACATGGACGGCCTGCACGAGGAAATTCTCAGGGTCACAGGCATGGACCAGCCGGTTCAGGACTGGGCCAAGGAAGAAGGCATTGCGGATCAGGAAATCCGCGAACGCCTGAACAGTGCCGCCAACCGGCGGATGGCGGAAAAGGCCGCCACCTACGGCCCGGAAGTCATGCGCGGCGTCGAAAAAAGCCTGCTTTTGCAGCTCTTGGATCAGCTTTGGAAGGAACACCTGCTGACTCTCGACCATCTGCGCCAGGGCATCGGTCTTCGCGCCTATGCACAGCGCGATCCCTTGAACGAATACAAGCGCGAGGCGTTTGATCTGTTCGAGGAGATGCTGGATTCTTTGCGCGAACGGGTCACCCAGGTGCTCTGCAACGTTGAACTGCAGATGTACGACCCGAACGAAGATCCCTTCGGGCGCGGCGATCAGGAGATGTTCGAAAGTCACGACGACGCCAGCGCGACCATGTTCGACGAGGCCGAGATCAACGAGGAGGCGCTTGCCGCCGTGCCCCTGCACCGGCGCAAGGCCGCCGACGACATTGACCCGGACAACCCCGACACCTGGGGCCGGGTATCGCGCAACGCCGCGTGTCCATGTGGGTCGGGGAAGAAATACAAGCGCTGTCACGGGGCGGTGAGTTAGGGGCGGCTCGTTAAGGCAAGGTGGCCGCCGCCAACCGATCGGGCCCGTTGGCCCTGGAAACGTGACCCATGTGGACCTCGATCAAATCCATCTCCTCGTTACTGCTGAGCTACGGCCTTTTGATGCTGGGCAACGGCATGATCGGCATCCTTTTGGGCCTGCGCAGCCGGCTGGAAGGGTTTTCGACGGAAGTCACTGGCGTCATCATGGCCGGATTTTTCGTCGGCATGATGGCGGGTGCCCTGTTCGCCGTGCGCATCGTCGCCGCGGTCGGCCACATTCGGGCCTTCGCGGCCTTCGCGTCGGTCATGTCCGTGGCCGTCCTCGCCCACGTCCTGCACGTCGACCCGATCACCTGGTTCGTGCTGCGCGTGGTCGCCGGGTTCTGCATGGCCGGCATGGCCATGGTGGTGGAAAGCTGGGTCAATGAGCGCGCCGACAACAAGAACCGCGGCCGGGTTCTGTCGCTCTACATGATCACCAACTATCTGAGCGCCGGGTTGGGCCAGTTCATGATGCTGGTCGGCGACCCGGCGCAATTCCAATTGTTCATTATCGCCTCGATCATTTACTCCTTCGCCCTGGTGCCGGTGCTGGTGACCCGCTCGACCGCGCCCAAACCCGCCTCGCCGCAGCGCATGAAAATCCGCGACCTGATCGCCATCTCGCCGGTCGGCGTGTTCGGCATGGTCTGCGCCGGCATGGCCAATTCGTCGCTGTTCGGCATGGGCGCGGTGTTCGCCCGCGAAATCGGCCTGTCGCTGGCCGATGTGTCGGCCTTCACGGCGACGGCAATCCTTTCGGGCATGGTCCTGCAATTCCCGATCGGCCGCATATCCGACAAGTTCGACCGCCGCACCGTATTGGGCATCGCTTCGATGATCACAGGCATCACCGCCATGGCGGTGATTTGGGCGACCACGCAAAGTGTTCCCATTTTGCTGGTTGCCGCCGCCGTCTATGGCGGCTTCAGCTTCACCATCTACCCGGTGTCGGCATCGCAAGTGAACGATTTGGCCGACCCGGCCCGGTTGGTGCAAGTTTCGGCGGGCCTATTGATCGCCTACGGCACCGGCGCCAGCCTGGGTCCCATCGTGGTCGCCCAATCGATGGCCTTTTTCGGGCCGAAAGGCTTCTTCTTTTTCATCATCGCCATCAACTGCGCGCTGGTGCTGTTTACGGTCGTCCGTATCATACAGCGGCCACGCGGCGAAAAATCCAAGGTCGCGTTCGTCCCTATGGGCGGCATCGGCTTGTCGAGCAAACAACTGTACACCGCCGCCCTGGACAGCGCGCGCCAGGGGGCGGATGCGGAATCACGCAATCCATAAGACCTGAAGCCGAACAGACACCGGCCCGTTCGCCATCGTGACCTGCCCGCCGGGAGATCGCATCCACTTACAGGAGCGGTGCAACAAATTATCGGTGTTTGCTTGTATCACGGCATATGATTTCGTAATGCTTTGCCATGAATGAACAGCATAACACCACCTACAATTCAAAAAACGTCGTCGTCCTGGCCCTGTGCCAGGCGTTATTTTTTAGCGGACGTACCCTGACATTCTTTGCCGCGGCCTTGGTCGCCATTGCCATGCTGGGTGATAACCTCACTTTCGTCACGGCGCCGGTCACCATGATGCTGGTCGGCACGTCGATCGGGACCCTGCCGGCGGCATTCTTGATGCGGGCCTGGGGACGCAGATGGGGTTTTGCATTCGGCTCGGCAATTGGTTGTATCGGTGCGTTGATCGCCGCTGAAGCCGTGGCCATGGACAATTTCGCCGTGTTCAACGCAGGCCTTTTGATCTCCGGCATTTACGGTGGCTTCGCGCAGCAATACCGGTTTGCCGCGGCGGAAATTGCGCCCCCAAATCTCAAGGAAAAGAACGTCTCCATCGTCATCGCCATGAGCGTCATTGGCGCGTTCGTTGGGCCCGAAACCGCTTTGTTGGCTAAAAGCTGGATTTCAGACGTCCCCTTCCAGGGCGCCTTTTGGATGTTGGCGATCTTCAATGGCCTGTCCGGTATCATCATTCTGAGCGTCAAAATTCCCGGACTGACGAAGCAGGAATATGAGGATACGGGGCGGCCGCTGCCGGCCATTATGGCATCGCCGACGTTCATCATTGCCTTGATCGCGGCATTATTCGGCTACGTCGTGATGAACTTTCTGATGGTCGTCACGCCGGTCACCATGGAAACTCTGAAGACCGTCGTATTTACCCATGACAACATAAAACTGGTTATTCAGTGGCACGTGGTCGGAATGTTTTTGCCGGGCTTTTTCACCGGTCACCTGATCAAGAAATTCGGTGTCGTCCGGATCATTGCGACCGGCGCCGCCATTCTCCTGTGTTCCGTACTCGTCGCGCTCAATGGCGTGAATTTTGAGCATTTTCTGACGTCGCTCGCCTTGCTGGGCGTTGGCTGGAACTTCACGTTTACCGGCGCCACGCTTCTCGTCACCGAAGTCCATACCCCGGCGGAACGCGCCAAGGTGCAGGGCACCAACGACTTTCTGCTTTTTACGGGCCTCGCCATATCGTCGTTGATGGCGGGCGGCGTCTATCATTACTTCGGCTGGGATTGGGTGAATTATGCCATGCTGCCGGTCATTCTGACGATCCTGCTGTCGGCGCTGTGGCTTCGTTCCGTGCGCCGCAAGGAACAGGCCGCCGCCAAGGTGGCGGCACAATAGCCCAGCATCGGCACCCAGTCATTGCGGGGCAGGATTATTCAAATGAAACACCCGGCCCCTTGCGCTGGCCTGGCTGAGCGACCATCTTGCCGCCGCAACGGGACGACATAACGGAACGCTACAACGAGACGACAGGATCCCCCATGGATTTCATGCTGAGCGAAGAACAACGCGCCATCGAGGACGGCATCAGCCAGGTCATGTCCGACTTCGGCGATGACTACTGGTTGGACAAGGACAAGAACGGCGGCTTTCCGGAGGACTACTACCAGGCCATGGCCGAAGGCGGCTGGCTGGGGGTCAGTTTCCCCGAAGAGGTCGGCGGCGCCAATCTGGGAATCGGGTCTGCGGCCGTGATGATGAAAACCATCGCCTCATCATCGGGCGCCATGCAGGCGGCCAGCGCCATCCACATGAATGTGTTCGGGCCGAAATCCATTGCCGTGTTCGGCACCGACGAACAAAAACAGCGCTGGCTGCCGCCGATCATCCGGGGCGAACAGAAAAGCGCCTTTGGGGTGACCGAGCCGAATGCCGGCCTGGACACGGGCGCCATCACCACAAAGGCGGAGCGCACCAACGACGGCTACGTCATCAACGGCCGCAAGGTCTGGACCTCGACGGCCCAGGTCGCCGACAAGATACTGCTGCTGGCCAGGACAACGCCGCGGGACGAATGCGAACGCGGCATCGACGGCCTGTCGCTGTTTTATGCGGATTTGGACCGCGACGCCTGCGACGTGCGGGAAATCGACAAGATGGGCCGCAAGTCCGTGGACTCCAACGAAGTGTTCATCGACAACCTGAAGGTTTCCGCCGACGATCTGATCGGCGAGGAAGGCAAGGGTTTCCGCTATATCCTCTATTCCATGAACCCCGAGCGTATCCTGATCGGCGCCGAGGCCATCGGTATCGGCCAGGAAGCCATCCGCCGGGCCTCGAACTATGCCAAGGAACGTGTCGTCTTCGGCCGGCCCATCGGCCAGAACCAAAGCATTCAGCATCCCCTGGCGGAAAGCTGGGCGCATTTGGAAGCCGCCTGGATGATGTGTCTGAAGGCGGCCAGCCTTTATGACGCCGGCGAATCGTGCGGCGCCGAAGCCAACGCCGCCAAATACCTGGGTTCGGAAGCCGGCTTCACAGCCTGCGAACGCGCCGTCATGACCCACGGCGGCATGGGCTATGCCAAGGAATTCCATGTCGAGCGCCTGATGCGCGAGGTGATGATCAACCGCATCGCGCCGGTCAGCCAGCAGATGGTGTTGAATTTCCTGTCCGAACGGGTCCTCGGCCTGCCGAAATCCTATTGAGCAAAGCGATGGTATGGGGTAGCAGGTTGATCAGGCCTTTCGCCTCCCTTTTAACGGGCATATCATCGTGACCATGCTCTCTGCAGCCAAAGACATTCTGCATGCCACGTTCGGCTATGAACGCTTCCGGCCCGGCCAGGAAGACATCATCACGGCATTGATGGATGGCACCAGCATTCTGGCCGTCATGCCGACCGGGTCGGGCAAGTCCATGTGCTTTCAAATCCCCGCTCTGCTCAGCGACGGCCTGACCGTTGTCGTCTCGCCCCTGGTGGCGCTAATGGCCGATCAGGTGGCGGCGCTGCGTCTGTCCGGCGTGGAAGCGGAAACCATCAATTCGTCCCGGTCCTACGAAGACAATGCCGACAGCTGGCGCCGCGCCGCCGCCGGCACGACGAAGCTTTTGTACATCTCCCCCGAACGCCTGATGACCGAACGCATGCTGGCGGCCCTGGACAAATTGCCGGTGCGCCTGTTCGCCATCGACGAAGCGCACTGTATTTCGCGCTGGGGCCCCGCCTTCCGCCCGGACTACCAGGATCTGACGCAGTTGAAGGATCGTTTCCCCCACATTCCCATCGCCGCCATGACCGCAACGGCGGACGAAGCGACGCGCGCCGACATTGCCGCGAAACTGTTCGGTGAGCGGGGCCGTGTCTTCGTGTCCGGCTTTGACCGGCCAAATATTCGCCTCGGCGTGACCATGCGCGGCCAGTGGAAACGCCAGCTTTTGGATTTCGTCGACGCCCGGCGCGGCCAGAGCGGTATCGTCTATTGCCTGTCGCGGAAAAAGACCGAGGAAGCGGCGGCGTTTTTGTCCGAGAACGGGGTCACGGCGCTGGCTTATCATGCCGGCATGGAGGCCGACGACCGCAATGCCCATCAAGGCCGTTTCATGACCGAAGCCGGCACGGTTATTGTCGCCACCATCGCCTTCGGCATGGGCATTGATAAGCCCGATGTGCGCTATGTCTTCCACGCCAACCTGCCCGGCAACATGGAGGCCTACTACCAGGAAATCGGCCGCGCCGGGCGCGATGGTGAACCGGCCGATGCGATGATGCTCTATGGCCTGGACGATAT
>CAZQPC010000249.1:0-5929 GCA_964595005.1 uncultured Magnetovibrio sp.
CATCCTCGAACGCATTGCCGAGCTGATGCCCGACGATGGCTTCCTGTTTCTCGGTGGCGCCGGGACGGTGATTGGAATCACGGAAAAATTCACCCCCGTGCCCGGACAACGCGGCATCTACAAACGCAATCTTTGATGAGATGACGCCGCGGCGAGACGTCTAGAGCAGATGCCGTCTAAACGTGATCCGATTTAGGCGTTCGCCCGTGCCTTTTCCTCGACCTCTTCGGGGTCTTTCAACACATAGCCCCGGCCCCACACGGTTTCGATATAGTTGTCGCCACCGGTGGCGGTCGACAGCTTCTTCCTGAGCTTGCAGATGAACACGTCGATAATCTTCAATTCCGGTTCATCCATGCCGCCATAAAGATGGTTGAGGAACATCTCCTTGGTCAAGGTCGTTCCCTTGCGCAGGCTGAGAAGTTCCAGGATGCCGTATTCCTTGCCGGTCAGGTGGATCGATTGGCCGTCCACTTCGACCGTCTGGGCGTCCAGGTTGACGGCCAACCGGCCGGTGCCGATGATCGATTGTGAATGGCCTTGCGAACGACGGACGATGGCCTGAATGCGGGCGATCAGTTCGTCCTTATTGAAGGGCTTGGTCAGGTAGTCATCGGCACCCGTACCAAGGCCCTTGACCTTGTTTTCGGATTCCGTGAGCCCCGAGAGGATCAACACCGGCGTCTTGACCCGTGCATCGCGCAGCCGCCGCAGCACGTCCATGCCGTCCATGTCCGGCAACATCAGATCCAACACCATGATGTCGTAATCATAGAGCTTGCCCAAATCGAGACCGTCCTCGCCGAGGTCGGTGGCATCGACCACCATTCCTGCCGATTCCAACATCATGGTGACGCTTTGCTGGGTTGTCGGGTCGTCTTCAACAAGAAGTACGCGCATGCACCGCCCCTTCATCTCTCACGGAAGCCTGTTAACCATATTCCGCAAGGGATTCCGGCGCAAGTTTCCCGGCCGATTTCCACGGAACCCGCTGATTTTAAGGGTTTTAATAGGTCATGGATGTGATGGTTATTACAGCGGAATCAAAATTTTCACGAATCTTGCGCCGCCGTTGCCCGGGAATTTTCAAAATGCGCCGCGGCGTCGTCGATCTTCCCTGAGGTCATCAGCAGGGTGTTTAATTGTTTGGCCATGACCAGGGCTTCGGCAATCGGCATGGTCGAGGCCGCGCGGTGGGTTTCCTTGGTCAGTTTCACGGCCATGGGATCCAGGGCCGCCAGGGATTCGGTGAAAGCCGCCGCCGCGGCGGTAAGTTCCGCCGCATCGTCCGCAAGCTTATTGATCAGCCCAATGCGATGGAGGTGATCGGCGTCAAACAACTCGGCCGAAAGCAATAGTTCCAGCGCCTGGCGCGGGCCGACCAGATGGCTGAGGATGGCGGTGTTGACGGCGGCCGGGAAGCCGCCCCGCATTTCCAGGGCACCGAACTGGGCCTGGCGGTCGGCGAGGACGAAATCACATCCCATGACCAAGGTGAAGCCGCCCGCCACGGCGTAGCCCTGGACCACGGCGACGGAAGGTTTCGCCGATCTGCGCAACATCTCGAAGATCGATGTATAGGCCTCGTCATAGTCCATCACATCGGCCAGCGGCGTCGCCGCGCTGGCATCGCCCAAATCCCGGCCGGCGGCGAAATGGCCACCGGTACCGGTCAGCACCAGGACACGGCACTGGTTGTCCGCTTCGGCGGCCGCGATGGCGCTCAGCAGGCTGTCGATCATCTGGCCATTGATGGCATTGCGCTTTTCCGGCCGGTTCAAGGTCAGGGTTGTCACCGGGCCGTTGGTCTCTAGCTTGATCATGGGCGGGGTGCTCCGTGGCTCAATCGATGGTGACGACAACCCGGCCGATGGTTTCGCGGTTGACCATGGCGTTCAGGGCGTCGGCCGTATTCTCCAGCGCATAGCGCGCCGCGATCCGCGGGTTGATGCGGCCCGCCGAAATCCACTGCAGCAATGTGTCGTGCAGGCCCCGGACGGCCCCAGGGTCACGCTGCCGATAGCCGCCCAGGGAGACGCCGACGATGGCGCAGCCCTTGAGAAGCGGCAGGTTGGCCGGCGCCGTCGGGATGGTGCCGCCGGCAAAGCCGACCACCAACAACCGGCCGCCCCAGTTGATGCAGCGCAGCGACTGGTCGAAGACGTCGCCGCCGACCGGATCATAGATAACGTCGGCGCCGCGGCCGCCGGTCAGATCCTTGACGGCGTCCTTGAAGGGGCCTTCGGTGTAGTCGATGACGGCCTCGGCGCCGTATTCCTTCAGAACCTTTGCCTTTTCGGCGCCGCGCGCCGTGGCGATCACCCGCGCCCCCATGGCCCGGCCCAAATCGACGGCGGCCAGCCCGACACCGCCGCCGGCGCCGTGTACCAGCAGGGTTTCGCCGGGCTGCAACCGGGCCCGGTCCTGAAGCGCGTGCAGGGACGTGGCGTAACCGTTCCCGTAGGCCGCGCCGACCACGTTGTCGACGCCGTCGGGCAATACGAAACAGGCATCTTCGGCGACGATCATCTGTTCCGCCAGGGCGCCCCATGAGGCGTAGCCGTAGATGCGATCGCCGACCCTAACGGTCGTCACATCGCTGCCGATCTCAACCACCTCACCGGCGGCGTGCGATCCCGGTGTGAAAGGAAGGTCCGGTTTGACCTGGTATTTGCCTTGCGGCATCAACAGATCAACGAACGTGACCGCCGCCACCGAGACCTTCAAACGAACCTCTCCGGGGCCCGGCGCCGGCGGATCGATATCGCGCTGCACCAGTTTCTCCGGGCCGCCCCATTGTTCGCATACGATCGCTCTCATGGTCATCTTCTCTGATCCTTAAACCGCCAAATCCTGAGTTTTCGCCAGCGCCGCCACCATCTCAACCAGCCGTTCGCCGAGTTCCGGCAGGTCATCGACGCCGATCCGGCTCTCCGATCCGCCGCAGTTGAAGGCCAGGCAGGTACCGTCGCGCAGCCGCAAGGGAACGCCGACGGCATTGTAGTCGGGCACCCAGTTGCCGGCGGAGGCCGTATAGCCATGCGCCGCGAACAAGATAAGGGCTTCATTGACGGCATCGGAAATACCCGGCCACTGTTCGCCGTAGTGTGCGGCCAGGTCGCCAAAGAGTTCCGTGCGTTCGCTGTCGTTCAGCGCCGCCAGATAGGCGCGCCCGAGCGCCGTCGTCGCCAGTTCCCGGCCGATCCCGATATCCAAGGGAACCCGCGACATGGCGGGATGGCGGGCCCGCTCAATGACGATCATGTTGACGCCGTCACGCACGGCCAGGGCGACGGCACCGCCGCAAGCATGGGCCAGGTCTTCCATCATCGGCCTGGCGACGTCGCGGATCGACAGTTGGCGCAGCACCGGGAAGCCCAGCGACAGAATATGCGGATGCAGGGAGTAGCGTCCGCTGTCATCGTCCAGATGCAGATAACCCAGCGACATCAGCGTGAAGGTCAGGCGCGACACGGTGGGTTTCGGAAACCCTGTGCGCTTCGCCAACTGCGCATTGCTGAGGCCCCGGTCGTCGGCTTGAAACGCGTTCAACAGCTCCAGGCCGCGGGCCAGGGCGCGCACGAATTGCCGGTCCTCGGCGCCTTTGCCGGCCATGGCGAGGGCCGTGTTCTTTCGAAATCCCATGATCTGATGCGGCCGTTTCAATGCTAAAAATGTCGGAGGGTTGACAATCGAACATGACACAGCATTATAGCGTCGTCAAATTTCAAAACAGTATTTCGCATTGCGAAATAATAATATACTGATATTCCACCGCTTCAAAAGGCCGTCCCGATCCATGCCAAATCCGAAACCAAATTCGATGCCGGGCCCAAGGCGAGACCCCATCCGGGCGCTGCTCTCGCCGAAATCCATCGCCATCATCGGCGCTTCGCCGGACGCCAACAAGCTGAACGGCCGGCCGTTGCATTTTCTGCGCCGCGACGGCTATGCGGGCGCCATTTATCCGGTCAACCCGAAATACGATGAGATCCACGGCCTGACCTGCTATCCGGACATCGCGTCGCTTCCGGAAGCGCCAGACATGGCCGTGGTTGCCGTGGCAGCGGCGCGGGCAACGGAAGCCGTGGCGGCGTTGGGCCGCAAGGGAACGCCGGTCGCCGTTCTGTTCAGCTCGGGCTTCGGCGAAATGGGCGATGTCGGGCGGGCCCGGGAAGTGGAACTGATGGAAGTGGCCCGGGCCAATGGTATCCGGGTTTGCGGCCCCAACAACCTGGGGCTCATTAATTCATTTGAGCGCATGCCGGCGACCTTCTCCCAATACGCGGATGAACCGCCCGAACCGGGGCCCGTCGCCTTCGCCAGCCAGTCCGGCGCCTTTGGCACCGGCATCGCCGCCCTGGCGCGCTCGCGCGGCATCGGCATCGGCTATTTCGTCAACACCGGCAACCAGATCGACATCACCCTCATGGAAGCTCTCAGTGTGGCCATGGACGACGATCGCATTCGGGTCGCCAGCGCCTACCTGGAAGGCATCGGTAACGGGCGCCAACTGGTGGAACTGGCCGACAAGTCCGTGCGCGCCGGCAAGCCCCTGGTCGCCGTGAAGGTTGGCCGCAAGTCCGCCGGGGCTCGTGCCGCGGCGTCGCATACGGGTTCCCTGGCCGGCGAGGACGCGGTGTTTGACGGGGTCGCCCGCCAACGCGGCGTCATCCGGGCCCGCAATGAAGCCCACATGCTGGACCTGGTCTCCGCGTTCACCCATTGCGGCATTCCCGGCGGCAAGGGCATTGCGCTGATCCCCCAATCGGGCGGCGCCGGGGTGTTGATGGCGGACCGCGCCGAGGAATTGGGCTTGAACGTCCCGGACTTAAGTCAAGCGACAAAGGATAAGCTGTCGGATGTATTGCCCGAATTCGGCGCCGTGGGAAATCCCGTCGATATCACCGGGCAATTTCTGGCCGATCCGAAAATTCTGACGGAAAGCGTCCGGCTGGTGATGGCAGATCCGGAAATTCACGTCGGCGTGGTCTGGATACAGCTCATGCACGGGTATGCGGATCTGCTTGTCGATGTCTTCAAGGAAATCAAACGGAACACCAAGAAGCCGTTTATCGTGTGTTGGATTGAGGCCCCGCCGGCGGCGTTGCCGGAATTGCGCGACGCGGGGATATGTCTGATCGACGGCACCGAACGGGTTGTCGATGCGGCCGCCGGGTTGGTCGCCTTCAACGACGCCCGGCAACGGATATTGGCGTCACCAGGGCCCGATTTCTTTCCCGGCCCGGAAGTGGTGTCCAGTGAGGCCGCAGTTGTGCCGTCCGTGGAAGCCTGGCAACGCCTCAAGGATGCCGGCGTGCCTGTTGTTGATTGTCAGCTGGCGAACGATCGCGAGGCGGCGGTCAATGCCGCGGAGCGTCTTGGTTATCCCGTCGCCGTAAAGATCGAATCACCCGACATCCTCCACAAGATGGATGTCAGTGGCGTGCGCCTGGGGCTGGCCGATGCGGACGAAGTGCGGGTGGCGGCGGATGAAATTCTGGACAGTGTCGGAAGCCGGGCGCCCGATGCGGAAATCCACGGCCTGTTGGTCCAGGCCATGGCGCCGCCGACCACGGAGATAGTGCTGGGGTTGCGCCGCGACCCCGCTTTCGGGCCGGTGCTCATGGTCGGTTTGGGCGGTGTTTTCGTCGAAGTGCTGAAGGACGTGGCCTTTGCCCAGGCACCGGTCAGCCCCGGCGACGGGAAAATGATGCTGGATCAGTTGGCCGGCGCCGCCATGTTGGACGGCGTCCGGGGTGTGGCGCCTGTTGATAAACGGAAACTAATCGATACCCTATGCGCCCTGTCGGATTTCGCCCTGGCCAATCCGGATATCGTCGAATTGGACCTGAACCCCGTGTTCGCCGGTCCGGACGGCGCAGTCGCCGTGGATTGGCTGATGATGGCGGCGCCGCAATAGGCGCTG
>CAZQPC010000249.1:5939-8102 GCA_964595005.1 uncultured Magnetovibrio sp.
CTGGTGAAGAATAACCTGAGCTAAGGAGTTGACCATGTCCCTGGTCCTGTTGGAACGACCCGAAGATCATGTGGCGCTGTTGCGCATGAACCGCCCGGACGCCATGAACGCGCTGTCGACGGCGGTCCGCGATGAACTGTGCGATCATTTCGAGGCGCTGACCGCCGACGACGAGGTGCGGGTCATCATCATCACCGGCAATGAGAAGGTGTTCATCGCCGGCGCCGATCTGAAGGAGCTGTCGACCAAGGGAACGGTGGACTGGAGCCTCATGGACGCCCGGCGCATGTGGCGCATCATCAGCGCGTGCCCGAAACCGATTATCTCCGCGGTCAACGGCTTCGCGCTTGGCGGCGGTTGTGAGATCGCCATGAGCACGGACATCATCATCGCCGGTGAAGGGGCCCAGTTCGGGCAACCGGAAATCCGCGTCGGCATTATCCCCGGCGGCGGCGGTACCCAGCGCCTGGTCCGCGGCGTCGGCAAATACCGGGCCAATATGATGCTGTTGACCGCCGACATGGTGGCGGCGCGCGATGCGCTGGAAATGGGCCTGGTCAGTGAGGTGGTGCCGGACGCGGAAGTGGAGGAACGCGCCATCCAGGTGGCCCGGAAGATCACCCGCATGCCGCCGCTGGCCGTCAAGCTGACCAAGGAAGTGGTCAATGCGGGCATGGATTCGTCGTTGGAGACGGGCCTCATTTTGGAGCGCAAGGCCTTCGAAATATTGTTTGATTCGGAAGACCAGAAGGAAGGCATGCAGGCCTTCATCGAAAAACGCCGACCTGAATTCAAGGGTAAATAAGGAACCGACATATGACTATCGATCCCAACAGCGACGATCTCATTCTCGGTGTCGCCGGCGCCGGCGCCATGGGCCGCGGCATTGTCCAGGTGGCCGCCGCCGGCGGCTGTAAGGTGTTGCTGTTCGACACCAACGCAGACGCCGCCAAGGAGGCCGCCGGCTTCGTTGAAAAGATGCTGATGCGCAACGTCGAAAAGGGCCGCATGGCGGAAGAAGACGCCTTGGCCGCCGTCGCCAATATCAACGTCGTCGGCGCCATCGCCGGCTTCGCGCCCTGTCAGATCGTCATCGAGGCGGTGGTCGAAAACCTGGATATCAAGAACATCGTGTTCCGCGACATCGAAGCGGCGGTCAGTGATGACACCATCATCGCGTCGAACACGTCGTCGCTGTCGGTGACCACCATCGCCGCCGCGTGCACCCGGCCCGAACGGGTCGCCGGCATGCACTTCTTCAATCCGGTACCGTTGATGAAGCTGGTCGAGGTCATCGACGGGGTGCGCACGGCGCCGCATGTCGCCCAGGTGCTGATGGGCCTTGGCAAGCGGATGACCCGCGCCCCGGTCCACGTCAAGGACGCGCCCGGCTTCCTGGTCAACCAGGTCGGCCGCGGCTACAACATCGAATGCGCCCACATCGCCAGCGACGGTGTCGCCGCTTACGCCGACATCGACCGCATCTGCCGCGACGCCATCGGCTTTCGCATGGGGCCCTTCGAATTGATGGACCTGACCGCCGTCGACGTCACCCATCCGGCCACCAATCTGATTTATGAACAGTTCTACCATGAACCGAGATATCGCCCGGCGACGCTCATGCAGATGCAGTTGGATGCGGGGCTTCTGGGCCGCAAATCGGGGCAGGGCTTTTACGCCTACGAAGACGGCAAGGCGCAAGTCGATGAGGAGACCCCGGCACCGGCCTTTGACGGCCGCCCGGTCTGGATATCTCAGGCGGAACCGGACGCGGCGGCCGCCTTGAAGGCCGTCGCCCGGGCCGCCGGCGCGGACGTGGAAAATGGCGATCAGCCGAGCGCCGAGGCGCTCATCCTGGTGACGCCGATCGGCGGCGACGCCACCGATTGCGCCGTCAGCGAAGGCCTGGACGCCGAACGCGTCATCGCCGTGGATACGGTGTTCGGCCTTGAAAAACGCCGCACGCTGATGAAAACGGCGGTCACCAAGGCCGATGTTGCCGCCGCGGCCCATGGCCTATTGGGCGGCGGCGAGGTGCCGGCGACGGTGATCGGCGACACGCCCGGCTTCATCGCGCAACGCGCCGTGGCGGCCATCTGCAACATCGGCTGTTCGGTCGCCCAGGCCCGCACGGCGGCGCCGGAAGATATCGACATGGCCGTG
>CAZQPC010000250.1:0-8068 GCA_964595005.1 uncultured Magnetovibrio sp.
ATCCGGGACCGTCCATTTCCGAATGGGGCCAACGTGCCATCAAACCTGACCCCAAAGCGCCGACCAGGATATGTCGATAATCATATTCTACATTGTCGACGCAAGTTTCGAAATGAACGGCGGACGTCAATCGTCGTACATCAAGTAGCCGGTTTGCTATTCGAATACATTGCGCGGCACCTTCGACTATGCGGCTATCCCGGCCTCCGGTCAACGCGATCCAAAAGGCGACCACGGCAATATGAATGCTGCCGCCGACAGCCGCTCTTACCCAAGGCCCTATGGCGACGTGAAGTTTTTTTGGCTCAATGGTCGGGATACTACTAAAAACCGCGAGTTCACTCTCATTAACCTCGGCGATCAGATCTCCCCGTTCGAAATTGGCAAACTTCTGAAATGCTTGTTCGATCGTGATCCATCTTGATTCGGGCCATGCATTTAGCACCAACAATCGGCACCGACGATGTTCCGCGCGTAACCTGCCAAATCGCGCCAATATCCAAATACTTCTGGCAACAACACCGGCACCCAAACAAAATACCTCAATCATATGCCAAATGCGATCACTCGTCGGCACTGTCGGTGCATCAAGCAGCAGGTCCGCGGCGAGATAGGCGTCCAAAGGATGATTTCCATCAGGCAATGGAATGCTGCCAAACCCGTAATCGGCCGGAGGATCAGCACGCAACGCCATTACTCTCAAACGAGATTCAACGGCGATATTCATGCCCTTTTTCAAGGCTAAAACCGCCCGTTCATTGTCGCCCAAGTATTTCCCAAGAATAGCGGACAGTCGCGCAAATACTTGGCTGGAACGAAAGATTCGCTCCACCGAGACTACCGATATTGCCGCCGCCTTGTCGTCAAGTCTGGAATAAAATTGACTCGACGGTTCCGAGAGCAGGCTAAAAGGGCGCAGAGGGTTTCGAAACATCTGTTAGAGGTTCAATGATGGTATCAAGGCGTCAGCCTGTTAATTTGGCCGATTGCCTGCCGCGAGAGGGTCCACATTCCCGGATGGCCGTTTCAGAGGAAGCTCAAGTATTCGTTCAACCCCGTGGAGGGAATTCCGCAGCCGCCAATGCCGATCGTCAATTTTTTCCCACGCCGGAATTTTCATATCTGTATCGAATTTTTCTGCCTCGCGCCGTAGGTTCTTTTCATCTCCAATCTGGTGACCGACCACTTCCCAGAATTTTGTTTCACTTAGGCCCGTCTTCTCGAGAAACCGGTCAAGCGCGCCCCAGGGAAATTCGCCGTCGTAGTCACGCACAAGCTGCAAGGCGTTTTCGCGGGTGATCTTGCCCTCTTGAATGTCTTTCGATGTGTACTTTGTAGCGCGACCAAAACCGAACTTCGGCCACAGCAGCCAGATGTATATGTCGTACAAGTCGTCGTCAGTCGCATACCCGAAGGTAAAAGTTCCAGCGCCCCTGGTTTCAGTCATCTCGAAGCCGCCCACAACATTCAGGGCAACATGCAGATGAAAGTTGTTGGTCCAGGCCGTAAAATCACTGAAAAACAACCGCTGTAGGCCAATATCGGCCATTTTGGTATCGTCCGGATCGACGTAAGGTCGGATCTGAGCCTCGGAAAATCCCCATTCTGTCCAACGCTCCGGCGGCAGAAAGTCACGCTTGTCACTTTTAATCCGGGCTTCGACGCCATCGTTATCCAGCTCCGTAAATTCTTTCTTGCTGGAACCCGCATATTCTTTCTCACCGTTTTCTCCGTAGAGAATGAGAGGAATTTTCTTCTCCAGGGCAATTTTCGTTATGTTGGCAAACAAAAGATACAAGAACGGCACATACGGGTCTCCGTACTTTTCAAAACAAATACGGGTCAATTGACTGAATACCGTTTGATTGGGAATCCAACTCAAAACGTCCGCATCCAGGTTTTCCGCAATGTTGCGCAAATTGTGCTGGGCTATTGGCGTCGGCAGGTACGGTGAGATGTTCACGCAAAGAGGATTAAGGCCCAATTTTTCGATCGCGTACCAAGTCTGAAACGTGCTGTCTTTGCCGCCGCTGACGGGAATGACGCAGTCGTATTCCCTGTCAGGGCTGCGGCTGACGATTTCATGTGCGACGGCGCGAAATTCTTCTTCCTTCCGGCTCCAGTCAATTGCCTGTTTTTCGTCGGCGCGGACGCAGCCATTGCACCGGCCGTTCTCATCAAATTCGATACGTGGTCTGGTGTTGGGATGTGTGCAGGTCGTGCAAAAATACATGCCCAGATTTGAACCGCCCGCCTTGATGCTCCGTTCCACAACTATCTCCTCAGTCACAGTTCGTTTACATAAAGCGCCAAACGGGAAAGTCGAGCCGATTTTTGCCAATGTACCCTTTCGCCTGCGTCAAGCCTTCGCCGATGTAGTGGAAAATATTTGCCGCCGATACGGCCGACGCGTCGGCCTGCTCAATGCCTTCCACAAGGTGTTCGAAATCGCCCACGCCGCCGGACGCGATAACGGGGATATTGACCAGATCATTGACGTGGCGAATGAGATCAATGTCGTATCCCGTTCCGGCACCATCGCGGTCAATGGACGTCAAAAACAGTTCTCCGGCACCCCGGGTTTCCACTTCCTGGGCCCACTCCGCGACAGAAACCCCAAGCGTGTTTCCACCGTTCTCGATCGCCACGACCCAACCATCGCCCTGACGCTTGGCGTCGATGGACACAACGACGCACTGACGGCCAAATGTACGGGCGGCTTCGGAGATCAGATCTTGTTGTTGATAGCCATGGGTGTTGACGACAACCTTATCGGCGCCTGAGTTTAGGAGCGTTTCAAAATCGCGGACTGATTTGACCCCGCCACCTGCACTGATGGGAACGAAACAAAATTTTGCCAACTCGCGCATGTGGGTGGCAAATGCCTCAATGTCCTTCTCCGAGCGATCAACGTTCAGCAAAACCAGTTCATCAATCGCCGCAAAGTTCAAATATTGAATGATCCAGGGAAGTTCGCCGATGGGCTGCAATTTGAACCCGCGACTATTGCAAAAGACGCCATCATTACGCACCAGCAGACATAATATCATCCGTTTCTTGAGCATCTATTTAAGTTCGGACCTGTCAGGAAACCTCAGAGAACCGTCGTAATAGGTCCAACCCGGATGACTGACTCTTCTCGGGATGAAACTGTACGCCATAGATGTTTTCATGTTCGATGATGGCGACAATTTCGTTTCCGTAAGAAGCGGTGCCTGCAACGATGTCGGGATCTGTAACCAAATGGTAGCTGTGGACAAAATAGAAATCCGTCTCGGTTTGTGTCTTGCCCAGAAGAACTGACTGGCCCCGTGGGCGGACGGTATTGAAGCCAACATGTGGGACTTTCAATTTAGGGTCTTCCGGCGACAGGCCTTGAACCTCGCCAGGTACCCATCCCAGACCCGCGCAAGGCCCATCTTCTTGGCTGGCCTCTGCCATCATTTGAAACCCCAGGCATATGCCGAGAATCGGTTTATGATGGACAAGAACTTGTTCATTGAGGACCGGAATCAAATTGCGGTCCTTTAGCGACTGCATGCCCAGCGCAAAGGCGCCAACGCCAGGAAACACCAACTTGTCGGCTTGTTCTATGTCCTTCGGTTTCGACGACACGATGACGTCACATCCAATGTAACTAAACGCATTGTGGATCGAATAACGGTTCGCGACTCCAGTGTCTATTATTACGATCATGTTCTAATAGTATCGACGGGATTAGCACACATAATGGTTTGACTGCCTACTGTCCCTAAACTGAACTATTTCTTGTCAAATTCTAGCTCTAATCTTGACAATCGCTTCTCCAATTCGAAAACTTTCTTGTGGATATTCTGAGCCAACATCGATCCGATGGGGAACGTGGGTATGGTCTCCTCTTCGGTCCCCTGCCGGAGAATAGTATTGACCCAAATTCCAGTGTCTCCGGTTTTGACCAAGACGCCTTTTTCGCGGGAGCGCTGCAGAACTTGGCCGGGGGCGTTTGTATGGGCGAGGAGTTTAGGTTCGAGTTCGATCTTCGTGACGTAGATCATTTCGTTCTTGAAAATGAAAAAGCTGTCAGGCCCGGGTGTACGGGCCCGAAAACGGTCATAAATCGCGTCTGTAGGAAGCGTCCAGTCGATAAGTTCATCCCATTCGGGCTTCGCGGGCACATAATAATATTGAGATTGCTTCTGGGATGTCCGAACAAGGTTTCCCCCTATGATTTTTTCAAGTGCGTCAATTACAAGCGTCGGCGTATGGGCGATGAATTTCCTTTGAAGATCGCCCATTGTCATGTCCGCCGTAACATCGACAGGGCGCTGAATGATGATGTCTCCATCGTCAATTCCCTGGTCAATAAAATGCAATGTCGTGCCGCACGTCTCTCCGTTTATCATGCCGGCATATGCACCACCGCCACCCCTTTGGCGAGGCAACATGCCATTGTGTAAATTGACTGCACCCAAACGCGGCAGTGAGAGAAGGTCCGGTTTGAAAATCTGCTTACAGTTGATGCTCAACATAAGATCCATATCTTGGTCGCGGATAAATCCTAAGCCTGCTTTCGAATTCACGTTATCAACCGGCATGACGGCGATTAAATGACGGCGGGCGAACTCCGTGACAATGACGTCATCGGGGATCCGTGGGTGGATGAAACTGATGGTATACTCTGGCCTGCCGGCCAAGGCGATGAGGGCGGCAAGAGCTTGTTCGCCGCCACCGAAAAAGCCAATCTGAATGGAGTCGGAATTCTGTGTCACCGGCCCGGTAGTCTTCCTATGATGCGGTTCGCGCGCCATTTGTCACCCAAGTTTTGGCTGCGTTGAAGGGTACCGAGTGTGAAAGACCAAAAATTTTCAGCCTCACGCAATAGGAAGACGGTCAGGGATTTCGACTGGCGCAAAGGAACCGTCAGGCTGGCGCAAGACCGGTCCCGGATACCCAGGGAAAGTTGTCGCCCGAATACGGTTCGATTTTTCGAGATCATCCATCTCGGGATCAATAATACAAAGCTCGTTCAACTCTTTCCGGGTAAACGGTCGACGACTCCAGTGGCGTTCCAATTGCGGCAGTGTTTGGTTTGCGGCGATTAGGTCGACAATCTCTGCGAACAATCCGTTCATAGCGATCATCGTTCGAAGTTTTAGGGATGCCACACTTTCGTCGGGCATGACGGGGAACTGAGCTTCGGCGATAAGCGCTCCGGTATCCACGGTTGGCTCCATGTGATGACAAACGGCACCGTACATCTCAGCGCCTTCATAAATGGCGAAATTGTAACATCCGATGCCGGGATAGGCGGCAGACCCGGGATGAAAATTTATGGCAAAACCGCAAGCCTCGAGCGCCCAGCGGGGCACGATCCAAGGGCTTAGAAATGATATAATCCCGGCAACGGGAAACATGCCGCGATGAAGAGGAAAGGGCGCGCCGACCTGATCGCTGAAAATCGTCAGGCGCTGGCCAAACGTTCGCGCTGCGATTTCCGCGCAATCCGCGGAAAACCGGTCCGCCTTGGTGAGCAGTACAATGGATTGATCATCCATTGGCGGACACCACTTTCATCTTAATGTTCCACCGCCGATGTTTCTGCCGTCAGGTCGAAAAAGGGTCTTCCGCCCGCCCAGGAAGCCTTGGATCGTTCGGCCAAGACACGGGCAATTTTTCCTGCCGCATTGCCGTCGCCATAGGGATTTTGCAAATCTGCAAGTCCGGCGCGAAAAGCTTCACTCAGCGTCATCTCAATTGCGGACAGAATATCGTCGGCCAAACAATTCACATCAATTACATTTGACGCCCGAATTCGGCCCTTTTGGCGCGTTCCGATATTGACCACGGGAAGCTTGAAACTGGCCGCTTCGATAATGCCGCTCGAGGAGTTGCCGACCATGACCGCCGCATGCGCCATCAGAGAGAAATATCGGTCCGTACCCAGGCTGGCCACGGCACAAACATTGGCGCGGGCCGACGCAAATGCATCGATACTGTCAATGATGATGCGGCCGTAGGTATCGGCATTGGGATGCGTGATGATAATGGGCCGGTTTATCTGTTCGAGGGCCAAAAGGAGATTGGCGATTTTTGCTTCCGTATTTTGATAATCGAGCGTTTCCGGATGAAAGGTCACCAACAATGGCGCCGGCGTCAGGCTCAAGCCCAGATCAGCCTCCAGTTCATGCAAGGTCATCATTCTGACGGTCTGAATATTATCCAGCCCCGGCGCGCCGGTCACGAAGATACAATCGGGATTTTCACCCATCTGCCGGATTCGGGCGGCGTATTCCTGAGTTGTCGCGAAATGCAGCGTACTGATCTTGGTAATCGCATGGCGAAATGCTTCATCCATGGCGCCTTCGGTCACTTCGCCGCCGTGGATATGGGCGATCGAGACATTGAAAGGCAATGCAGCGGCGGCGGCGGCGAACATTTCATAGCGGTCTCCAAGGACCAGAAGAATGTCCGGCTGAAATCTCGCGAAGGCGTTGCCGAACATTTTGAGACCATTGCTCATGGAGCGGGTAATACCGGCAGGGGAATCGTCCGCCTCCAATGTTCGCAGCCGTTCTGCAATGGCGAACCCATCATGCTCAATTTCTTCAACGGTGTTTCCAAAGGTTGAGGACAAATGCGCACCGCAGACCAGCAGTCGCACGTCCAAGTCCGGGCTTTGCTCAATGGCTCGAAGCACCGGTCGATAGATGCCATAGTCGGCCCGCGTGCCGGTGACGACGCCGATGGTTTTCACGCGATCATATCCTCGGTAAGGATTGTGTCGGCGGGAATGTCGACCCGCGCCTTTTTTCCGAATAGGGAATTTATCTTACCGGGGGCCAGACCGCTGCCCGGGCGCTTAACGGTAAGATTGCGAGCCGAGAAAACATCGCCGGCACGAAGTCCTTCAGCGGCAACGATACTCTTCCGCGCCACTGTCTTGATTGCCATTTCGCTGGGCGCCGGCACCTTTTCGCCGTTCCCCAAGGCCGACGTGGCAATTTCAACCTCCTTGATCAACCGGCTTAATTCACCGGGCTCCAGGGACGCACTGTGATCAGGTCCGGGCAGTCCGCGATCCAATGTGAAATGCTTTTCAATGATTGTCGCGCCCAGGGCGACGGCGGCGATGGCGACGGCGACGCCCGGTGTGTGGTCCGAATATCCGACCGGATAGCCGAATTCCCCGGCCATGGTCACCATCGCCCTCAGGTTTGCCTCCGCCGGATCGGCCGGATAGTTCGTCAAGCAATGCAACAGATGGATATCGGTGCAGCCGCCGGCTTCCAAGGACCTCACGGCGTCGCGGACCTCTTCCAGATCACTCATGCCCGTCGACATGATGACCGGCGTTCCCAGCGAACCGATATGTTCCAGATAGGGCAGGTTGGTGATTTCGCCGGACGGTGTCTTCAGCCGATCGACGCCAAGACCAACGAGAAAGTCGGCGCTTTGTTCATCAAACGGCGTCGATAGAAAACCGATGCCGCGCTCTCCACAATATGCCTTCAGTTCGACATGGTGCAGCTCAGACAATTCCAGTTTGCGCAGCATGTCTTGCTGGCTTTCCTGCCGGCCGGTTGTCGCTTGTTGGTATGCGGCTTTTTCGGCATTTCCTGATGCCAACCGGTCGGCCTTGAAAGTCTGAAATTTTACATAATCGGCACCGGCGTCGGCGGCCACATCGACGAGTTGGCGGGCCATGGCCATATCCCCGTTGTGATTGACCCCGGCTTCGGCGATGACGATGACCTTGCCGTCAGCCATTTCCGCCGCCTTTTCCATTGGCCAACATTTGCGGGCTGCTGGGCAGCGTGACGATACGGGAAACAGTGGCGCGTGCCGCCGCCAAGTCACCGGACCGGGGTGCCGCCTGATATATGGAAAGATCGGCCAGCAAGTCCCAGCAGGGCCGGGTATGAATGGCGCGATCTGATGTTTCGTTCAAGAACGCATCGCGGGAAATCCGGTCGGCGAAGAACACTGCGTTCAGCCATTTGTTGCTGACGGCCCACTCCCGGTCTCTGAACACCTCAACACCGGCGGTGTCGGCAAAAAGCGCCGCAACCTCATCTGCAAGGCGGCGCTT
>CAZQPC010000251.1:0-8051 GCA_964595005.1 uncultured Magnetovibrio sp.
CGAAACCCGCACCTTGCGGCCGTCCACCTTGACCTCGGCGCCCGGCGGTGCCCGGCCGATGACCAACCCGCCCTGCACGGCCTGGCCCTGCAGGGGGATGGTGCAGGCGGCGGCATCGAAACCGGCAAGAACGACGATCAGAAAGCCTGCGAATTTCGCTCCGCCGTTCACCAATCCCTTCCTCCACTGAATCGGGAAGAGTTTTGATCATCGGATTGGAATGCGCCAACGGAACCTTCGACGTCATTCCCGCGAAAGCGGGAATCCAGGGCGGCGGGCTCAGCGGCGCGTTTCCTGGATTCCCGCTTTCGCGGGAATGACACCCGAGGAACTTGCAGTGTGATAAGCACAAGTATCGGTCGCCATGCAGACGACCGGGCGAGGGTGTCACTTGGGTGGAATGGGGTGGGGCGGCCAGGCGGGCCTTCTGGCGCGGAGAGAACTTTTCTCCCCCTTTCGGGGTCACACCCCCACCTATCCTCCCCCATCAAGGGGGAGGAAGTGTTTGGAACAGTTGTTTGGCGCCCTGTCACAGAAGCTTGCCCTGACGCGCGTCGGGCGCTTTCGGTTTGCGTTTGCCGGCCGGCTTCTTGGCTGCGGGCGGTACGCTGACCGCCGGTGTGCCGATCGCGCCGCCGACGCCGGTCACCGTCGCCTGGGCCGAGCCATCGCTGAACCGCAAACCGACGTTGTCGCCGGCGGCGACGCCCGCGACCGAGGCGATGGGGGCGCCGTCGGCGCCGGTGACCAGGGCGAAGCCGCGCTCCAACAGACGTTCGTAGGAATAGCTCTCCAAAAGAGCCGAGGCTTCTGCAAGGCGCGCCGCGCGGTCTTTCAACAGGCCGCGCATGGCGCCGTCCAGGGCCCGGGTCTCCAGCACCACCCGCTCTGCGCCGGCGCGAATGATGTGGTCGGGTTTTCTCAAGCGCGCCACGGCGGCGGCCAGGTCGCGGCGCCGGGCCTGCAGGCCGACGCCCAAGCTGTTGCGCAGGCGCTCATCCCAATCATCGAGACGCTGCGCCGAGGTTTCGACCAGGCGGCGGGGATCGGGCAGGCCGCGGACCAGGCCATCGACCCGGGTGCGGCCATCGAACACGCGCCGGTTGACGGCGCTGACCAGGCGGCTGCCGCCGTCCATCACCTGGGCCCGCAGTTCGTGGCGCACGGGCACCGCCATCTCGGCGGCGGCACTTGGCGTCGGCGCGCGCTGATCGGCGGCGAAGTCGATCAGGGTCGTATCGGTCTCATGGCCGACGGCGGAAATCAGCGCGATGGTGCTGGCCGCCGCGGCGCGCACGACAATTTCCTCGTTGAAGGCCCAGAGGTCCTCGACGCTGCCGCCGCCGCGGGCGACGATCAACACGTCGGGGCGCGGCACCGGACCGTCGGCGGAGAAATCGTTGAAGCCCGCGATGGCCGCGGCCACCTGATCGGCGGCGCCGTCGCCCTGCACCGACACGGGCCAGACCAGGACATGGCGCGGAAACCGGTCGGCCAGACGGTGCAGGATATCGCGGATCACCGCGCCGCCCGGCGAGGTGACAACGCCGATGACGCCGGGCAGGAACGGCAAATCGCGTTTGCGGTCTTCGTCGAACAGGCCTTCGGCGGCCAGTTGGCGGCGCCGGTCCTCGAGAAGTTTCAGCAGGGCACCTTCGCCGGCGACCTCGAAACTTTCGACGACGATCTGGTATTTCGAGCGCCCCGCATAAATGGTCAGCCGCCCCGTGGCGATGACCTCAAGGCCGTCTTCGGGCAACATGCGCAGGCGCCCCGCCGTGCCGCGCCAACAGACCGCATCCAGGACCGCGTCCTTGTCCTTCAAGGTCATGTAGAGATGGCCCGAAGGGGCGCGCTTGAACCCGGACACCTCGCCGCGCACCCGGACCCGCTGAAAGGTGCCCTCGACCGTCGCCTTGAGGGCCGCGGAAATTTCGCCGACGCTCAATTCCGGCAGATTATGGTCGGTGTTTGCTGTGGACTGGTCGGCGTTCATGATTACAGTATGGTCGTACAGAAACCTGATCATGTACAAGAGCGAATAAGATCGCTCCGGATGATTTTGGAGATGCGCCGATGAAGGTCCTGGTGGTTGGATCGGGTGGCCGTGAGCACGCGCTGTGCTGGGCCATCGCCAAGTCAAAGAAGTTGAAGAAGCTGTATTGCGCGCCCGGCAACGGCGGCATCGCCCAGGTTGCCGAATGTCTGGAGATCGCCGCCGATGACATTCAGGCCATCGTCGACGTCGCCAAATCGGCAAAGATCGACCTGGTCGTCGTCGGCCCGGAAGCCCCCCTGGTCGCCGGCCTGGCCGACAAGCTCGACGCCGCCTCCATCAAGGTCTTCGGGCCCAGCGCGAAAGCCGCCATGATCGAAGGATCAAAAGGCCTGATGAAGGACCTGTGCGCCAAATACGACATCCCGACGGCCGATTACGCGCGCTTCGATGAATGCGACGCGGCCAAGGACTACATCCGCATCCACGGCGCCCCCATCGTCGTCAAGGCCGACGGCCTGGCGGCGGGCAAGGGGGTGATCCTCTGCCGCAACGAGAACGAGGCCTACGCGGCCATCGATCACATCATGACCGAGGACGCCTTCGGCGAGGCCGGCGCCGAGGTCGTCATCGAGGAATTCATGACCGGCGAGGAAGCCAGCTTCTTCGCCCTGGTCGACGGCGAACACGCGTTCGCCCTGGTCGCCGCCCAGGACCACAAGGCGGTCTTTGACGGCGACGAAGGCCCCAACACGGGCGGCATGGGCGCCTATTCGCCGGCCCCCGTGGTCGACAAGGCCATGGCCCGGACGATCATGGAAACGATCATCGAGCCGACCATCCAAGGCATGGCCGCCGACGGCATGCCCTACAAGGGCGTTTTGTTCGCCGGCCTGATGATCACCGACACGGGGCCGCGCCTGATCGAATACAACTGCCGTTTCGGCGACCCGGAATGCCAGGCCCTGATGATGCGCCTGGAAAGCGACCTGCTGGAGGTTCTGCTCGCCGCCGCCACCGGCAAGTTGGACAAGGTTGAACTGAAATGGAGCCGCCACGCCGCGCTCTCCGTCGTCATGGCCGCCCAGGGCTATCCCGGACATTATGAGAAAGGCTCGGAGATCAAGGGCATCGCCGAGGCGGAAGCCGGCGGTGCCGTGGTCTTCCATGCCGGCACCAGGGCCGAGGGCGACAAAATCCTGGCCACCGGCGGCCGCGTCCTGAACGTCACGGCCCTGGCGCCGGGCGTCGCCAAGGCCCAGAAAAAGGCCTACGACGCGGTTGCCAAAATCGATTGGCCGGAGGGTTTCTGCCGCACCGACATCGGCTGGCGGGCCATCGAGCGCTAGTCATTCACCGCCGCACCCCCCATATCATCCCTGACAGCGAAGGCAATTCGGAGATATTCCCATGAGCGATCAAATCGACGATCAAACCCGCATCGAACTGGAAGCCGCGGCCTTCCGCGGTCTGGTCAAGCACCTGCGGAAACGCACGGACGCGCAGAACATCGACATCATGAATTTGGCCGGGTTCTGCCGCAACTGCCTGTCGAAATGGTACATGGCGGAGGCCGAGGTGCGCGGCGTTGAGATCAATTACGACCAGGCCCGCGAAGCGGTCTACGGCATGCCCTACGGGGAATGGAAGGACAAACACCAAGAAAAGGCATCGCAGGAACAAATGGACCTGTTCGACGAAACCAAGCCCCTGCACGCCGAGATCAGCGGTCACAACTGAGGTCTCACATCATCGCCGATCCCCTGCTTGAGCTTTGGCCGCATTGCGGTTTCCGGTTGCTGGAAACCGACGATTTGGGCCGCCTGGCGATCACCGACGATTTCCTGCGCGCCTATTGGCAGCGCCCGGAAGTGGCGCCGGTGGACGAATCGTGCGACGCCGAACTGGCGCTCTACGGGCGCCTCATGGAAGATCCGCGCCTGACGGTCGGCGATACCGAATTGAAGGCCATCGCCGATGCCGACGCCATCGAGAACTATCGGGTGGTGTTGGACTTTCGCGACCGCCTGGTCGCCGCCGGCACGGTGGAAGCGGCCTATCTCAACATATTCCGCGACGGCGCGGCCGGCGTGCCACCACTGTTCGTTGACCAATTGGCGCACGTCCTGGCCCGCCACGTGGTCGCGGCCAACCGCGATCCGTTCCGCGCCCGGGCCGCCGAATTGCTGTTCCGCGAACAACAGGCGACGCTGTTCGATGGCGCCATCCTGTTGGGCGACAAGGAAACCGTCGACATGCTGGGCACCTCCGGTGGCTTCGGGTCCATGGGCGAATTGCTGGTCGACGGCGGCGTTGCGCCGAAGCAGGTGGAACTGGATGTGTTGATGGAAGAGACCGCCGCCGATCGCTACTGGCCGAACAACGAAAAATACGACACGGTCCTCGACCTGACCTTCGCCCGGCCGGGCCTGGATGCCTTTTGCCGGATGCTGGAAAACTGGGTCGCGCATTTCCTGGAAGCTGATATCTCCATCCAGCCGGTCCAGCAGATCAGCGACGAACGCTGGGTCTGGCATGTGGGCCTGGACGCGGAGGCGACGGCGCTGCTCAACGATCTCTACGAATCCGTCGAGATCGAGGAAGAACGTATGGAGCGCCTGTTGTCCCTGTTCCGCCTGGAATTCAAGGACCCCAGCCTGATGCGCGCCGACATCGCCGGGCGGCCGATCTATCTGGCGCTCTGCATGAGCGAAGACAAACGCGTTCGCGTCAAACCGCAGAACCTGTTGGTCAACCTGCCCTTGGCGCGCCAGGCATAATTTACATTTCTCCGCGCTTTCCGTTGGCCTAAGCTCGCGCACACCGGCATATGCGCGGCGAGGAACATGGCAATGACCATCGTATTGACCAACGTAATGAATTGTCTTCGGGCCTGGGCCCGGGTCTTGATCGTGGGATTTGCGGTCTCCACCGGGTTCGCGGCGGCGGCCAAGGATTGGCATCCCCTGCAGGTCGATGTCTGGAACCCGCCCTTCAACAACGAACTGAAACGCGGCACGGCGTCCTATGTGGCGCTTGAAAAAGCCCGCAAACCCTGGCGCATCTGCACCTCGATCCCGCACCTCAAGGATCCCTATTGGGCGGCCGTCAATTTCGGTTTGATCGATCAGGCGAAACACCTGGGCGTCGGGCTGCGCCTGTTCGAGGCCGGCGGCTACGGCAACCAGGAAGTGCAGCGCAAACAGATCGAGGAATGCATGGCCAGCGGCGCCGATGCCCTGATCGTCAGCGCCATCAGCGCCGACGGCGTCAACGACCTGATCGCGCGCTACGTGGATCAGGGCAAGCCGGTGATCGACATGATCAACGGCGTTTCCTCAACAAAAATCACGGCCCGGTGCGGCGTCGATTTCCGGGACATGGGGAACCTGATCGCCAAATATCTGCGGGCCCGCCACAAGGACACCCAGAAACCGGTCCGCGTGGCCTGGTTCCCGGGACCGGAAGGCGCCGCCTGGGTGGCCCAGGGCGACGTCGGCTTTCGCGCCGGCATCAAGGGCAGCGCCATCGAAATTGCCGTCTCGGCGAAGGGCGACACGGGCCGCGCCACCCAGGGCAAACTGGTCGAGGCGGCGCTGGCGAAACACCAGGATCTGGACTACATCGTCGGCACCACGGTGACCGCCAACGCGGCCGTCGATATCCTGCGGCGCAATGGTCTGAGCGGCAAGATCAAGGTGCTGTCGTACTATTACGGCCCCGGCGTCCACCGGGGCATCCGCCGCGGCTCGGTGATCGCCGCGCCGACCGATTTGCAGGCCCTGCAGGCCCGCATGTCCGTTGACCTGGCGGTCCGCGCCCTGGAAGGCCTGCCGCACTTGAAGCACATCGGCCCCCAGGTCATCGTCGTCGACAAGAAAACGATCAAAGGCTTCGATGCCTCCACGTCGCTGCCGCCCAGGGGTTTCCGGCCGATCTTCAGCGTCAACGATTGGTGAGGGACCAAAGGGGCACGTAGGGCGGGACCATGTTTGGCATTCGCGGACTCATCGTTTTGGCATTCGCCGTCCTCGGCCTGGCGGGCGTTATTTTCGCCAGCAATACCCTGCGCGACAACGCCCTCGAAAGCTGGCATCTGGAAGCGAAAAACACCGCCGAATCCCTTTCCGATACCTTGCTGAGCTGGTTGGAGGAAAGCTACGCGCCCCTGTCGGGTCTGGCGGTGCTGACAGAGAATTCCGACGAGGTCGACGAGCCGGAATTTCTCAATGCCTTCGACGGGCTGGAAGCGCGGGCCACCGCCTTCTTCCTGGAAAGCGCCGCCTTGGCGCAACCCGATCCCCGGGCCGGCGGCGGATGGCGAATCAAATATTCGACCGACCCGGAGGGCTCATTGCGGCCCGATGAGCCGCTGGCCGGCAAGCCGCAGCTTCTTGAAGCCCTGGCGGTCGCCGACGCCCGTTTCGGCGAACTGATCCTGAGCCGGCCGCTGGGGTCCAACGCCCGGGTATCGCCGGTCACGCTTGGCACCTTCGCCAAGGGCGGCGAAAAATTCGTCATCGTCGGCCTGGTCAACTACGGCGCCCTGATCAAGGGGCTGTTTGACCTGCATGTACCAAGCGGCGTGACCCTGCATGTCAACGGCCGCTTTCCGAAACCGAAAGGCCAAAGCGCCCCGGAACTGGTCTTCATCCAGCGCACCACGCCGCCGGCCTATGCGGTGACCACCCGGACCGTCAGTGCCGGCGCCGAATTGGCGGTCACCTGGAATTTCGATACCGCTTTCTCCGGCGGACCGTCCCACAAGCTGGCCAACTTGACCATGTTTACGGGCCTCACCTGCGTCACCTTCATTTCGCTGTTCGTTGCCATGCTCATGCAGGCCAACCAGACCATCGCCCTGAAAGTTGAACGGGCCACCCGGGAATTGAGTGAGAAGGAGGCCCTGTTGCGCATGGCCCTGGACAACATGCCCGGCGGCATGATCGTCGTCGACGAAAACCTGGACCTGGTCCTGGTCAACGACCAATACAAGGACCTCTATGGCGATTCCGGTGGTCTGGTGGCGCCGGGTGCGTCCATCACCGACGTTCTCGATCATGAGATCGGACTTGGCTACATCTCCGGCGAGGGCGATCCCGCGGCGATCCGCGAGGCGCGGCTGGCCACCTTCAAGAGCCCGGAGACCGTCTCCCTGCACGACACGGCAAAAGGCGGCCGCCTCATTCAGGTCATCCGCAAGCCGGCGCCCAACGGCTACTCCGTATCCGTCGCCACGGATATCACGGAAACGGTCGAAGCCCAGCGCGGCGCCAAGCTGCTGGCCGAAGCCATGGATACCTTCTCCGACATGGTGATCCTCTATGACAAGGACGAGAAGGTCACCTTCACCAACGACCGCTACCACGAGATCTATCCCGATTCCCCGCCGAAGGGCGACATCACCCATTTCACCATGGAGCAGTTGATGCGCCGGTCCCTGGAATCGGGGCTGATCGACGCGCCCTTGGCAAAGACCGATCCGGAAGCCTGGCTGGCCCAATCGCTGGCATCGCGGCGCAATAAGGACGGCGGTTCCGGCGAGACCACGCACGCCAGTGGCCGCACCTATTTCTACCGCTATGACTGGACCACGGAAGGTGGCTTGATGCTGGTGCAGATCGATATCACGGACCGCAAAAAGGCCGAGAAGGAATTGGCCGACAAACAGGCCCAACTGGACAACATCCTCTCGCATGTCCAACAGGGCATCGTTTTGTTTGACGAGCGCCAGCGCCTGATCGCCTGGAACCCGCACTATCCAGACACCCTCAACATCGACGAGGAATTATTGAACCCGGGCCTGGCGCTCTATGACCTGGCCCTGATTTTGGCGTCGCGCGGCGACTACGGTGACGAGGATGCCCAGCAGCTGGCCCGGGCCCGGGCCGATCAGCTGGCGGAAGGTGAGTTCCGCTCCGACATCTCTTTCGGAGACGAACGCATTTTCGATTCGCAAAGCACCCGCACGGAAGACGGCTCCCTGGTCATTACCTACACCGATATCACCGAGCGCAAGGCCGCCGAACGGCTGATCGCCGACGCCAACAAGATG
>CAZQPC010000252.1:0-8042 GCA_964595005.1 uncultured Magnetovibrio sp.
TGACTTGGCCGCTACGACGTCGAAAAGTCCTTGCAACACGGGAGCCATCCACACAGGACATTTGGGTTGCTACATATTTCGACGCATTGGCTAATTGTTCTGGACGTGTATGCATACCCACCTGACACACTGCAAGCCTTGAATTCACAAATGTGCATCGAGCAAATCACTAAGGCTCGGACCCGTTAAATTTGCTCTTGGCTGTTCGCCTGCTTGGCCTTTACTTGTTGCTGCAGACGCCAGCGGTAGTAATTCTGCACCAACTCCCAACGTTCCCGGAGCGCGATTGCCAGGACATTATCGTTAAGCCGGAGAAGAACGCCCTGATGGCAGAGCTTGTTGACGATATCGGCAAGACGACGTTCTGGAACGCCACTCTCGATTGTCAGTTGGTTGAAATTTGGGCCGCGATGAGCGAGACCATAGACACGGGCCTCATCCCCGTTCAACCAGGTGATTGCGGGTTTTCCTGGTTTCCGGCTATCCGTGATCTTGAGCCAGCCGTCGGGATTTTGCACCACAAGCAATGTGCCGCGTTTCTGTCTCCTAAACTTTTCATACCAGGCCGTAAACTGGTCCCATCGCGCCGACAGTTCGCCGTTCAAATTTTGCCCTGGGTGGTATTCGCCGGTAATTATGAAGTCCTCGCTTCCGATCGGGTACTTTGCGAGCGGCTCGATACCTCCATGCCGCTTTGCCATGTCTAAATGTATGGGGCTTCCGTAAAATAGACAGAACTTCGAAACAGGAAAAGAAAGAAAATGAGGCAGCTGTTTAATGAGACGCTCGGTTTTATCAATGTCCTCAGCCGTCGATTTTGGATGATGCGTCATGATGTTAGAGATCGATACAATGCCCAATTCGGATAAATATTTCATTGCTTTTAGGTTGCTGATCACCTTCGTCCCCTTGCCCATCGCGACCAATAAATCGTCGGAAAGGCTTTCGATCCCTACCAGGCACTTCCACACCCCCGACAGCCACAACTGTGTCCAGTATTCTTCGGGATGATGGGCACGGAGATTGATGAAACTAGGAACTTTGATTTCCTGGTCGACGAGATCGCGCGAAAAATTTCCGATCCAGCTATCGCACAGGTCGTCGACGTAGGTGACGCGGGCAACGCCGTAGCGGTCACGCAGACTGAGCGTTTCTTGTAAAACCTTTGCCGGCTTGACCGTCCGGAATCCCGTCCAGTGCTGGTTGTCCGAACAGAAATCGCACCGCGCAAAACAACCCCGGCTGCCCTCCAAAAGGAGCTCGATGTGGACCTCCCGCATCTGAGCATAATCCTGCGCGGTTTTGGCGACACTCTCGACGTATTCCATATAGTCTTCGTAGTCCGGTGGCGGCAAAGATCCAAGGCTGTCTATCTGGTGGGGAATACCCTTCGGGTTAAGCGGCACTCTTTCAGAAGAGGGGATCGGTGGGGGGATCTCCGCTTCCCGCTGAATGCTCAGAATTCTCGATTCGGGATCGTGCATTGAGTTCAACAACGAACCGATGTCCTGCACAGGAGACTGTTGGATCGCCGAAACGATATTCGCCAGCCTCACCTCTCCTTCGCCCAAGCAGAAAAGGCCCTGAATGCCGGCATCCTGAAAGACCGCGTGCGTCGTCGGAAACGTTGCCGCGATGCCGCCGAATACGAACATCAGATTGGAGCCGGGATGTTTCAAGGAAAGATAGCGGGCCGCCAGCAGCGAGGCATAACTTTGATGGTACACAATGGAGAAACCGACGAGGTTGACGCCGTTCCTGGCCAGTTGGGGAACGATTTCCTTGTCCAAGTACCGGAAGGTCGCCCTTTCCAGCCTCGCAATACGCTGAATGCCGCCGCGGATGTCGGGCAGTCGGCGCCTCGTACTTCCATTTCCCTCGATCTGCGCCAAAGCCGCTTCCACGGCCTTCTTCCCGAAACGTTTGTCTTCCAATACGAAACGCTTGTGATAGAGCAGCCAATAAATCCAGTCGTCCAAGCTTTCGCAATCATCGCTAAATGCCGTGCATTCGGCACTTTTCTTTCCGGCGCAGGCAAAAGGAATGGCAAAATAAGCCGGATAGGTCTTCACAAGTACCGAAGGATTGCTTTGACGGAGAAATGACTTGAGGGTGCCGAGCTGGACCGGCGTGGATAGCGGCTTGCTCCAGGGCATGGAAACGAGATGAACGCTTGGCGCGACCACAGGTGCCTCTCAAGTGGATAGAATAGGGCTCTTCCAATGCTTCCTCCCAATGGTACCACATAGGGCTTTCGAACACGATCCTGCCCATGCGCCCGTTCGTGATTCCCAGCGCGCCAAAAATGTGGTAGGATATTGCGCTCTTGGGGATTGAAACAAATCGAACTAAAGGAGGCTCTACACAGCAACCGAGGAAGGTTCCTATGAGAAACAATGATGAGTTGAAGGTCGACAAACAACGACGCCGTTTGTTGACGACTATGGGTCTGGCTCTTCCCGCGGCTTATGCCGCACCGACGCTCTTGAATCTCAGTCAAGCGGCTGCCGACGGGGTCCCAAGGCGGTGGCGGACATGGCGGCGGCGGCACAGGCGCCCAAGGAAAGGGCCAAGGCGGCGGCACTGGGGCCCAAGGAAAGGGCCAAGGTGAAGGCACCGGTGCTCCGAGCGCCGGCAAGGGCGCGGACGGGCACGGCCCCGACAGCCATTCACCCGAACCAGATCCGGCACCCAAAGGTCGAGGCTGGTCGTAGGCCAACGCCTGACGCCTTAAGGCGCATCTGATGGGAAGCTTATAAGGAATTATGCTTCTCGCCTTTGAAGGAATAAAATATCCAATTGCCCTGATTGAATGCGGGGAATTGGCTGGTTCTATTGCTGCGGTTCTTCGTGGTTGGGAAGTTCGCGAAGTCTCGGCGCCTGAGGCGCCGCAGCCGCTCCTTACCATCCGCAAAACCCAGACGGGCTACCATTGCAAATCTGCGCCGGCTCCGGAACCGACGGTGGTCCGCGACGATGCCGAGGCCGTCGGCGTATTGGTCCGGCACCTGATCCACTCGTTTGCCGAGGACAACTCTTCGTTCCTTTGCCTGCATGGGCTCGGGGTCGAGTTCGAACAGGGGCTGGTCATCATTTTGAGTACTGATCGTTTGATCAAATCAACCGTCGCAGTCCACGTTGTTGCCGCCGGGGCATGCCTGTTCGCCGACGACCTGTTGCTTCTTGGGCCTGCCAACAACGCCTTCTCTTCGGGTATTTTGCCGCGACTGCGATTGTCCGAGCTTGAACACCAGGATGAGCGGTTTCGCCGCTTCGTTCGCCGACGCATGAACCTTGGCGGCCAAGACCACGGCTTCGTGAGCTTGTCAGAAAAAGAACTGGCACCGTTCGGGACAACGGCGCCGATTTGCGGTGTGGTCTCTCTCCAACATGGTCCGGCGACGAGGTCGGAACTGATGCCGGCGCGTGAGGCCGAAGCCCTGAAGACGATGATCCCAATGAACGACGATCCCCACACGTCGGCGCTCGAAAGGCTTGATCGCCTGCACGCGGTTGTCGATGGGCAGCGGTGCTTCAATCTCCGCTACACAACCGGGGAGGAAGCGGTTCGGTTGCTGCAAGACGAATTTGGCCCGGCCCCGGATGAAACCGCGGTGTCGCGAGGGCCGCCGTGGTCAGATGAACCTTTGCTGGGCTCGAAAAGGCTCTATAGCGAAAGCCGTGCCCTGGTCATCGGCAATGCCGAATATACGGGCGGTTGGCGGTGGCTGCGCACCCCGGTCCGTGACGCCGAACGAGTCGCTGAAGAACTACGCCATCGCGGGTTTAGCGTGACCCTTCGGAGAAATCTTACGGGCGAGGCAACGCGCAGCGAACTGCGTAAGTTCTTTACTCAACAAGGGGCCAATCCTCGTGCGCGGCTTTTCCTGTGGTTTGCCGGGCATGGCCACAAGGACGAAGACGACGGCTATCTCGTACCGGCAGATTCGCCGCCACCCATGTTGGACGATTTCGCCGCGACGGCCCTGGCGATGCGTGAACTCGGCGATCTGGTGCGTTCGGCCGGCGCGAAACACGTGCTCTGCGTCGTCGATAGTTGTACGATGGGAATGAAACTCGATCCGCCGAGTGGTTCGGCACCTCACGGTTTCACGGATGAGGTCCATCGGCCCGCACGCCAGTTCATTTTGTCAGGCGAGGCCGAAAACTATGTCTCGGACGACGGCCGGTTTTGTACAATGTTCCTGAGGGCCATACGAGGTGAGGAATTGGTCGGCACTGATAGCGACGGCTATGTGACGGGAAGCCAACTCGGCGCCTTCTTGGCGGATCGCCTCCCGAAATTGACGGACGGGGCTCAGGTGCCGCGATTCGGCCACTTGGCCGGCAACACTGGCAACGGCGGCAATTTTGTGTTTGCCGTACCGCATGTCGAGAAGGCCCGTGTTTGATGGCCCACCAATTTGACCCCGATGATGGCTCGGGAACCGCCTCAGTTAACCGTTGAGGCCGCAGCGCGGGTCGTTTATCCGACCATTTCGAATATTGGCGATTCCCCATTCGACAATTATCGATAAACGGAGAAAGATACCGTGAAGGAACTTTACACACGAAGATCTGATGTCGTGGAACGGGGGATGGGGGATGAAATTTTCCTGGTGAATCCAGACAGCGACGAGACCTACCATCTCAATGTGACAGGGGCGGCCCTTTGGCAGCTTCTGACCGACCCCATAAGCCTGCCGGATGCCGTGGCCGTTCTTCAAGATGCTTATCCCGACCAGGACCGGGCTCGAATTGAAGCGGATGTCACCGCTTTGTTTTCCGAATTTTTGGATCACAGGCTGGTTACTACCTTGTCCGACTGATTCATGGACCTTTACCCGCCATGTTCATGGCAACCTATAGGTGCCAAAGTTTTGGGCGGTATGATAATTCGTGAATGTCGCCTTTTGGCTATGAACGGCTGTCAGTGACCCGAGTAGTTCAGGTCCGACGTGAGGGAGCATAGCGGACCTCAAAATCGACCGCGTCGGGCAACCGGTGTTGACCCGGCGCGGCTCTATTCGGCCATCGATGAAGTGCCGTCTTCGGTTTTCTGGATATTGCGGGACGGTGATTTCACCAGGCCCTTGAGCCACTTCGGAAGGTACGGTTCTTCCGAGGAAACGACGGCATCGGCCTTGGCGGTCGACATCTGATGGTAGGTCCTGATCAGCGAACACTGGGTCATGTAGACGTGGTCCATGGTGTTCCTCCTTGGCATAATCCGGGATCAATGGATGCATGCGCAACCGATCCGGCGGGGCCCCGATTGTTTTCGATCATTAGCACGGAATTGGCACGAATTGAAGGGTGGGCCGACCATTGCCACACCTTTAATGGCCGTCTGCTCCTGGCGATGCCCGGAAATGTCCGCCCGCTTCGGATCATGGCCGCGATGGGCGGAAACCCGGACCTCGCGAAGACATAGCGGTTGATCTCTTGCATGAATGGCCGGCCACGGGTGTCCGGCTTGCCCATAAACGGTGCTAGCGCCGGCCGGGGTCACGGGCCTGCGCCAACCGGCGCGCGCTCATGCGGGCGAAGTCCAACAGCTGGGCGCGGCGGCGGTTGCCGTTCATCTTGCGGTCCTGTGCCGCGCGCTGGACGGCGGCGTGGAAACTGTCGGCGATGATCAGGCCTTCGTCTTCGGGCAATTTGTCGGCGGGAAAATCATCGGCGACGGCGAAATAGAATTGATCGCAATGGGGCAGATAGTCGGGCCACTTGCTGTCGGCGCGGAAATCCGCCAGCGACGACTTGATCTCAACAATCACGAAGCGGCCCTTGCGGTCGAGCCCGGCCAGATCGGCGCGGCGCCGGGAATTCAGCTTGAATTCCTCCAACACCTCATAGCCCATGTCGCGGAGCAGGCGGCCGGTGCCCCGGGATATCCCGTTGGCGATGCCCTCGGCGGCCGGCAGGGGCGCGGCGTCGGAATCGCTGGTGTCCATGCGGGCGAAAAGATTGTTCCTTTTATGTTCCATTGCCAGTCCATTTTTACCCGGACCGTTGATGCAGGTCAACGCTTCTCGCCGTGATGCTGGGTAGGTTGGTCCGATGGCGCGCCGTCGAGGGCGGGGAAGGCCGAGATGACGAAGATGAATGCGGCGGCGAAACCGAATGCCCGGGCCGGCAAGTACACGGACCCGGGCTGTGCCTATTGTCCGCAGGCGCCGCCGCCGTTGCCCCGGCCGGGCCAGCGGCGTTATGGTCCTCCGAGCCGCCGGAAGGGGAACAGCGATGACCGTCGCGCAAACGGAACTGTCGGTCGAAACGCCGGGCCAGGGCCTGATCGAGATCACCAGTGAGGTCGATGACTGGGTCGGCCGTCAACGGGTCGGCACCGGTCTGCTGACCGTGTTTTGCCGCCACACCTCGGCCTCGCTAACCATCCAGGAGAACGCCGATCCGGACGTCCAGCGCGATCTGGAAAGCTTCTTCAAGCGCCTGGTCGCCGAGGACCCGTTGTTGTACCGGCACACGGCGGAAGGCGCCGACGACATGCCGGCTCACATTCGCGCGGCGCTGACCGACGTGTCCCTGAATATTCCGGTGAGCGCCGCGCGTTTGGTGCTGGGCACCTGGCAGGGGATCTATCTGTTCGAACACCGCCACCGCCCGCACCGCCGGCGCCTCGCGTTGCACCTGGCCGGCGAATAGGGCGGGAAGGCTTATTCGGAAGCAGCCTTGAACAGGTGCACGTCCTGCTGCGGGAAGGGGAAGGACACGCCCTCCGCGTCGAAGCGTTGTTTGATGGCCTTGGTCAGGTCGAACTTCAGGCCCCAATAATCACCCCCGTCGCACCACAGCCGGACGATCAGATCGACCGAGCTGGCGCCCAGCTCGCCGACCACGATGAACGGTTCCGGATCCTGATGAACTCGCGAATCCCCGTCCGCCAGCTCACGGATCAGGCCCACGGCCTTGTCCATATCGTCGTCATAGCCGATGCCGATGACCATATCGAGGCGGCGCGTGTCGTTGTAGCTGAAGTTCTTGATCGCGGCGCCCCACAGGTGCGTGTTGGGGATGATGATCTCCACGTTGTCACCGGTCCGCACGTGGGTGACGAACAGCGACACGGATTTCACCGTGCCCGCCTGGCCGCCGCCTTCGATGAAGTCGCCGACCTTGAAGGGCCGGAAGAACAGCAGCATGACGCCGGCGGCGACATTGCTGAGCGCGCCCTGCAGGGCCAGGCCGATGGCCAGGCCGGCGGCACCGACGATGGCGATGAAACTGGTGGTTTCGACGCCGAAGCGGTCGAGCACCGCCAGCACGGTGACGACGATCACCACGTAGCGCACCATGTTGGACAGGAAGCCCGTCAGCATGGCGTCGATCCTGTCGGTCTTGTTCATGGCCTTCGTCGCCCAGGCCCTGGCCCGGCCGGCGAACCACCAACCGATGATCAGAATGGCCACGGCGCCGATCACATCGAGGCCGTAGGCGGTGACGATATCAATCGTCAAATCAATGGTTTCCCGAACGCGCTCATCCATGATCTAAACCTTTATTCCCGTGACACAATTGAGGCCGGTGATCATCCCCGGAATGGTTCCTGCCTTGAACTTGTTCATATAAGGTATGCTCGATTTTGACCAGTCCTGCGAAAGGAAACCCCATTGACCGCCGCCGATGACGCCTTGCCCTTCACGCGTGCCGAATACGCCGCCCGCCTGACCCAAACCCGGACCGAAATGGCGGCGCGCAACCTGGACGCCCTGGTCGTCAGCGATCCCTCCAACATGGCCTGGCTGACCGGCTATGACGGCTGGTCGTTCTATGTTCATCAGTGCGTGGTGGTGACCGAACACGGCGAGCCGTTCTGGTTCGGCCGCGGCCAGGACGCCAACGGCGCGGTGCGCACGGTCTACATGGATGACATGCGCATCCTCGGTTATCCGGACCATTACGTCCAATCGACGCAGCGCCATCCCATGGAACTGTTGGCCGATCTGCTGCGCAAGGAAGGATATGCGGCGAAGGCCATCGGGCTTGAGATGGACAACTACTATTTCTCGGCCGCCTGCCTG
>CAZQPC010000253.1:0-8022 GCA_964595005.1 uncultured Magnetovibrio sp.
CGCATGACGCCGGTCTGCGCCGTGGTCGCTTCGTGGACATCGATGAATGGCAGCCGTTTGACCGTTTCCACGGCGTCATTGGGGACGCGGTACACCATGTCCACCTGCTGCGATGCCAGGGCGGCGATCCAGGCATTGGTGTCTTCGCCATGATCATAGTAATGAATTTCATCCAGATAGAACGGCCCGGCCCACCAATCGCGGGCCTTTTTCAAGATCGCCTTTTCGCCGATGGCGAAGTCGGCCAAGTCGCACGGCCCCGTGCCGATGGGGTTCTTCGACAGATCGGCCGGGTAATCCGTGCCGAACCCCTTGTGGGTGATCGCCGTCGGATAATTGTAGAAGTTTTCCGGCATGGCCAAGGCGGCCTGCTTCAGGTTGAACTTGATGGTCTGGGCATCGACCACTTCAACGGCACCCGTGATGCCGCGCTTGCCCATCTTCGTCTTGCCATCTTTGTCCTTCTTTCCGGTGTCGAATTCCTCGACCATGGCGCCGAACAGGCCCAGGTTGGACGATCCGACCTTCGGGTCCAGCCAGCGGTTGACGGAATTGGCGACATCGGCGGAGGTGAAGGCATCGCCGTTCGACCATTTAATGCCCTTCTTCAGATGGAACACCCAGGTCTTCAAATCATCGGTAGCTTCCCAGCGTTCGGCCAGATAGGGCACGGTGACGTTATCGGCGCGGGTGCGGGTCAGGTATTCGACGATGAAACGCGACACGTTCGAGCGTTCCGTCCAGGGGAAGGTTGCCGGGTCGGTCATTTCCTGGACCCGCATGGACACCTTCAGGATGCCGCCGGATTTCGGCGTCGCGGCTTCGGCCGTGCCGGCCAGCGACAAACCGTCGCCGGACAACAGACCGGCCATGCCATAAGCGGCACCGGCGGAAACACCCATCAGACAGGCTTGGCGCAGGAAATCCCGCCGCCCGATGGTCTCGGTCCGCAGTTGATCGCAAAGTTCCGGCAAGTACTCGTGAGTCTCGGCGCCCCAGGCCCTTTCCGTCGGCAGGATATAGCGGCGTTTGTCTCTCTTCAGGATGTTATGATCGCTCATGAGTGCCTCCCGTGAATTTCCCTGTTATTTCAATCGGGGGCGTCCTGGGCTTGGCCTATGCCATTGATTTTAAAAGATATTTCACCAACGGCTGTAATTTTCAGCCCACGCCGTTCCCTGATGTCGTATTTGTTATAGTGGCATCATGGGGGGAATTCGCATCGGGAGTCAAACTCCGCCAAATTTCCGGCCAGCAGCCAATGTCGTCCTGGCTCAATCGTCTGTCGCAAATTGGACAGACGGTCGCGCTTGACCCTGCGACAGGAAGGCGATTAGCTACACATCTGTAAGGGGCGCCCGATGGCCCCGGAAACCTGGGAGCACGCGGACCCGAATTATGGGCAAATACTCCATCTTCAGTTTGATCCGGAATGCCCTGGCCTATCACGAAGGCTGGGAGAAAGTCTGGCGCAGCCCGGAACCGCAGGCCGAATACGACGTGGTCATCGTCGGCGGCGGCGGCCACGGCTTGGCGACGGCCTACTATCTGGCCAAGGAACACGGCATCACCAAAGTGGCGGTGATCGAAAAAGGCTGGCTGGGCGGCGGCAACACGGGCCGCAACACGACCATCATCCGGTCGAACTACCTGTGGGACGAAAGCGCCGGCATCTATGAGAAATCCCTGAAGCTTTACGAAGGCTTGAGCCAGGAACTGAACTTCAACATCATGCTCAGCCAGCGCGGCGTCCTCAATCTGGCCCACAGTCTTCATGACCTGCGCGAATTGGAGCGGCGCATCAATGCCAATCTGTTGAACGGCATTGATTCGGAAATTCTGACCACCGCCCAAGTCAAGGAATTCGTGCCGATCATCAATGACAGTCCGAACAGCCGCTATCCGGTGCTGGGCGGGTCGTTGCAGCGGCGCGGCGGCACCGCGCGCCACGATGCCGTCGCCTGGGGGTACGCGCGCGGCGCCGATGCCCGCGGGGTCGACATCATCCAGCAGTGCGAGGTCACCGGTATCAAGCAAAGCCGCGGCCGTGTTACCGGCGTCGAAACCACCAAGGGCCTGATCAAGGCGAAAAAAGTCGCCATGGTGGTGGCCGGGCACTCCAGCGTGCTGGCCGCGATGGCCGGATTCCGGTTGCCGGTTAACAGTTATCCCTTGCAGGCATTGGTTTCCGAACCGGTGAAACCGATCCTCGACACGGTCGTCATGTCGAACGCCGTGCACGTTTATGTCTCCCAATCGGACAAGGGCGAATTGGTCCTGGGTGCCGGTATCGACGGCTATCACGGCTACAGCCAGCGCGGATCGCTGCATGTCATCGAAGGCCAGTTGGGTGCGCTGTGTGAGCTGTTCCCGATCTTCTCGCGGCTCCGGATGATGCGCCAGTGGGGCGGCATCGTCGACACCTGCCCCGACGCCAGCCCCATCGTCGGCAAGACGCCGGTCGACGGCCTGTTCATCAACTGCGGCTGGGGCACAGGCGGCTTCAAGGGCACGCCCGGTTCGGGCTGGGTGTTCGCCCATACCTTGGCGACCGGTGAGCCGCATCCCCTGAACGCACCCTTTGCCTTGGACCGGTTCACCTCGGGCCTGCTCATTGATGAGCACGGCGCCGCCGCCGTGGCCCACTAGGCGCGGGCGGAAACGGACATGCTGTTGATCCCCTGCCCCTTCTGCGGTGAGCGCGAAGAAAGCGAATTTCACCAGGGCGGCGAAGCCCACATTGTGCGCCCCAAGGACCCCGATAAGCTGAGCGACGCCGAATGGGCCGACTACCTATTCGTGCGCGACAACAAGAAAGGTGTCTATCTGGAACGCTGGGTGCACCGGCACGGTTGCCGGCGCTGGTTCAACGTGGCCCGCGACACGGCCACCAATGAGATCAAGGCGGTCTACAAGATGGGCAAGAAGCCGCCGAAAGGTTTGACGAAATGACGTTGTTCATGTCCATCGATCAATGTCACGAACCCCCATTGTCATTCCCGCGAAAGCGGGAATCCAGGGCCGCATACGCTGAGGTTTCCATCCTGGATTCCCGCTTTCGCGGGAACGACGGGAGAAGACGCGGGAATGGGAGAAGACGCGGGAATGACAGCCGGTTGGACGAAGGGATGGTTGGTCCATGACCCAGACCCATCGCCTTGCCGCCGGCGGCCGTATCGACCGCGAAACTTACTGGAGTTTCACCTTCAACGGCCGGCAATACCGGGGCCACCCCGGCGACACGGTGGCGTCGGCCCTGCTGGCCAACGGCGTGCGCATTGTCGGGCGCAGTTTCAAGTATCACCGGCCGCGCGGCATCTTCGCCGCCGGTGCGGAAGAACCGAACGCCCTGCTGCAATTGGAATCCGGGGGCCGGACGCTGCCCAATCAGCAGGCCACGCGGGTTGAGCTTTATGACGGCCTCAGCGCCGACAGCGTCAATTGCTGGCCCGGCCCGGACATCGACCTGATGTCGGCGATCGGCCTGTTTCACCGCCTCACGCCGGCCGGGTTCTATTACAAGACCTTCATGTGGCCGGCGTCGTTTTGGAAATACTACGAACGCGTCATCCGCAGCGCCGCGGGCCTGGGCAAGGCACCGAATGAGCCCGACCCCGATCACTACGACAAGATGAACGTCCACGTCGACGTCATGGTGGTCGGCGGCGGCCCGGCCGGGCTGGCGGCGGCCTTGGCGGCCGGGCGCGGCGGTGCCCGGGTCATGCTGGCCGATGACCAACCGGCCTTGGGCGGCTGGCTGTTGAACGAGGGCCGCGAAATTGACGGTCAGGCGGCGGATCAATGGGTCGCCCAGGCGGAAGCCGAACTGGCCGCCATGGACGAGGTCACGGTGCTCAGGCGGACGACGGCGTTTGGTTATTACGACCACAACTTCGTCGGCCTCATGGAACAGCGCAGCCCGGTCTTGAGCGACGGCGGCGATGTCTCGCGCCAGCGCATCTGGCGGGTTCGCGCCAAGCAAGTGGTGTTGGCGACCGGCGCCATCGAACGTCCGATGATCTTCGCCGACAACGACCGCCCCGGGGTCATGCTGGCCGGCGCGGTCAGGACCTATGTGAACCGCTACGGCGTGACGCCGGGCAAGCGGGTCTGCATCTTCACCAACAACGATGACGCCTACCGGACCGCCCTGGACCTGCTTGAGGCGGGCGTCGCGGTGCCGGCGATCATCGACGTCAGGTCCGACCCGTCCGGCGATCTGGTCACTGCCGCCATGGAACGGGATTTAGAGATTATCGACGCCGCCGCCGTCACCGCCGTGCAAGGCAGCCGCGGCGTTCAAGGCATTGAGGTGATGGGTCTCAATGACGCCGGCGACGCCGTCACCGGGGCGGCACGGACCATCAGTTGTGACGTCATCTGTTCATCGGGCGGCTGGAACCCGGCCGTGCACCTGCATTCCCATTCCGGCGGCAAGGCCGTGTTCGACGACGAGCGCGGCATTTTCGTGCCCGGCCAGACTTTGCAGAAGGGCGTGGCCACGGGTGCCTGCGCCGGGACCTTCGATCTGGCCGGCTGTCTGACGGAAGGCGCCAAGGCCGGCAAGACGGCCGCCGCCGCCGCCGGGTTCAAGAAAGCCGGCCGGCGCAAGGGCCCGTCCGCACCCGCCGAAGATGAAAGCCCGGCGCGCCTGTTGTGGGTGGTGCCGACGACGCAACCGCTGGGCCGGCGCGGCAAGCATTTCCTCGATCAGGCCCACGATGTGACGGCGGCGGATATTCACCTGGCGGCCCGCGAAGGTTATGAATCGGTCGAACACGCGAAGCGCTACACGACATTGGGCATGGCCCCCGATCAGGGCAAGACCGGCAACATCCCGGGCATGGCCGTGCTGGGCCAGGCCCTGGGCAAGCAGAACCTGGGCGAAGTCGGCACCACCACCTTCCGCCCGCCCTTTACGCCGGTGACGCTGGGCGCCCTGGCCGGACGCGACATCGGTCCGCTGATGGATCCGGTCCGCATGACGCCCATGCACCACTGGCACGAACTTGCGGGGTGTCTGTGGGAAGACGTCGGTCAATGGAAGCGGCCCTGGTATTACCCGCAGGCCGGTGAAAGCATGTTTGATGCGGTCAACCGCGAATGCCTGGCCGTCCGAAATGCGGTCGGAATCCTGGACGCCACGACACTGGGCAAGATCGATATCCAGGGCCCCGATGCGGCGGAGTTTCTGAACCGCATATATACCAACGCCTGGCACACCTTGAAGGTTGATCGCTGCCGCTACGGCCTGATGCTGGGCGAGGACGGCATGGTCATGGACGACGGCGTGACGACGTGCCTCGGCGAAAATCATTTCTACATGACGACCACCGCCGGCAACGCCGCCAGCGTTCTGGAATGGCTGGAGGAATGGTCACAGACCGAATTGCCGGAGATGCAGGTTTACTTCACGTCGGTGACGGAGCAATGGGCGAACATCACCATCTGCGGCCCGAGGGCCCGCGACCTGTTGGCCGAGTTCACCGACGACATCAAACTGGACGCCGAAAGCTTCCCCTTCATGTCGGTCCGCCACGGCACTGTCGCCGGCGTCGCGGCGCGGGTCTTCCGGGTCAGTTTCACCGGCGAGCTTTCCTTTGAAATCAACGTCCCGGCCAGTTACGGCCTGAGTGTGTGGACGGCGATGATGAACGCCGGCGATAAATACGGCATCACGCCTTACGGCACCGAGACCATGCACGTGCTGCGGGCCGAAAAGGGCTACATCATCGTCGGCCAGGAAACCGACGGCACGACGACGCCGCAAGACCTGGGCATGGGCTGGATCGTTTCAAAGAAAAAGAAAGACTTCATGGGCCGGCGCTCGTTCGCGCGCACCGACAATCTGCGCGACGACCGCAAGCAGTTGGTCGGCCTGTTGCCCGAAGACCCCGACAAGGTTCTGCCGGAAGGCAGCCAGATCACGGCGGGCCGCCAGGAACGCCCGGCACCCGGCACCACGGTGCCGATGATCGGTCATGTGACGTCCAGTTACTATTCCGCCAACATGGGCCGTTCCTTCGCGCTGGCCATGGTCGAGGCGGGGCGCGACAAGATCGGCGAAAGTGTCTATGTGCCCGTGGCCGACGGGGCCGACGGGGTCGTCCGCGCCGAGATCACGGCATCCGTCTTTGTCGACCCGGATGGAGAACGCCAGGATGGCTGATACCTATCTCCGTCAAAGCCCCCTGGCGCATCTGCATTTGGACGCCCGCGCGGCCAACGATTCAGATCTCGACGACGCCGGCCTGATGATCGGCGAACGCAAGCTGCTGGGCATGATCAACCTGCGCGGCAAGGCCGCCGACCCGGCCTTCAAATCGGCCGTGAAAAAGGCCCTGGGCGTCGATCTGCCGGCCGCCAACAACCGGTCCTCGGGGTCCGCCGGGTCCCTGCATATGCTGGCGCTGGGTCCCGATGAATGGCTGGTCATCACGCCCGCGGGTAGTGAACTGAAAACCCAGGAAAAACTCACCAAGGCCATGGCAAAACTGCATGTCTCGATCACCATGACCGGGGAAGCCCGCACGACCATCCGCATATCGGGACGAAACGCCCGCGACGTGCTGTCCAAGGGCTGCCCCCTGGACCTGCATCCGCGGGCCTTCGGCCCCGGCGCCTGCGCTCAGACGATCCTGGCCCGGGCCGACATGACGGTGCATCAGACGGCCTGGGACGGGAAAGCGAAGGTCGCCACCTACGACATCATCGTGCTGCGCAGTTTCGCCGAATACATCTGGACCTGGCTCGAGGATGCCGGCCGCGAATACGGCGTCAAGGTGGTTGCCGGCGGCGCATGAGCGACGTCATCCGCCCACTTGAGATTCACACCGTTGAGATGCACACGGGCGGCGAGCCGGTGCGCATCGTCACCGAGGGCTATCCCGACATTCCCGGCGCGACGATCCTGGAAAAACGCCGCCATGTGCGCGACCACCTGGACCATCTGCGCCGCCTGTTGATGTTTGAGCCACGCGGCCACGATGACATGTACGGCGTGATCCCGGTCGCGCCCGACCTGCCCGACGCCGACATGGCCGTGTTGTTCATGCACAACGAGGGCTACTCGACCATGTGCGGGCATGCGGTCATCGCGCTCGGGCGTTATGCCGTCGACCAGGGCATCGTCGCGGCGACGGAACCGGAAGCCACCGTCATCATCCAATGCCCTTGCGGCCCGGTGACCGCGCAGGTCGCCATAAAAGACGGCCAGCCCGGCGCGGTGCGCTTCGAGAGCGTGCCGGCCTTCGCCTTCGCCCGCGACAAGACCGTCAACACGGCAACCTACGGCCCGGTCACTCTCGACATCGGCTACGGCGGCGCCTTCTATGCGGTCGTGCCGGCCGATCAGTTCGGACTGGATGTGCGGACGTCGCGGACCCGCGATCTGGTTGACGCCGCGACCACGGTCAGCGATGCGGTCAAGGCCCAGGTACCGCTGCACCATCCGGACGACGATGACCTGGCCTTTCTCTACGGCACCATTCTAACGGATGGCCGCGACGATTTGCCGGAAGAGCCGACCGCCAATATCTGTGTGTTCGCCGATTCTCAGGTCGACCGCAGCCCCACGGGCTCCGGCGTCACCGCGCGCATCGCCCTGCAGAACCGGCGCGGTTTGATCGGCATCGGTAAAACGCGGACCTTCGAAAGCGTCACCGGTGCGCTGTTCACGGGCAAGGCCGTCCGCGAAACCACATGCGGGGATTTCAACGCGGTGACCGTAGAGGTTTCCGGCGAAGCGCATTATGCGGGCGAGTGCACCTTCCGCCTCGAAGAAAACGACGACATTGGCCGGGGTTTCTTGCTGCGGTGACGGCCTAGAGCATCGTGCGCTATTTCGTACGCACTGAGATCACTGTTGCGGTGCCTCCGTCAGGAGAGGACACGCGGGCGATGCGGGGTATCGGTTAGTGTTCTCGACGCAGCGGCGGCGCCGCAACGGTGACCGGAGGCGGCCAGTCCGGTCCGCCGGACGGCGTCACGGTCCGCTGGTGATGCGCCGGCATCACGGCGCGA
>CAZQPC010000254.1:0-7954 GCA_964595005.1 uncultured Magnetovibrio sp.
CTTTCGGAGACGAACGCATTTTCGATTCGCAAAGCACGCGCGCGGAAGACGGCTCCCTGGTCATTACCTACACGGATATCACCGAGCGCAAGGCCGCCGAACGGCTGATCGCCGACGCCAACAAGATGATCAATGAAAGCATCCAGTACGCCAGCCGCATTCAGCGATCCGTCCTGCCCAGCGACGCCGAACTGGATGCCGCCTTCAGCGCCCATATGGTCATTTGGGAGCCGCGCGACGTGGTTGGCGGCGACATTTATCATTTGCGCCGCAGTGCCGGCACGACGTACTTGATGGTCACCGATTGCACCGGGCATGGCGTGCCCGGCGCGTTCATGACAATGATTGCCACGGGGGCCCTGGACCAGGCCTTGATTGAGGTGCCCGATGGTGAGCCGGCGGCGATTCTTGGCCGGGTCCATCAATTGGTGAAGCGGGTTCTGGGCCAGGACAGTGATGTCGGCGAATCCGATGACGGCTTCGAATGCGGCATGTGCCGAATTGAGGCCGGCGGATCGCGGCTAAGTTACGCCGGCGCACGCTTTGAACTGTGGACGGTCAATGGCGGCGAATTGACGGCCACCAAGGGCGATAAGGCCGGCATTGGCTACCGCCGCACCGGCATGGACCAGGTATTCACCAATCACCGGATCGCCATAAAACCAACAACGGCCTTCTATCTGAGCACCGACGGCCTGATCGATCAGATCGGCGGCGCCAAACGCCGGGCCTTCGGCAAACGCCGCCTGAAGGACGCGATCATGGCCCACCAGGAAATGACCCTGCCCGACCAGGCCCTGAAAATCCGCCAGGCCTTCGACGCCTTCCAAGGCGACGAGGGCCGCCGCGATGACATCACCTTGGTCGGTTTCATAGCCAAACAGATCACCGATTAATGCAGCCGAAAAGGACTTGAGCCCATGAAACTTTATTATTCCCATAACTCACCCTACGCCCGGCGCCCGCGCATGGCCCTGCACGAGGCGGGCTTGCTGGACCGGGTCGAGGAAGTGGACCTGACGCCGCGCGCCGAAAATGACGCGGTGCTGTTCGCCAACGGCCCCGGCGGCAAGGTGCCGGCGTTGATGACCGACACGGGGGCCTTCGTTGTCGAAAGCATTCTGATTTGCCGCTACCTGGATGACCTGTCCGGCGGCAAGCTGACCCCCAGCGACCCGGCGGCCCGTGATGCGGCCCTGCAGATCGAAGGCATGGCCTCGGTGCTCATGGACACGCTCTATTTCCGCACCCACGAAGGACGCCGCGATGAAGCCCAGAAATCGGCGGCGATCAAGGAAAAGGACGCGAAGGTCGCCAATGCCGCCTATGACGCCCTCGACGAGGCGGCCAAGGATTTCGGCGACGCCATCAACCTGGGCACCATCTCGACGGTGGCGGCGCTTGGCTACGCGGACTGGCGCCACGCCGGCGACAATTGGCGCGGCGGCCGGGCGGCCCTGGCCGGCTGGTTCGAAATCATCATGGAACGCCCGGCGATGGCGCTGACCAAGCCGGTGTACTAGAGCATCGTGCGCTAAACGGCGGTCAGCCAGCCGCGCGTGTCTTCCGCCGCGCCGGTCACGATGTCGAAATAGAGTTTCTCCAGACGCTTTGTCTCGGCGCCGATTTCGCCATCACCTACGGCAATACCGTCAATCTCGGTGATCGGCGTGACCTCCCAGGCGGTGCCGCAGAAGAAGGCTTCCTCGCAGGCGTAAAGCTCCGAGCGGTCGATGTCGCGCTCCACCGTTTCCAGGCCCATTTCGTCGCGCAAGAGCTGGATCACCGTGTCCCGCGTGATGCTCTCCAAAATACTCGACGTGATCGACGGGGTCACCGGCACGCCGTCGCGGATCATGACGAAGCACATGCCGGGACCTTCCGAGACGTGGCCGGCGGTATTCAGCATCAGCGTCGTATCGTAGCCGTCGTTCTTCGCCTGCATCGACGCCATGCGCGAGTTGTTGTAGTTGGCGTGCGCCTTGACCCGAACCGGCATGGCCATGTCCGACAGCCGCTGCCACGACGAGACCTGGACCCGCGCGCCCGTTTCGCCCAAGGCCTTGCGGGCGCGGCGCACCGCCGTGACCGTCAATCCAATGGGACCGGGCGAGCCCGATTCACCATCGCCGTCCACATAGACCGTCGGGCGCACATGCACATGTTCACCGAAGGCGTTGCGCCGCATCACTTCCATGATCGGCTCTGCCACTTCAGCAGCGGAAAAAATGCGCTCGTAACGCATCACCCGTTGTGAGTATTCAAGGCGCTTCAAGTGCTCGGCCACGCGGAACAGCACCATTTCGCCGCGCGCCTCGGACCAATAGCCGCGGATGCCCTCGAACACGCCGGCGCCATATTTCACGGCCGGCGAAAAGACATGCACCCGGGCCTCGTTCCAGGGCACGTAATCGCCTTCGAAATAGGTGATCAGGTCGTCGTAGTCGCGGGGGCCGGGCGTGGTCATGGCGTCATCCTGAGTTGAAATGGCTGGGCACAATGGGATTGTGCCCGCCAGCATACAGGCTGGGCCGACGGCTGCCAGCAATGGATTTTCAGTCCGGGATTTTAAGGGTGGCGGTCGAAATAGTCGCCGATGGCCAAGGCCAGGTTCATCTCGTCATGGTCGATGGCAAATCCGAGCAGGACGAACATTGCGTTGCGGTTCTGGTCTTCGAAACTGCCGCGGCGTTCAATCAGGGCGGCGGCCTGTTCGGAGATAACTTGGCCCAAGTGGCGCTCACATTTCCGCAAAAACTCGGCCGCCCCGTGAGTTTGCAGGATGCCGCGCTCCAGCAAGGTGCGGGTTTTGCCGTTCAAACCGTAATAGTGACTGCCAAACATCTCGCCTTCCCTTCATTCACCGTCAATCTATATTCATTTCGATTTCGAAACAGTGACGCCGGTCACACATGACAACGAATCGAAAATATTCATGCGAATTATCCGCAAGTCATTGAATTGTATGATATAGATATTTTTTGCATCAGAGATCGTAATGCCAAGAGTCTACGAAATTCCCCCTTCGACCAATGCACTGCGCGCCTTCGAGGCGGCCGCGCGGCTGATGAGTTTCACCGACGCGGCGGCGGAATTGAACCTCACCCAGGGCGCGGTCAGCCATCAGATCAAGGAACTTGAGGGGCGCTTGGGTGTGAAGCTGTTCCTGCGCGAGGCCCGGGGCATTGCGCTGACCGACGCCGGCGCCACCTATTTGCCGTACGTGCGCGAGGCCCTGGACCGCCTGCGCGCCGGCACGGAGGCGCTCAGGCTTGGCGAGGGCAGCGACATTTTGACGGTCAGCTGTTCACCCAACTTCGCGGCGAAATGGCTGGTGCCGCGCCTCGGTGCCTTTTACGCCGAACACCCGGATGTGGACCTGCGTATCTCAGCCGCCATGCTGCACGTCACCTTCGACAATGACGGCATCGACATCGCCGTGCGTCACGGCGAAGGCGGCTGGCCGCACCTGGACGTCACGCAGCTTTGCCAGGAAGAGGTTTTTCCCGTTTGCAGCCCGCACCTGGCGGGGATCGGCGATGTTGACGGCGACGTCGCCGGCTTGTCGGTCTTTCCCTTGCTGCACGACAAGGACCGGGCCAGCTGGCGGAAATGGCTGCAGGCCATGGAAGCGCCGGCGGACGGCTTCGATCTCGACCACGGCCCCGTGTTCAGTGATACCAGCCTGGTCATCGACGCGGCCGTCGCCGGCCAAGGCGTCGCTTTGGCGCGAAGTGCCCTGGCCGCCCTGGACCTGCAGGCCGGGCGGCTGATCCGGCCCGTGCCGGCGGCCCTGCCGGCGTCCTTTGCCTATTGGATCGTCTGCCCGAAGCCGCGGGCCAAGGCTCAGGGCATCGTGTTGTTCCGCCAGTGGCTTTTGGATCAGATTGACGTGACTCCGCGACACATCGAAGAGTGAGGTCTGGGGATGGCCGGGTTGGCCAGACCGATGGATCGTTCGGAGATTGCCTCCTGCGACCGGTGTCAGGGGGCATCTCGTTATCAATTCTCGAACAACGGCTCGGTCGGATAGCCCATGCCGCGCCAGGCGGATATGCCGCCTTGCAGGATGCGCGCGTCGATGCCCTTGTTCCTGAGCGCCGCCGCCGTGTCCTGGCTGACCCAGAACCCGTACAGGCAATACACCACCACCGGTTTGTCCGTCGGTAACGCGCCGGCCCATTCATCGACCTTGTTCATGTCATGCCAGGGCGTGCCGGGCAAAACGTCCCGGTCCCGGTCCTCGGCGCGGCGGACATCGATGACGATGGGGGCCTTTGCGTCGTCGGACAATTGGGCGCGCAGGGACGCCACGTCGATCTCGTGGTCGGCCTGCGTCAAGGACGGCGCCTCGGCACTTATGGCGCGGCCGAAGCGTAACGCCACGTGGGCCCAGTCGATATTTTTCATGAAGGTCTCCACATAGGCCCCGGCGTTGGCGCCGAAATCCATGTGATAGGCGTGTTCGTACATGTCCAGCGCCAGCACCGGCGTGCCGCCGGCCAGCGCCTGGGTGTGATCGGACGCCCACTGGTTGATCAGGCGGCCAAGCCGCGCCGACCAGGCCAAGACAACCCAGCCTGACCCGCCGCCCAGGGCCTTGCCCATGGCGACGAACTCGGCCCGCCATTTTTCCAGGGAGCCGAAATCCCTTTCCATGGCGGCCTTCAGCGGCACGTCATCCGGGTCGCCGCCGGCGCCGCCGAGGCTGTCGAAATAGACTTCATGCAAGATGACGGAGCCGGCCGCCACCAGTTGCTCGCGCTTCAATCCGTTGACTTCGAACACCGGTGCCGCCGGCCAATCGACGTTGTCCAACAGACCGTCGATGGCATTGAGACGGCGCACGGCACCGCCGTAATTGTTCTCATAATGGCTTTCGATCAGTTTCCGGCTCAGGCCATCCAGAAGCGGCGGTTTCATGGTCAGGGGGGCTATGGCGACAACCATCTCAATCTCCATTAATTTGTTTGATGCCTCATCATCGGGCGATGGGATCATGCTTCGCGGCACTGTTGACGCGCAAACCAAACGTCTTGATGGCGACATGAGGGATATTGATGGCCGGGCGGGTTGGCCGGAATGCCGGGGTCAGGCCGCCGGAACCATCGGCACGAAGGCCACCGGCAGCACTTTGTCGGCGCTCACCCGACCATCCGTATCCTTGCGGACCAAGGTCAGCATTTGACGGTCGTGGGGCCGCCCGATGGGCACGATCATGCGCCCGCCGGGCGCCAGTTGATCGACCAGGGCATCGGGGATGGCGCTGGGCGCGGCGGTGACGATGACGGCGTCGAAGGGGGCTTCGTCGGGCCAGCCGGCGTAGCCATCACCGTGACGGATGTTGATCTTTCCCCCGCTCTCATCCGCAAGACGTTGGCGGGCTGCCTCGGCCAGGACGTCAACGGTCTCCAGGGTAAACACCGTGCCGCCGTCAAGCGCCGCCGCCAGAACGGCCGCCTGATAGCCCGAACCGGTGCCGATCTCCAGGACCTTTTCATCGCCGTCAAGGTCCAGGAAATCGGTCATCAAGGCGACGATATAGGGCTGCGAGATGGTTTGCCCGTGGCCGATCCGCTGCGGCCGGTTGGCATAGGCGGCGGCGCTGTGTTCGGGGCGCACGAACAGGTGGCGCGGCACCGCCGCCATGGCCGCCATGGTGCGCGCCGAAAATGCCGCGCGCCCGGTCCATTGAACCGTATCGCGGGCATCGCGTTCGATCTCACGCAACAGCCGCACCAGGGCTTTTTCCTGTTGGCTGGAATCCATGGCACTCAGGATGCCGGATAGGCGCCTCCCCGGGCAAGGTCCGCATCAAGGGCCGCATATGGTTGAAATCCAGTCCAGGCCCTTGCGAAATCCGGCCCATGGGCCCATATCATCGCCGCAAATCAAGGTCTGCGCCCGGACGTCGGTGCCGGGGCGCCGGCCATGGGGTGATTTCAGATACGGAAAGAAAATCAGATGACAAAAGAAACATTCACATTCCAGGCCGAGGTATCGAAGCTTCTCGATATCGTCGCCCACGCGCTCTATAGCCAAAAAGAGATCTTCCTCCGGGAATTGATCTCCAACGCCTCGGATGCCTGCGACAAGCTGCGCTATGAATCGTTGACCAATGCCGGTCTGGTGCAGGACTCGGGCGTCTTTCAGGTCAGCTTGAGCACCGACAAGAAGGCCAAGACAATCACCGTCTCCGACAACGGCATCGGCATGAACCGCGATGATCTGGTCGAAACGCTGGGCACCATCGCGCGCTCCGGCACCCAGGCCTTCATGGATGCCCTGACCCGGGCCAAGGACGCCAAGGACAAGAAAAAGAAAAAGGGCGGGGACACCGGTGGCGATATCGATCTGATCGGCCAGTTCGGCGTCGGCTTTTATTCGTCCTTCATGGTCGCCGATAAGGTCGAGGTGACGACCCGCAAGGCCGGCGACGACAAAGCCTGGCTGTGGACCTCCGATGGCACCGGCGAATTTTCCATCGATGACGCCGAACGCGCCCAGCACGGCACCGACGTCGTCGTGCACCTGAAAAAACAGGAAAAGGAATACCTGGACCCGGCGCGCATCGAGCACATCGTCAAGACCTATTCCGACCACATCGGCATCCCGATCGTGCTCAGCGCCGAAAAGAAGGACGCCGAGGATAAGACGCTCAATCAGGCCTCGGCCCTGTGGACCCGGGAAAAACGCGACATCAGCGATGATGACTATAAGGAGTTCTACCACCATGTTGGCCAGATGTGGGATGAGCCCTGGATGACCCTGCACAACCGGGTCGAGGGCGTGATGTCCTACACCAATTTGATGTTCGTCCCCTCAAGCCGGCCCTTCGATCTGTTCAACCCGGAGCGCAAGACGCAACTGAAGCTTTACGTGAAGCGGGTCTACATCACCGACAATTGCGACGAACTTTTGCCGTCCTATTTCCGCTTCATCCGCGGCGTTGTCGATTCCGAAGACCTGCCCCTGAACATCAGCCGCGAAATGCTGCAGCACAATCCGGCCCTGGCGAAGATCAAGAAGGCCCTGACCAAGCGGGTCTTCAATGAGCTGAAGAAGAAGGCCGAGAAGGCGCCGGAAGAATACGCCGCCTTCTGGGACAATTTCGGCGCCGTCATGAAGGAAGGCCTGTACGAGGATTTCGCCAACCGCGACGTATTGTTGGAACTGGCGCGCTTCCGCTCCACCACCGCCGACGGCCTGACCAGCCTCAAGGATTACGTGGAACGCATGCCGGCCGGCCAGGACGCCATCTTCTATATCGCCGGCGACGACGCCGAAACCGTCGACCAGAGCCCGCAGTTGGAGGGCTTCAAGGCGAAAGGCGTCGAGGTTCTGTTGCTCACCGACCCGGTCGATGAGTTCTGGATTCCGTCGGTCGGCACCTTTGAGGAAAAAGCCATCAAGTCGGCGACCCGCGGCGGTGCTGATCTTTCCAATATCGGCAAGTCGGACGCGGAAAAGAAAGATGACGATAAAAAAGACGACGCGGACGACAAGAAAAAGGACACCTCGAAGGTCGACCCGCTGATCGCCGCCTTCAAGGTGGCTTTGGGCGACAAGGTCAAAGACGTGCGGTCGTCCGAGCGCCTGACCGACAGCCCGGTCTGCCTGGTCGCCGATGATGGCGACATGGATATGAACATCGAGCGCCTGCTGAAGCAGCACAATCAGCTGAATGAGGTGACGCCCAGGGTTCTGGAAATCAATCCGGACCATGGCCTGATCACCAAGCTGGCGAAAAAGGCGAAGGCCGCCGAGGGCATCGACCCCATGGTCGAAGAAGCGGCCTATCTGTTGTTGGATCAGGCCCGCATTGTCGAAGGCGAGCCCGTGGCCGACCCGCTGGCGTTCTCGAAACGCATGGCGTCGATTATGGAAAAAGGGTTGGGTGCCTAGAGCGTCGTGCGCTATTTCGTACGCACTGAGACGGTCAGTCCGGTTTGCC
>CAZQPC010000255.1:0-2905 GCA_964595005.1 uncultured Magnetovibrio sp.
GCGGCGATTGAGTTCGGTGAAGGCCGGCTTCTCAATCTCGGCGGCGATACGGACGGCGCGATCACGAAATGGGAAGCCGTCCAGGAGACGCGAAACCGGACGATGCGCGCCAAAGCGACCATCGCGCGCATGGAGCTGCTTCTCAAATTGCGGCGCATGTCAGCGATGGAAGCCATCGAAGAACTTGAGAAACTGCGATTTGCTTGGCGCGGCGATGAATTTGAATTTCGCCTGTTGCGCCGTCTTGGTGGGCTCTATCTGGATGAGGGTATCTACCGCAACGGATTACAGGCATTGCGTCAGGCGGCGACCTATTTCCGCGACAACGAAGCCGCTCCCCAGGTTACTCAACACATGGCCGACGTCTTCAACACGCTTTATTTGGAAGACGGCGCGGACTCCATGCCGGAGGTCACGGCCATTGCGGTCTACGAGGAATTCAAGGAGCTTACGCCGGCGGGTGCCAAGGGCGATGAAATGATCCGCAAGTTGGCGGACCGTTTGGCGGCGGTTGACCTGCTCGATCAAGCGGCGGAAATCCTTGAAGGTCAGGTCCGCTTCCGTCTGAAAGGCACCTTGAAATCGGAAGTCGGCGCGCGCCTTGCCATCGTATATTTGCTGGGCCGGCGCTATGATCGGGCATTGGCAGCTCTTGATGCCACCAATGTCGCGGGCCAGTCCGATTCCTTGACGACGCAACGCCGGCACCTTCGGGCTCGCGCCATGATGGGGCTCGATCAGCGCGAAAACGCCCTGGCGATCTTGAAACCCGACAAGGAAACCGACGCCGACCTGCTGCGGGCCGAGATCTATTGGAATGCCGGGGACTGGTCCAATGCCTCGAAGTCGCTGCGCAAATTGGTCCGCGCGTCGGGCGCCAAAAAGGACGAACCGGTGACGCCCGATCAGGCCCAGAAGGTTCTCAACTATGCCATTTCGCTGGTTCTTTCAGGCAATGAGCGGGCCTTGGCCAAGGTACGGCTGGAGTATGGCCGTGCCGTGCAGACAACCGTATTGAAGGATGCCTTCCAACTTGTCTCGGCACCGACGGCTTTCGGGCTCATCAGCCCAGGTTCGGTGATGTCCCGGGTAAAGCTTGCGGAAAATTTCAAGACCTTCATGTCGGAATATAAAAAGCGGCTAAAAGAGCAGGGCCTGAGTGCCATGACCTCTCAGAAAACCGCCGACGCCGGCAGTGGCGGCGATAGTACGCCAAATTCCAAAGGTGGTTGAGCCACCGCTTTGGCTTGGATGACAGGGCATGCAGGTTCCGAAGAATGCGAACTTCAGCGATTTGGACATTCTGGTCTGTGATGACGACGACATGATCCTGCGGATCATCGATCATATTTTGCGGCAACTTGGGGTGGCGAATGTCCACGTCACCCAATCTCCGAAAACCGCCCTACGGCTGTTGAAGGAACCGGCCCGGAAGCCGTTCGACATTTTCATCTGCGACTGGATGATGGCGGAGATGTCGGGGCTTGACGTGCTGCGGAAAATCCGGGCCGCCGGTCTCGACGTGCCGTTTATCATGCTGACCGGTAAAACCACCCCTGACGCGGTCGGCGAAGCGGCGGCCCAGGGTGTCGACGCCTATATCGCGAAACCCTTCACCGCCGAACAGGTGGCACAGAAAATCGCCGCCGTGGCGCGCCGCGCCAAGCCGCACGTATAACCGCTCTAACCACCGAAACTGCGGACCAGGGACCCCACCACCATGTACCAGCCGTCCACCAGGACGAAGAAGATAATCTTGAACGGCAGCGCAATGATGATCGGCGGCAGCATCATCATGCCCATGGCCATGAGCACCGAGGCGACCACCATATCGATGATCAAAAACGGCACGAAGATCAGAAATCCGATCTCAAAGGCGCGCCGGATTTCCGAGAGCATGAATGCCGGGATCAGGATGCGCAGTGAAAGATTGTCGCCGCGAACCTGTTCATCGGTGGCGCCCGAGATATCGACGAACAAGGCCAAATCCTGCTCCCGCACATGCTTCATCATGAAGGCGCGGAACGGCACGGAGACCCGCTCAAAGGCCTCGAACTCATCGATTTCCTCTTCGATCATCGGTTTGATGCCGGTGTTATAGGCGGTCTCAAAAGTTGGCATCATGACGAAGAAGGTGAGGAACAGGGCCAGCGATATCAACACCTGGTTGGGCGGTGTTTGCTGGGTGCCCATGGCGGTGCGCAGAAATGACAAGACAATGAGGATGCGCACGAACGACGTGACCATCACCAACAATGACGGCGCCAGGCTGAGGATCGTCACCAGGGCGATGATCTGAACGATGCGCGCGGTCGCCTCGCCGCCCTCGCCGAAATCGAGATTGATGGATTGCGCCGCCGCCGGCTCGGCAATGGCGATCAGCATGGTAATCAGGCCAACGGACAAGGTGCTGCCGCCGAAGAACCAAAGACAGGGCCGGATCAGCGGATGGCACCGGTTCAAGGGTCGGGCTCCGACGTGTCGGCCTGGGCCGTTTCCAAGGCGCCAGCGAAGGACGTCCCATCTGTGATTCCCGTCTCGACCACGGTCTCCGCCGTCGGCGACAGCAAGATCAGATGTTCCACATTGTCACGGCGTACCAGGACCAGGCGGCGCCGGCCATCAAGCTGGGTTGCCTCGACAACGGAAATGCGGCGCTTGCCGCCCGGCCTGATTGCAGCGGCCGGAAACCCAAAGCCGGCACGCCGCGCCAAGGCCGCCAAAATTCCGATCAGGCCGAGAACGAACACCAGGGCCAGGGCGAAGCGGAGATAATCGGTCGCGTCCATCAGTCGGTTCCACTGGCCGGGTCACTGGCCGGATCACTGGCCGGATCACTGGCGGGATCATTGGCCGGATCATTGGCCGGATCGCCGGCATCGGTGTCGTTTTGGCGAAGGCTCTG
>CAZQPC010000255.1:3005-7898 GCA_964595005.1 uncultured Magnetovibrio sp.
TGGCCGGATCATTGGCCGGATCGCCGGCATCGGTGTCGTTTTGGCGAAGGCTCTGGGCAGTCAGTTCGTGTTCAAGCATGTTCAGGTCCAAAACGATGGCCTCGATGTCACGGGCCACGGCCTCGCGGTCAATCTGCAAGGGCGCGGCGCGCAAGGCCTCGCATACCGCCTGAACTTCGCCGGTTAATTCACCAAGATCGACGGTTTGGCCGCCGCCGACGGCTTGGCGGGCGGTGCGAACGCGGCGCTGGATGGCATCCAGGCGGACCTGCAATTCGGCCGGCAGGGCGCTCATGTTGAGGTCTCCGCGTCGCTGCGCCATTTCTCGGCCAGAGTATCGGCCAGGTCGCGGATGGTCGCCGATGCTGAACCGGGCTCGGCGTCACCGTCAGGCCCCGTCGCCGATCCGGGCGGCGTGTCGCCGTTGGCCTGATAGAGATAGACCAGAATTTCCGCGACGGCGGCGAAGGCCTCCGTGGGAATTTCCGATCCGTCATCAACCGCCGACAGCAACTGCGCCAGGTCCGCGTCCTCGCGCACTTTCAGACCCTGGGAGAAAGCGATCTGCAGAATTTGTTCGGCGACATTGCCGCGCCCGGCGGCCACCACCTTTGGTGCCCGGTCGGTCTCGCGGGCCTGATGCAGGGCGACAGCGACGGCATCCTTGGTTTGCGGTAGGGGCTTCAGGTTGCCACGCTCAGGGTCGTCTGTTGACGCCAAAATTCGGTCCAATCGTGTCCCATGGGTTGTCCCAGCGTAATCCTGACTCCGGCGCCTTAACAACGGGTAAAATTGACCGTCGCCTGTGCGACACTTAATCGCCTGAGAGTACGTCATTATTGCGTTTCCCTATGGGCCGCATTGGGGCAAGGCATTGGACCGGCGGCGCCGAATACGGCATTTTTCGGTCCTCGTGATTCGGCCCCCGTTGTCGCCGTTCGCCCGAATTGAGAAGGCTCGCCATGTTCCTCAGCGTTTTTGATCTGTTTAAAATCGGCGTCGGCCCGTCCAGTTCTCACACTGTCGGGCCGATGGTCGCGGCGGCGCGGTTCTTAGATGATCTCTACGCCGCCGGCACCGGCGATGAGACCGCCCGCCTGGTCTGCCGCCTGCACGGTTCGCTGGCTTTTACCGGCAAGGGCCACGGCACGGATACGGCGGTGATCCTGGGCTTGTTGGGGGCGCGGCCCAATGAGGTCGATCCCGATGCCATCGATGGCCTGGTTGAGGGTGTGCGGTCGTCGGGCCTTTTGGTCATGGCCGGCGGGCGACCGGTGCCTTTCGACACCGAAAAGGATATTGAGTTTGATTACGGTCCACCCTTGGCCGGCCACGCCAACGGCCTTCGATTTGCCGCCTACGACGAACGCGGCAAGGAACTGTTGTCGCGCACCTATTATTCGGTGGGCGGCGGATTTGTGGTCGAAGATGATGAACTGAACAATTTTGCCCGCAACGGATTGAATGAGGCCGTCGACATGCCGCACGGCTTTCGCACCGCCGAAGAAATGCTGGTCATGGGTGAGGCCAGCGGCAAGTCCATCGCCCGCATGAAGCTTGAGAACGAATGCCAACGCCAGCCGGAAGCCGATGTGCGGGCCGGACTGGATACCATCTGGCGGGCCATGAACCAATGCATCGAACGCGGCCTGGTACAGGAGGGGACCCTGCCGGGGGGCTTGAAGGTGAAGCGCCGGGCCAAGCAGCTGTTGGCCAGCCTGGAGGCCGAACGCGGCCTCAACATGCGTCTTGAACATACGATCATGGATTGGATCAGTCTCTATGCCCTGGCCGTCAACGAAGAGAACGCCGCCGGCGGCCGCGTCGTCACGGCGCCGACCAATGGGGCGGCCGGAATCATCCCGGCGACGCTGCGTTATTATCTGGAGTTCTGTCCGGGCGCATCGACGGAGAACCTGCACAAATTTCTGCTGACCGCCGCCGCCATCGGCGGCCTGATCAAGACCAACGCGTCGATCTCCGGCGCCGAGGTCGGCTGTCAGGGCGAGGTCGGTTCGGCGTCGTCGATGGCCGCCGCCGGCTTGTGTGCGGTCCTCGGCGGCACCAACGCGCAAATCGAAAACGCCGCCGAGATCGCCATCGAACATCACCTGGGCATGACCTGTGATCCCGTCGGCGGGCTGGTCCAGGTGCCCTGTATTGAGCGCAACGCCATGGGCGCGGTGAAGGCCGTTAATGCGGCGTCGCTGGCGCTGCGTGGCGATGGCACCCACTTCGTACCCCTGGACTCGGCCATAGAAACCATGCGCCAAACCGGCGTCGACATGCTGAGCAAGTACAAGGAGACGTCGGAAGGCGGCCTGGCGGTGAACGTCACGGAGTGTTGATCAAAGTTTCGGCTTGTGTTGTTTGTTCGCCATCTCTGGTCGTCCGTTTTCATTATATTGACGGTGGACCAACTGATTGGGGGATGAGCGGTCTGATTTCCGCTTTCGGACATACGAAAACGTGACACCCGTGCCGTCATCCGCCGATTGCCGCGGTGATCGGGAACCGGTAAAATCGCCGACCGTTTAAGGGAGGGAAGCCGACATGTCCGACAATCAGGAAACGCCTGTCTACAACAACAAGCGCTTCAAGGTGCGGCATTACAATTTCGACCTGTTCGTCGGCCCCGCCGCCGGCCAGCCGCTCCGGGATTTCACCCTGACCGACCTGGAATCCGGCGAAGACGTGAAGCTGTCGGATTATCACGGCAAGTGGCTGGTTCTGGAAACAGGGTCGTCGACGTGTTCCATGTACACCAAAAACATCGACGGCATGGCCCAGTTGAAGGTCGATTTCCCGGATGTGGAATTTGCCATGATCTACACCCGCGAGGCCCATCCCGGTGAGCGCCTGGGCGCGCACCGCTCCATGGATGACAAGGTGAAGGCGGCCAAGATGGTCAAGCCGCGTTATGGCGAACACCGCCGGGTTTTGGTCGACAATCTGGACGGCGACTTTCACCAGGCCTATGGGGCCATGCCCAACATGCTCTATGTGTTCCGGCCCGACGGCACCGTGCATTACCGCTGCAATTGGGCCGCCACCCATTACGTGCGGGCCGCCCTGGAAGACCGGGAACATTTCCACCGCCTGGAAAATGCCGATAAGTTCGCGCTGCGCGCGTCGCGCAAGCTGTTGCCCATGGTGCGCACCATGTGGACCGGTGGGGTTGTCGCGCTCTTTGACTTTTTGATGGGGGCGCCGCACGTGGTCGCGCGGCACAATGCCACCGACGAATTTTACGCCAAGCACGGGCGCTTCAAGCAACAGGAAGGCGAAATTGTCGCCGAAGCCGGGGACCCGCCGAAGGACGAGGCCGCTTAACCGCGGGTGGCGAAATCAATGCCTGAACGTTGTTGGGCATTCTTCAATAATCGGTAAAATGAAATCCAATCCGCCAGGCCGTCGACCCTGCGCGCTTCTGGCGACACGGGCGGGCGGCCTCAAATGGTCCGTGCGATTGCCGTAGCCGAAGAAAGTTCGATGAAATGACCGAAGATTCGTCACGACCCATCGAAAAAGCCCTGTCCCTCAATCTCGACCCCTTGAAATACGGGACCATTGTCGAGATTGGCGCCGGCCAGGAGGTCGCCCGCTGGTTTTTCCAGGCCGGCGCCGCGGCCGGGACGATCGCCAAGACCATGTCCGCCTATGACATGAATTTCAGTGATCAGATCTATGGAACTGCCGCCGATGGGCGCTATGTGTCGCGCTCGCGGCTGGCTCGTATGCTGGAACGTGAGTTCGATTTGATCGTCTCCAGAATTGAAGAACATCGCCCCGACGAATCGCGGTTTTTCTCGTTCGCCAATACGGTCGCCGCCCAGGGCTTCAACAAACGCGCCGAGTGTCATGGCTGGATGGGGATCCGCCTGCAAAGCACGCCGAAGGCGCCGCCCGATGACATCATTCTGCATGTGCGGTTGTTGGATGAAACCAACCTCGATCAGCAAGAAGTCCTGGGCATCCTGGGCGTCAACCTGATCTATGGCGCCTATCATTATGGCGATAACCCGGAGAAATTGTTGAAAAGCTTGGTCGACGGTCTCCGTTGGGGCCGCGTTGAAGTCGACTTGGTCGAACTGCGCGGGCCGACGCTGGGGACATTCGACAACCGCTTGATGGCCCTGGAACTGGTCAAGGCCAGCCTGACCCGCGCCGTTCTGTTCGACCCGGAGGGCCAGGTCGTGATCCCCGCCGATGCGCTGTATGGGCACCGCGTGCTGGCCATGCGCGGCAAGTTCCACACCGTCGAACAGGCCGACATCGATATGTTCGCCCATGCCAAGATGCGCTTTGATGCCGCGACAGCCGGTGCCGAAAAACCCATTCTTTCCTTGGCCGAATTGACCATGGCACAGCTGGCCAATGACAGGAAAGTCGACACCAGCGAATTTCTGTCGCGCGTCAACCGCCTGTCGGAAGCCGGCTACCATGTCCTGATATCTGAGTTTTTCCGCCACTTCCGGGTTTCTCAGTACCTGGCCCGTTACACCCGCGAAGCCGTCGCCATGGCCATGGATATCGAAGGCCTGGCGGATATTTTCCGTGAAGACTACTACGACGGTGTCACCGGCGGCATCCTGGAAGGCCTGGGACAAATGTTCGCCAAATCAACGGTCGCCTACGTCTATCCGACAGGCGCCTACGCGGCGCTGCGGACGCTTGAGGACTTGCCCGTCGAAGACCACCTGCGGCCGTTGCTCACCTATCTTCACGAGGGTGGCCAGATCAAGCTGGTTGAGGATTATAATTCCCGTATGGACTGAGGGACGACAACGGTCTTCTCCGCCGCCCGGTCTTCTTCCATGGTCCGGTGCGCTTCGACAATGTCATCCATAGGGAACACGGGCCCGGTCTGCACTTTCGCCGTGCCCGCTTCGA
>CAZQPC010000256.1:0-7894 GCA_964595005.1 uncultured Magnetovibrio sp.
TCGGGATGTCGGCCCCCTACAATTTCAACACGGCCGAGATGGGGCACAACAACAATATCAACAATGTCATCATCTGGCGCCCCAAGATCCCGGCGGGTTGGGTTTCCCTTGGTGATTCCATATTCCGCTACAACAGCGGGGACGACTACGAGCGGACCCGTGATAACCAAAGAACACTCGTTTTCAAGGACCACCCAACGGCGTTCAGGAAACCCGGCGGCTATTCCCAAGTCTGGGCCGACGGCAACGGGCCGATTCCACCTGGCCGCCGGGCCATGGTGCGGGCCGACAAGGGCGGCGGTTACGAATGGGTCGGCGGCACCTTCTATTCGCCTTGGTGCTGCCGGGGATTGGAGCAGGCGCGGCTGATCCACCAGAAGTACGGGGCCTGGCTGCCGCTGCCGCAGTTTTGGGACGCCGGCGCCACCCAGTGGACGGCGCGCTGGCAACGGTACACCCGCGAGGCCTCGGCGATGGTTTATGACGCCGCCGCCCTCATACCCTTGCCCGACGGGCAAAAATTCCCGCTCATGTGGGCCCACGCCTGGGGGTTTCCCCTGGATTGCCGGAGTTGCTGGAAGGGCGGCGGCGGGCGCGGACACTTGGTCGGCAACCCAGGATTTCTCAATGGGCGCTTTCTGAAGGAGTTCTCCTATTACGCCGGCCCGTACATCATGCGCAGCCGACCCGGCGCAGGCGATGCTGGGAACGCGCCGGGTGACGTCACGCGAGCCCAGTTCAAGCTGATTAACCCGGACGTCGCCAAGTGGTCGGATACCTCGCCGGTCGTCAACGGTTCGACGGTCAAAATCTCCCACGTGCAGTCCGGCACCTGCGGCGGCGACGCCTGCTCGCTGGACCCCACCGCGTCCCAGGTGATCACCAATAGACGATATAGCGACGCCGCCGCCTGGAGCGTCGCCCGCATCGACCCCAAGAAGGTGGCGTCGCGCGCCATCACCTTCAAACCAACCACCGGTAGCCCGAACGAAGGCGGCGCCGGCGGCACGCCCTTTAACCGCTTCGGGCTGGCCGGCGGTTGGCGAAATTATGGTGGTGAATACGACGCGCCGGCGCTGAAAAGGAACAGCAGCCTGATTTCTCTACAGGGCATGACTACCGGCGGCAACCGTGGCCAGCAGGTGGCCAGTTTGCCAACCGGCGACCGGCCCAATGGCGTACTCATCTTTAACGCCAACAACCACGACCGCCAGGCGCGCATCGACGTCCGTCCGGACGGCCGCGTCGTCTGGAGAGCCGGGGCCGGCGCCCACGGCGGCTGGCTCAGTCTTGCCAACATCCATTTCACCGCCCGCGGCGGCCGCGGGCTTAGTCTCGTCAACGGCTGGCGAAACTACGGCGGCGGCTACGCGCCGGCGCGGTATGACAAGATCGGCAACACGGTCATCCTGACGGGCTTGATCAAGGGGAGCCGCTTTGGTCACGTGGCGACGCTGCCCTCGGGCCATCGGCCGCCGGGACGGCTGATCTTTTCCGTCAACCACCACGACCAGCAGGCGCGCCTCGATATCATGCCGGACGGCCGGGTAATTTGGGTTACCGGCGGCCGCAAGCACGGCTGGATCAGCCTTTCGGGCATCGTTTTCAGCGTCCGGCCGGATCGGAGCCTGCCTTTGCTCTACTCCTGGCGTGCCTACGGCGGCGAGTACCGGTTGCCCGAAATAACCAAGGCTGGGAAGCTGGTCATCCTCAGCGGCCTGCTCACCGGCACCAAGCAACGCCCCGCACATCTGGCGACCTTGCCAAGCGGTTTCAGGCCGGCGAAGCGGCTCGTCTTCCACACCAACGCCCACGACAAATCGGCGCGGGTCGATATTCATTCCAACGGCGTGGTCCGTGTCGAAACCGGCGGCACCCAGTACGGCTGGGTCAGCCTGTCGGGAATTGCATTCAATAGCCGCTAGCGCGGATGCCTCAACCGAAGGCGCGGAAACGCAGTTTGATTTCGGCTTCGCTCATGGTGTCGTCGATCTGGCCCATGCGCTCGAAGTCCTGCTTCGTCGTCGCGCGTTCGCCCCAAGCCATATCCAGGCGTGGCAACGGCGCGTCGTCGGAGGCCAGGTGCGGCGCCAGATCCATGAACAATTTGACCAGCGCCCGATAGGCTTTGATTTCCAGGTCCATGAAGCGCAGGCCGTCGGGAACCTGAAACCATTCGACCCCGACGATGGGCCCGGAATCAACCTGGGCGGCCATTTCGTGGACCGTCGCGCCGAACATTTCGGCGCCGTCGTAGATGGCGAAGCTGGCCACGTGAGAGCCGGGATAGGTCGGCGGACCTGGATGAAAGTTATAGGCCGGCCCGCCCGACGCGCTGAGAATTTCCGCTGGCACGATCACCGAGGAGCAAAATGCGATAAGCCGCCAATTACCATCGGCGGCCTGTTCACAGGCACTTGCCAAGGATCCCCGATCAAAGGCCGGGACAACCGTCAACGCCGGATTGTGGCGTTTCAGGATTTCCGTCAGATGCGGAACCTCGGCATCGCTGGTCAGCAGGACGATTTCGGCGGGCATGCGCAGAGGCTACCATGGCAAATCAAAATACGATAGCTTGCCCGCAGGGATCAATGATGACGTTGAAGGAGGTTGCCGTGAGCGACTCGGTTAGCAGAGCCGTCGAATTGCTGAATGACTTGCTTGAACGCGACCCCAAGGCCATCACCGAACTGATCAACATGCGTGCCGATTGCAAGGAAACGCTGGCCGCCCATCCGACCGTGCAGGTCCAGAAGTTCGGCGACGTCCACAGGATCGGCGTCCTCGGCTTGCTCAACGGCGCCCTTGGCGGCGGCCCCAGCGGTGACATCGGCGCCAAGGGGACTGTTGATCCGCAGACCGGCAAGATTGCCCAGGTCCGAAAATTCGTTGACCTGCGCAAAGACCGAACGGATGTGCTAGCCTGAAAGTGGCCGGCGGACGCCTAATACCTCCGAATGTTTCAATGCGTTTCCATGGCACTTCGCGGATTGATGCGGGGTGCCTTTTCATATATCCTATAAGAACTATGACTAAAGATATGACACCTGTCACCCCCGATGCTTCCCACCTTGACGATCTCGAAGGGCGCCTGGAAGCGGCCAACAATGCCAACCAGGTTCTGCTGGAAACCTTGAGCCACGACCTGAGGACGCCCCTCAACACGATCATCGGTTTTGCCGACATGATGGATCAGGAAATCATGGGGCCCGTCGACAACCAACACTACCGCACCTACCTGCAAGACATTTGCGGCTCCGGCCGGCAGATGCTGGAAATTCTCAACGATGTTCTGGAGCGCCAGCGGTTCGAACAGATCGAAAAATCCGAAAAGGATTTCCGCCACATGTTTGAACTGGCGCCGGACCTGATCAGTATCTGCCGCGACGGCAATATTTTGCGCATGAACCCGGCCGGCGCCAACCTGCTGGGCCTGTGGCCGGTGGATACCTTGATTGGCCGCAAATTCGCCGATTTCGTGCACGACGATTTCAAGCCGCTGGTCGCCGACGGATTGGAACGGCTGACCGACCGGACGACCAGATTGCCGATGAAACTGTGCCGCGCCGGCGGCGGTGATGTGGACGTGGAATTGGCCGCGGTACCGTATATGGATGCCCAAGAAGATGAGTCCAGCGCACCGGACATGGTGTTATTGATCGCCCGCGACGTGACCGAACGAAACCGCGCCATCTCTCAGGTCGCCGCCAGCGAGGCCCATGTTCGGAAAATCATGGACACTATCGTCGAAGGGATCATCACCGCTGATCGGGACGGCAATATCGAAACCATCAATCCGGCAGCAGAGGAAATTTACGGCTACGGCGCCGGTGAACTGGTCGGCAAAAACTTCACCACCTTGATGGCGGAACAGAGCCGGCACCATAGCGCCGGCCATGGCCGGCGTGATATGGATACGGAGATGGCCGCGTTCATGGGATCGCCGCGTGAGTTGAAGGGCCTGCGCAAGGACGGTAGCGAAGTGCCGATCGAATTGACGGTCAGCACCATGCGGAACCGCGGACGCCAAACCTTCATCGCCGCGCTGCACGACATCACCGAACGCAAGATGGTTGAGGCTCGCCTGGTCGAATTGGCGACCCGTGACCCCCTGACCAAATTACCGAACCGGACCGCTTTTACGGAAAAACTCAATCAAGCCCTGGATCGGATACAAGCCAGCGATGAAGTGTTGGCCGTGCTGTTCGTCGATCTCGACAATTTCCGCCATATCAACGAGACCCGGGGACATGTCGTCGCCGATCAGGTCATCCAGATGACCGGCGAACGCCTGCAACAATGTTTGCGCCGCCGCGACACCGTCGCCCATTTCGGCGGCGATGAATTCATGGTGATACTTGATGGCATCTCCGGTGACGAAGAGACACGGACGGCCGGGCAAATCATTCTGGAGGTCATCGCCCAGCCGTTTTTCGTCGAGGGCAAGGAAGTGTTCGTCACTGCCAGCATCGGTGCCGCCTTGTATCCCACGGACGGAGAAGCGGTTGGGGAGCTGTTGAAAAACGCCGACACAGCCCTGCATCATGTGAAACAGCGCCAACGCGGCACAATGGACTTCTATACGCCGCAGCAAACCCTCAACATCGGTCACTGGGTGCAGGTGGAGGCCGGGCTCCGCCAGGCGCTGAGCAACGACGAGATTTATTTGAACTTCCAGCCCAAGGTTGATCTCGATTCGCGCCGCATAATCGGTGCCGAGGCCCTGGTGCGCTGGAACAGCCACGAACTGGGCTTTGTCCCGCCTGATGAATTCGTCCCGATCGCCGAGGAAACCGGCCTGATCGGTCCGATCGGCGAATGGGTTCTGGTCGAGGCCTGCCGCCAAGCCGTCATATGGAACCGGGTGTCGGACCGGCCCATCCATGTGGGCGTCAATGTATCCGCCTATCAGATGCAGCAAGGCGACATGGGTGAGAAGGTGAAACTGAGCCTGGAGGAAACCGGCCTTGATCCCAAACTTTTGGAACTGGAATTGACGGAAAGCGTCATGCTCGACAACTCCGGCAAGATGGTGGCGACTCTCGAGGACCTCCGCAATCTTGGCATCAGCGTCGCCATCGACGATTTCGGCACCGGCTATTCATCGCTCAGCTACCTGACCAACTTCCCCCTGGATACCTTGAAAGTCGATCGCGCCTTCGTCATGAACCTGCCCGATGACCGCGATGCGGTGACCATCGCACGGGCCATCGTCGGCATGGCGAAGAGCCTTGATCTGCACATCGTCGCCGAGGGCATCGAGACCGCCAATCAGGATGGCTTTCTGAACGCGCTTGGGTGTCACACGGGCCAAGGATACCTGTTCAGCAAACCTCTGAGCGATGAAGCGTTCATGGAACAGATTGGCGCGAACGTGATCCCTTTGAAAAAAATGGGCTGAACTTATCGCCGTCCGAGCCCGTATTAAGCACCGATCAGGTCGTCGATCTCGGATTGATCAAGAGTTTCCGCGCTGCCGTGGATAATCGCCGAGGCCGTATCCATCAGGCGCTGAATAATACGCGACAGGGAGGTGGCGTTTTCACGCACCATATCCATGTTGCCGCTTTCGACGTCACGTTCCAACTGCTCGACCGTCGAATGGATTGTCGAATTGATCTGGTCGATGGTGATTTCGAAGGGCTTCTTATAGATGGGCAGGACGAAGTCATAGGCTTCGACGGCAATCTCGCGATCGGCGATGGTGCTGTCATGGAAGTGATCCTTGTAAGACTTCGGCTGCCATTCCTTGGCGTCTTCCAGGATGTCAGGCATGTCGGGGATCATTTCCAGCAGCATGACGATCTCATTGAAATGATTGAGATAGTCTGTCGCCAGCAAGGTCTTCGGATCCAGATTGGATCCCTCCGCCTTGCGACGCATGGCATCATAGGCCACTTGGTCGTCAATGTGTTCGGCCGGAATATTCATCTGTCCGGAAATTTCCCGTACCTCAGAGATATTAAGGATAGAGTCATTAACCCACGACGCCAAGCTTTTGAAGCGTAAAGGTTTTCTCGGGATGTAAATGGATATTAACCGCTATTCGAGGTGAGGCGTGCTTGACGCCGCAGGCGGGCCGGTTATCATGCCGCCATCATGAAAATGAAGCCTCACGCGTTGGTGTCGATCATTCGGCGAATTACGGACCCGGCCTCCATCTAGGGGACCGGGGACATTTGCTGTCTTTATTTGTCGCACCACCGATGAGAAGTTTTCGCCATGACCGACACTGCATCCGACAATCGTATCTATCTGTTTGACACCACGCTGCGCGATGGCGCGCAGACCCAGGGTGTTGACTTCAATCCCGCCGACAAGGCCCTGATCGCCCGCGAATTGAACGACTTGGGCATCGATTACGTGGAAGGCGGCTGGCCCGGCGCCAATCCCACCGACGACGCCTTCTTCGCCGAACCGCCGGAGATGAAGCGCTCAAAACTGACCGCCTTCGGCATGACGCGGCGGCCCGGCCGCAGCGCCGACAATGATCCCGGCCTGACCGCCATTCTCTCGACCGAAGCGGAATGCGTGGTCATGGTCGGCAAGACCTGGGATTACCATGTCGACGTGGCGCTGGAGATCGAGCGCGACGAAAACGTCCGCATGATCGGCGACAGCGTCCTCCATGCCACCGGCAAAACCGGCGAGATCATGTTCGACGCCGAACATTTCTTCGACGGCTACAAGGCCAATCCGGATTTCGCGCTGCAATGCCTGAAGGCGGCCATCGATAACGGCGCGCGTTGGGTTGTGCTGTGCGATACCAACGGTGGCACGCTGCCGCATGAGGTCGAAGACATCGTCGGTGAGATTTGCAAAATCATCCCCGGCGACAAGGTGGGAATTCACTTCCACAACGATACGGGCAACGCCGTGGCCAACACCCTGGCCGGGGTGCGGGCCGGCGCGCGGCAGGTGCAGGGCACCATCAACGGGCTGGGCGAACGCTGCGGCAATGCCAATCTGGTTTCCATCATTCCGACGCTGATGTTAAAAATGGGATATGAGACCAATATCGGCAAAGACGACCTGCCGAAGCTGACCCATATTTCTCGGATGCTCGATGAGCGCCTGAACCGCCAACCGGACCGCCACGCCCCCTATGTGGGCGAAGCGGCTTTCGCCCACAAGGGCGGCCTGCACGCTTCTGCCGTGGAGAAGGATCCGCGCACCTACGAACATATTGAGCCGCACCTTATCGGCAACCAGCGCCACATCGTCGTTTCGGACCAGTCGGGGCGGGCAAACATCCTGTCGCGGTTCCGTGAAATCGGCGTTGAGATCGACCCGAAGAATCTTAAAGTCGGCCGCTTGGTGGAACTGGTGAAGGAGCAGGAGTTCAACGGCTACGCCTATGACGGGGCGGAAGCCAGTTTCGAACTGCTGGCGCGGCGCACGCTGGGCACCGTGCCCGACTATTTCCACTGCACCCATTTCCGGGTCATCGATGAACGCCGTTGGAATGCTCACGATGAGCTGATCACGCTTTCCGAAGCGACGGTCAAACTGGACGTCGGCGGTGATCCGTTCATGACCGTCGCCGAAGGCAACGGCCCGGTGAACGCCTTGGATGCGGCCATGCGCAAGGTCCTGGTTGCCCACTATCCGGTGCTCGAGGATTTGTATCTGGTCGACTACAAGGTCCGTATCCTGACGCCCGGCGACGGCACCCGCGCGGTGACCCGGGTGATGATCGAATCGGCGGACGCCCAGGGATCCCATTGGTCGACGGTGGGCGTATCCACCAACATTATCGACGCCTCCTATAACGCGCTTCGCGACAGCATCATCTACAAGCTATTCCGCGACGGCGCTGAGCCGCACCACGCGTAATCCGATGGCGGGTACGGATCGGACCCAGGCCGCCATGCACGACCCCGGCACCGGTCCG
>CAZQPC010000257.1:0-7878 GCA_964595005.1 uncultured Magnetovibrio sp.
GAAAACCCTGGAAAACCGTCTCTATGGGTCATTATTAGTGCAACTTGGTATAATACCCGCCGGCCTCAAGCCGCGCTTGATCAGTAGTAGAGGAAGTCCAGCGCCGTGTTCAGGCGATTGCGCCGCGATTCCTGGTTTTCCCATTTTTCCAGGGCCACGTCGCCGGTCCGGAATTCCCGGTAAAGCTTGTTCGCCTGCATGTGATGGAACACCGACGCCCAGTTGGGGTAGGGCCGGAACCAATCCGAATAGCGGGCCTGCAGTTCGCTCAAGACCCGTTCATCGCGGGACAGGCGGCTTTGGCCCTTTTTCTTCTGTTGTTCCGTGCGGTACACGTAGGGAGAGGGGCGCGGGGTCAACAGGATGAGCACGGATTTTTGAAAATCCGATGTCGTCCGGTTAGAGAATAGATACTGGATGCCCGGCGCGTCCTGGAGACCGGGAACTCCATCGCGTTTTCTTTCCGTTTCTTTTTCAGAAAGACCGCTAAGGATCAAGGATTCGCCATAGTTCATCGCGACGTTCGCATTGACATTGGTTTTCGACGTATCGATCCGCAAGGTAAAGGTCACCGAGGATGTATTGGGCGTCGTCAAGAATGTTCGTTCCGCCTGCACCGCGAGTTTGATCCGCCCGTCTTCAAGGAATTCAGGCGTAACGGTCAGCTTGACACCAATTTCCTTCTCAATCTGCACGGTTGATCCATCGCTGTTACTGCCGCCGACGGCGGCGGCGTTGATTTCGACGCCGGAGAAGAATTCCGACTGCTGCCCGTTCAAGGCCACCAATGTCGGCCGCGCGAGAATTTCATTTCGCGCCGTGTTTGCGTTGGCGACGTTGAGCGAATAGGTGATCGAGGGGATATTGAGGCTGCGGGTCAGAATGGTCTGGGTTTCATTGTCGGCATCAACGCCGGATTTTGTTGCCTTGTTATAGGCAAGCGCTGTCGTCGACGTCGTGGAACCGCCACCGCCGAATTGCAACTGCAGACCGTTCAGCAGGTTGATGCCCTTCGACGTCGTATAGGTCTCTTCGGTACGGATGATGACCACATCGACGATAACCATGGAGTTCTCGTCCAGCGGCTGGGGCTCTTCCTCTTCGGCCTCTTCCTGTGGTTCTTCATCCTGTGGCTCTTCCTGGACTTGCTGTTCCTCTTCCTGGGGTTGTTCCTGCTCCGCCGGCTGTTCCTGGTTCATCTGGTCGGCGGGTTGATTCGGATCCGGCAAAGGTTCGACCTGAACCATCTGAGCGGGGAAGACCTTCGCGCCCCCGGGCTTGGGATTGTTTTGGTGAAAATACCGCCAATCGTCCAGGCGGCGCCCGACAAATGCCGCTTGCTGTATACTGCCGGCCGATTTCTGAAATTGATCGAGGAATGTTCTGGCTTCCTTGGGCCGGTTCAGCGCGGCCATGACCATCGCCGAAGCCTGAAGAACCCGGGGATCATTTCCATATCCGATAATTTTCCGGAGCCGCCCCAACGTCGCCGCCGATGTCACTGGATCCTGGGCGTAGTACGACGCGACTGCCATGTTATAGAGCAAACCCGGATCATCGGCGTTGTAATGGAGGGTCTCGCCAAATTGCCGTTGTGCAACGTCCCATTGCCGGCGTTCCATATGAAGGAGGCCTATGTGATAACGGGCCAGCCAATTGGTCCGGTCAAACTTGATCGCCAGTTTGTAGCCTTCCATGGCCAGATCGGCTTTCGTCTGGTCGCCGGCGATGGCCATTTGGTGATAGACGAAGCCGTTGAAAAATTGCAATTGGGAGCTGGTAATCTCCAATGCCAACGCCTGATTGGCGAACTTTGACGCATCTTCCAACTTACCGTCACGCAAAGCCGCGACCGCCTTGGCAACAATGCGCCGCGGTTCCGAAGTCAGCTTATCTTTAGGAATGGCCTCGAAATAGTTTGGCCCAATGCGCGCTACCGACCCCGATTTCGGTTTTGACGTCTCGGACGGCTGGGCTGGGGGGGCGAAGCTGGTGGCGAGGTCGTCCAACGTCTGGCACGCGCTCAGAACACCGGCCAAGACGGCGGCGAAACATAACTGGATGAATCCCCGGACCAAACCCCGTTTCAAGGTCAATTACCTTTCGCTTTGGTCGTGGCGGCGGGCTTTTCGTCCGGCTTGTTCTTGACGTCGCTTTTGTCAGTAGCCTTGCCGGCTTTTGCCGTCTTCTCGGCTTTTTTCGGCGGCTGTTTTATGTAGCCTTTTTCCATATAGTAGCGCAGCGCGCCCTCATGGATGGGGATGAAAATGCCCTCATTGATCATCTGTTTGGGGACCGCCAGGGAAAGGGACGGGTGCTTTTCCTGGAATTTTTTAAACTTCGAGAAGATCGATGAAACGATGTCGTAGACCGTGTCGCCGTGGACCTCGCGCTTGGTCACCAAGGTTGCCTTGAACCCGAAGGTGCCGACCGGGTCCGGGGTGCCGGAATAAATCTTGCCGGGAATACTCAACGACGCGAAGTAGGGGAACTTCTTCTTGATCTTGGCGACCACCTCTTTCGGTACGGCGATGAACTTGCCGCCGCAATCCTTGACCATTTGTTCATAGAATTTCGACGGGTTGCCCAGGCCTTCGATGAGAATATCGACATTGCCATCGCAGAACGCCTTGCCCATTTTTTTGGTCGACAGTTCCAGGACCGCCGAAAAATCGCCGCGCTGCCATCCCATGATGTTCATGATCAATTCGGCCACGGAGCGCTTGCCCGACCCCTTGTTGCCGATATTGATGCGCTTACCTTCCAGGTCGGCGAATTTCTCGATCTCCGCGTCCTTTTTCACCAAAACCGCAATGGGCATGGCGTAAAGCGTCGTAACGGCACGGATTTCCGGGTTCGGGCCGATCGCCTTGAAGGCGTTCAGCCCATCGTGGGCCTGAAATGCCAGGTCCGAGCGGGTGATTCCCATCTCCAGTTCACCGGACATGACGGCCTGAATATTGTAGACGGAGCCGCCCGTGTTATAGGCGATGCAGCGCACGCCATGTTCGAGCCGGCGGTCATTGACCAGTTCACAAATGCCCTTGCCGACGGGGAAATAGGTGCCGTTCGGCGAGCCGGTGCCCAGTGCCACGAACTTATCCTTGGCCATGGCCGGACCGCTGCCAAGCAGGGCCGCCATGCCAATGATCGGCAAATACCGCGCGAAATAACGCTGCCCAGCCGCTAATGCGTGGAGAGTCACAATCATCCGTCCCAGGTCTGTCAACACGTCGTTTCTTTAGTCCCGCAAGCCGGTAACCCTTTGAGCAAACGGGATTCTTCGGAGCATTCTAGTGCGCCTTTGCAGATTCGTCACCCCTGAATCGGAAAGCCCCGGGAGCCTTAGTCCAGCAACTGAGAATAGCCGAACAGTGCCGGCGTGCCACCGGTATGCAAAAACAGAACGGAGTGGTCGGTTGAAAATTTGCCGCGGCGGATCAAACCGATCAATCCGGCCATGGTTTTTGCCGTATAGACCGGGTCCAGAAGAATGCCTTCCGTTTGCGCGGTCATCTCCAGGGCCTCGGTGACGTCCGGCGTGACGTGGCCGTAACCGGGGCCGAGCCAGGAATCGTCGACCATGATATCGGTGTCCGGCACGGCCGCCACATCCACCATCGCCGCCACTTCGCCGACCCGGCGCTGCACGCGGGGTGCTTGTTGATCGGCGCCGCGGCGCACACAAATGCCGTAAACGGGCATCGCGTTGTCACCGTGACGCAACCCCACCAGAAAACCCGAATGTGTGGCGGCGCTGCCCGACGCCAGCACGGTGGCGTCGAAGCTGAGGCCTTGGTCGGCCGCCTGATCCAGGGTTTCCAGAGCGCAATCCACATAGCCCAGCGATCCCAACGGCGCATGATCGATGCCCAAGTGCACCACATAGGGGCGCCCGCCGGCGGCCCGCACATCGTTTGCGATATCTTCCAGGGCCGCGTCCGCCGCCGCCTCATCCTCGCCGGCCGGGAACGTATGCACGGTGGCGCCCAGCAGATGATCGAGCAAGACGTTGCCCGACCTCCGGTAAAGATCGTCCTTGCCGGCGACCCGGTCCTCCAGCTGCACATGAATATCCATGCCCAGCTTGCGCGCTGCCGCGGCGGCCTGGCGGACGAAATTGGATTGCACCGCGCCGGTGATAATGACCGTGTCGGCGGCGTCGGCCTGGGCCGCACCCAGGTAATATTCCAACTGCCGGGCCTTGTTGCCGCCGAGGGCCAGCCCCGTGCAATCGTCGCGTTTGATGTAAACCTTGGGCCCGCCCAACCAGGCGGTGAAATTGGGCATGAACTCCAAGGGGGTTGGCGTGTGCGCCAGATGGGCGCGCGGAAAATCGGTGAGGGCCACGATGTCTCTCCTGGTTTCGGCCTCGCAAGGTTTAGGCCTCCCCCTTATACTCTCCGCCATGACCCGGAGAAAAGCGCGACAATACGATCGGCGCCGCAGGGCAGGGATGCGTTGGCTGATGGTCATGATCGCCGCGGCCATGCTGATGCCCGTCCAGGGCCGGGCATTCGACGGCGGTATTCAGCAATCCGTGGTTGCCGTGGTGCCCCAGTGGCCAGGCGTTCCGCGCGGCGGGACGGGCGGGCGCGAGGCGCCGGAGGGCACCGCCGTGTCGGTATTGCCGGGCGGCTATCTGGCCACCAACGCCCACGTTCTGGGACGCGCCGAGAAAGTCGATATTCGCCTTGCTGATGGCCGGATGGTGGCCGTTGACATTGTCGGCCGCGATCCGCGCACGGATATCGCCCTGATAAAGGCGCCGAGTGATTTCCCGGTGCCGGTGATTGTGCCGCCGCCGGCCTTGGGCGAGCCGGTGTGTGCCGTCGGCAACCAATTCGGCCTGGGCCTCAGCATTACCTGCGGGGTGGTCTCGGCCCTGCACCGCTCCAACGCCGGCTTCAATCCGGTGGAGGACTTCATTCAGACCGACACCGCGGTCAATCCGGGCGGCTCCGGCGGCGCCCTGGTGGATGCCCGCGGGCGCCTTGTTGGCATGGTATCGGCCATTTTTACCAAGAAAAGCGACGCCAATATCGGCGTCAACTTCGCCGCCCCCATGGATCTGGTAATGCGGGTCGTTAACGATCTCAGGGATTTCGGTGCCGTCCGGGCCGGCCGGGCCGGGCTGCAGGTAGCTCCCTTGAGTGCGGATCAGCGCCGCCGTACAGGTGGTGCGCGTATTGTCCGCCTCAACCGCGACGGCGCCGCCCTGGCGGCCGGCCTGCAGGCGGGCGATATTCTGACCCACGTGGCCGGCCGGACCATCGTTCATGCCGGCGACGTGCCCGCCGCGCTGTACATGCATCGGCCCGGCGATGAGGTGGTGGTGCGCTACCGGCGCGGTGGCCTGGCGTCGACGGTGCGCTTGCGCCTGAAACCGTAAGGCCGGCTCACGGCCTCGTCATTTGCCGGAGATCGCGGGCCTTTCTATGGTTTGGCACATCAACACCAGTGGGAGCCCATTATGTATCGCCTGTTTTTCATTGTCGCGCTGATCACGGCCATTGGCGCCGCGCCGCTTCGGGCCGAGAATACGGCGCCCTATTCGGGCATGCGCCAGGTCGACACGGGCACGCCTTTCACGGCCTACGTGACGAAGCTGAAAGCCGCCATCGCTGCCAACAAGATGGGCATTGTGGCGCATGCCTGCGCGACCTGCGGAGCGAGGAACATCGGCGTCACCATCGCCGGCAATCAGGTCGTCATGATCTACCATCCGAAGTTCGCCGTGCGCATGTTGAAGGCCTCCATCGCCGCCGGTATCGAGGCCCCGCTGCGCCTTTACCTCACCGAGAACGCCGACGGCACGGCGCGCCTCACCTACCGCCTGCCCAGTCATACCTTTGGTGCCTATGAAGTGGCCGACCTTGACGCCATGGGCAAAGAACTGGACGCGATCGTCGCCAAGATCATCGCCGATGTCCGCTGACGGGGGACCGCAAGCGCGCGCCGTCCAGGTTCCGTTGTTGGGCGCCGGTGGCGTGGCGGCGCTGGCTTTATATATTCACTTGAGCGGCGCCCAGCCGGCCAAGGCGCCGCTGTTCCTGATCGGGTTGGCCATGGGCCTGGCGCTCTACCACGCGGCTTTCGGGTTCACCGGCGCCTACCGCCGCGCCATTGTCGACAAGGACATGACCGGCATCATTGCCCAGGCGGTGATGCTGGGCCTGGCGATGATCTTGTTCGCGCCGGCCCTGGCGGCGGGCCAGGCTTTTGGCCGCCCCGTCGGCGGCGCGGTTGCGCCGGTTGGCGTCTCCATGGCTTTCGGCGCCTTCCTGTTCGGGATCGGCATGCAGTTGGGTGGCGGCTGTGCGTCGGGGACCCTGTTCACCGCCGGCGGCGGCAGCGTCCGCATGGTGTTGGTGCTGGTGTTTTTCTGCCTGGGTTGTTTCTGGGCGACCTTTCATTTGGGCTGGTGGTGGACCCTGCCGGAGCTTGGTGCCGTGTCATTGGCCAAGGAAATGGGCTGGCCGGCGGCGCTGGCCCTGCAGGGCGTTTTGCTGGGCGGTATCGTCCTGGCGCTCTATCGATTTGGCGCCCGTGCCCTGCGTCCGCTCTGGTTCGCTGGCGGGTTCAGGGGCGGCTTTTCTTGGCGTCTGTTGATGCAGGGCCCCTGGCCGTTGCTGATCGCCGCGGTCGCCCTGGCCCTGCTCAACTGGGCAACCCTGGTCAGCGCCGGGCACCCCTGGTCGATCACCTGGGGGTTTACCTTGTGGGCCGCCAAGGCGGCATCATTTCTGGGCTGGGAGCCCGCCACCCAGGCTTTCTGGGTCGACGGCTTCCCGGAACGCGCCTTGCGCCGGCCGCTATTGGCCGACACCACGACGGTGATGAACGCCGGCATTCTGATCGGCGCCTTCGCCGCCGCCGCCCTGGCCGGCCGCATCAGGCCCGATTTCCGCATCCCGGCCCGTTCGCTGCTGGCGGCGGTTCTGGGTGGCCTGATCATGGGCTATGGCGCCCGGCTTGCGTACGGCTGCAACATCGGCGCCTTTTTCTCCGGCGTCGCCTCGACCAGCCTGCATGGCTGGGTCTGGATCGCCGCCGCCGGTGCCGGCAACGTCATCGGGGTCAAGTTGCGCCCGGCATTTGGGTTAGCGAACTGAGCGCCGGCCGGCTGTTACAGACCAATGCGCCGCGCCGCGGGCCGGGTGCGGTTCATTAGCAACGTCTCACATATTGGTGAAGCAAGGTGATTTGCCGCTCCGCGCCCGCGCCATCATATTCCTGCCATCAGTTCACCGCGCCCCGTGGGTGCGTCCGTTCATCGTAGGAGACCATCACAAATGACCACTTCGGCCCGCGCCTTCGACCGCAAGATCATGTTTGTTTCCCTGGGGGCCGCGTTGAGCGCCGCCGTGGCCGCTGCCCCGGCCCGGGCCGCGGAGATCGTCACCCTGACCCAGACCGGTTGCCAGTTCCTGGAACCGGAAGGCGTCGATCACCAGTTCAAGACCACCCGCAAGGCCGATTGCGAAAAGATCAACGCCAAGACCGGTGCGGAACGGGTCGCCAAATCGGAAGTCATGAAACTGAAACCCGGCGAATACGTGTTCCGGGTGACCAACAAGAACGTGCCTTATCCGCTGGGCTTTTGGTTCCGTTCCAAGGGCTACAACTGGAAAAACCCGCTGCACAAGTTCACCAAGACCAGCGTTTCCGGCGGCGGCATGACGACCGGCAAGACGCTTGAATACAAGGTCACCCTGAAGCCCGGTGAGTACGTGTTCTCATGCCCGCTGAACACGACGCCCGACTACAAGGTTGTGGTGACGAAAGGCTGAGGCTGGAGATAAGGCTGGGGCCGGCTTGCCCTAGAGCATCGTGCGCTATTTCGTACGCACTGAGACGGTCAGTCCGGTTTGCCGG
>CAZQPC010000258.1:0-7849 GCA_964595005.1 uncultured Magnetovibrio sp.
GGGTGTAGGTCGGCGCGTCCGGGTCCGTCTTGCCCATGACGATCAGGATTTCGCAGTGCGGATCGCCGATTCCCGAGGTCCACCATTTGTGCCCGTTGATGACGTAATCGTCGCCGTCCCGGACGATGGAGGTCTCGATATTGGTGGCGTCCGATGAGGCCACCTTCGGCTCCGTCATGGCGAAGGCGGAGCGGATTTTTCCGTCCAGCAACGGCATCAGCCATTGTTGCTTCTGTTCCGGCGTGCCGTAACGTTCAATGGTTTCCATGTTGCCGGTGTCGGGTGCCGAGCAATTGAAGACCTCGGATGCCCAATGGATGCGGCCCATGACTTCGCACAAGGGTGCGTATTCCAGATTGGTCAGGCCGGCGCCCAGATCGCTTTCCGGGAGAAACAGGTTCCAAAGGCCTTCCGCCTTCGCCTTGGCCTTCAGTTCTTCCATGATCGGCGGCACCTGCCAACGGGTCTCGCCTTCGTCCAATTGGTCGAAATACACATGTTCGTTGGGCTCAACGTGCTCGGCCATGAAGGCCTTGACCCGATCCAACAGTTCCAGGGTCTTGTCCGAGTGTTCAAAATCCATATCGTCGTGCTCTCTTTCTTGCGGGTCAGTCCAGGCGTTCCAAAAGCTTCATCCAGGTCCGGGCCCGGGGCTCCAGGGATGAGATGTAAATGTGTTCGTCCAATTGGTGCGCGCCGTAGCCGTCGGCGCCCAGGCCATCCAGGGTCGGCACCCCTTCGGCCGCCGTCAGATTGCCGTCCGATCCGCCGCCGGTGCGGCTGGTGTATTGCAGATCGAGGCCGTGTTCCCGGCTGTAGGCGCGGGCCTTTTGGAACAGATCCAGGATCGCGTCGGTGGCGTTCATGGGCGGGCGCATGATCGACCCGGTGACCGTCAGTTTGACATCCGGGTCGTCGGCCTCCAGGGCCAAAATCCGGGCTTCGAATTCCTGGCCGTCGACCAGCCGTTCGAACCGGTTATCGACCTCCAGATTGCAATGCTGGGGGATTACGTTGACCCCGGTGCCGCCGGCAATGAGGCCGGCGTTGAAGGTCACGCCGCGGTCGTAATCGGTCCACGATTCGATCTCCAAAAGCTGCTTGGCGATCTCCTTGATGGCGCTGCGGCCGTATTCGTGTCTTGAGCCGGAATGCGCCGGGCGGCCCTCGGCGGCCATTTTGTAGCGCGCGCTGCCCTTGCGCTCGACCACCACCTTGCCGCCGTCGCGGGCCGGCTCGGTGACCAGAACGTATTTCGCCTTGCGGGCTTCCTCGGCGATGTATTTGCGTGAATACGGACTGCCGCGTTCCTCTTCCGGGATATACATGAAGGTCACCGGCAGCTTCGGTTCGCCGCCTTCCTCGCGCAACCGCTTGTAGGCGTAGTACGCGATATAGGCGCCGGCCTTCATGTCGTAAGTGCCGGGGCCGTAGAGATGGTCGCCCTCGATGCGGATGGGATTGCCGTTTTCCTTGGTGCCGATGGGGTGCACCGTATCAATGTGGGAAACCACCAAGATCCCCTTGTTGGCGCGCAGGCTGCCCGGCGCGCGGCCGCGGATCAAATCGCCCCAGCCGTCCTCGCCCGGCGTGCGTTCGGTTTCCAGGCCGACCGCCTCGAAAGCGTCGCTCACATGATCGACCATGCGGTTGACGGCCTCGGCATCAAGCGATGGGCTTTCGATACTGATCCAGTCGATGACGCCGTCGACCAGGTCTTCCGTTTTAAGTTCCGCCGAAGCGGCAATGTCGGTCACGGTCTTCCCCCTATTGGTCTTTAACCGCCCAGTTCATCTTTAACTAAACGTCCCCCGCGCCGCGTCGGCACCGCCGTCGACCAAGATCGTCTGGCCGGTGATGAAGCGGCTGGCCGGCGCGGCCAGGAACACCGCCGTGCCGGCGACCTCGTCGGGCTCACCGATGCGGCCCAGGGGATAGATTTTGACCGCCTCGGCGTAGCGCTCCGGGTCTTCCCAGAGCGCACGCGCCATGTCGGTGCGGATCAAGGCCGGGGCGATGCAATTGATGGTCACTTGTGATTGGCCCCACTCCACCGCCAGGTTCTTGCAGATATTGACGTCGGCGCCCTTGGAAATGCCGTAGGCGCCCAGGTTCCGCGACCCTTTGAAGGCGGCGACCGAGGAAATGATGATCACCGAGCCGTCGCGGCGCTCTGCCATTGCCGGAATAACCATATTGCAGAGCCACAGCTGGTTCTTGACGTTGGTCTCCATGATCTTATCGAACGCCCCGTCGTCGATATCCTTCAAGGGCCCGAAGTAGGGATTGATGGCGGCGTTGCAGACCAGAATGTCGACCCCGCCCCAGGCGTCGAGGACCGTGTCGACAAGGCCGCGCAGCGAGTCCCGGTCCGAAACGTTGCTGGCCAGCGCCATGGCCTCGCCGCCGGCGCCGTTGATCTCGGCGGCCACCGCCTCACAGGCATCCAATTTCCGGCTGGTGATGACGACCCGCGCGCCGGCGGCGCTCATGGCCTGGGCGATGGCCTTGCCGATGCCGCGCGACGAACCGGTGATCAGGGCCGTCCTGCCGGTCAGATCGAAAAGGCCGTCGGCGCGCGTCATCCCTGTGTCCCGTCTTGATGTGGATCGGTCTTTACCTGCGGGCCGGATTGTAAAGGCCGGGTGCGGCAGCGGCAAACCCACGCCGTTTCATTGCCGGCTACGCCGCCACAAGGCCTACAGCGATATCATCGGGAGATCACAGGCGGATCAGAGGCGCCGCCAGGACGGGACACAGCCAACCCAGGATGCCGCCGAAAATAGCGTGCACGACGAAAGCCGTCATCCAGGCCCGCGGGTGCCCCTTGAGGCCGAAAAACCCGTCCTTGAAGAACACCGGCACGAACACCAGTTGCGCCGCGACGAACAGGATCCCGCCCCAGATCAGGCCGCGCACGACCATCGGGCCGGTCAGCATGGGCCCCAGCACGGTGGCGTAGACAAAGGCGAAGACGATGCCGTTCAGGTGCAGAACGATCAGCCCCAACCAATAGGGCGGCTCGCCGTCGAAGCTTTCGCCAAAACACAGCTCGGCCATGCCCTTGGGGAAATCCAGCCGGGGCAGGCCGTAGCAGGGTGCCCACAAGGCGAACAACATATGCACATAGGTGGCCAGCACTCCGGCCACGATGGTCATGATGTAAAAATCGATTTGCATGCCACGCTCTCCTATTCTGGTTTCACGGCCTCCAGCCTTACCGAGGTCACCGGCCCAAACGGTTGATGGCCGGAAATGCGCGGCCTGAAGAAACCCGCCTCCGTCATCGCCGCCAGCAATTCTTTCTCTTCAAGCACGCCCCCCAGCGAGGTGTTCCAGGCCTGCGGGTCCTCCATCAGTTCCGGGGGCAGGTCGCCGTCGCGGATCAGGTCGCGCGCCGCCAGCCGGCCGCCGGGCTTCAATATTCTGTAAGCCTCCGTGAAGGCCGTTCGCTTGTCCGTCGTCAGGTTGAACGACGCATTGGCGATCACCAGATCGGCGACCCCGTCGGCCAGGGCCAAGGCCTCCATGTCCGACGCCATGGTGCGGACCGGGCCCACACCGGCCAAGGCCAGCATGCCCGGCGTCATATCGAGCCCGATGACCAGGCTTTGCGGCTCCAACAGCCCGGCCAGCAGCCGCGTATCGATGCCGGCGCCGCAACCCAGGTCGACGGCGATCCGGACACGGCCAAGATCGAGACCGGCAAGAACACCATCGGCCAGCGGATGGCCACAGCCGCAATAGGCGTCGGCGACAGCGCCCGGCAGGCTTTCCATAAATTGCCGGGTATAGCCCGCCGCCAGCGCCCTTTCGGCCCCTGTCCGGTGTTCAAATCCACGAACCGCGATGCCTTCGTAGCGCCGCCGGATCTGGCCTTTGACTTGGGCTTCCCAGGAAACCGCCGCGGGGTTCTCTGCTGGCGCACTCATCCGCTCAACCGCCGATCTGTCGCCGATCCGCCGCTGATCCCTCGCCAAAGTGCCGCGCACCTTGGCGCCAACAACACGGGCCTAGTGCGGCATATGGCTCGGGTTCCAGAAATTGCCCGAACGGATCATGCCGGCGATGCGGTCGCCGTTTTCGATCCAGCAGTTCTCATTGAACGTCGCCTGCTGTTCGCAATCGAATTCGACCCGTTTCGGTTCCGCGTGCCATTCGCCGTCGCCCAGGTATTCGACAATGGCATAGGCCGGGCGGGGATCGCCGTCCCAACTCATGCCGACAGCGGCGGCGCAGACGATGGTCTGATTGCCGACCTTGCGCACCGACGGCCCGTGAATGTGCCCATGGGCCATGATCTCGGCGGTGGTGCCGACAATCTGCTTCGACACCTGATCATCAGTGAGGCGCAGCGGCAACGCCGATTCATCCCCGATTTCATGCGGTGTGCCATGGAAGATCAGGAACTCGTGCCCCGGTTCGGGCATGTAGGTCAGGGAAAACGGCAGCATTTTCAGCCATTTGAGCTGGTCATCGGTAAGCAGGTCGCGGGTCTGCCTGGCCATGTCGAACATCCACGCCTGGTGCGGGCTTTTCGGCTCATGGGTCTCATAACGCTTGTCGACGACCCACAGGTCCAGATTGCCGACCACCACGTCGGCGTTCGGGCGGTTTCTGATGTTTTCAATCACCTCGGCCGGTTCCGGGCCCAGCATGATCAAATCGCCGACGACGATTTCCTTGTCGACATTCTCTTTATCCACGGCGGCCTGAACGGCTTCAAGTTGAGGCAACTGTGCGTGAATGTCTGAATAAAGAGCGAATTTCATGGTTTGTGTCCTCTCTGATCGGGCAGCGATCATATGGTCCGTTTTTCGCTGCCGGCTTTTCCCAACGTACATCGCCGGTAAATTCGGTCGCCGTTCATTTCGTTCTTTCCCGGATTTCGGAAAGATTTAACAGGTGCCCGGTAAAAGACCGCCACGGTAAAACCGCGCAATGATGCCTCCCGACACCTTCGGCCAAAAGTACATATGAGAGTTTGCCGCACGTCACGCTGGGGGACAAACGAAAAAATCGCTTTTCCGGGAATAATTTCGAAAAAATTTCACTGATATGGATAATTTATTCAATTTTTTATGGAATCAAGATGAACCGAACGACCCGGCTTTCTGCGCCGGGCAACAAAGGATTCACGGGTTCGATCACGAATTAATGCATTCGGCGGCATCGCCTCCTTGCACATCACCGGAATGCAAGCTTTCTTGGGAATTTCAGGTTTGCCATTGTTGGCGGCAGTGTATTGTGGCCGGCATGTATTCCGGCTGAAGGCGATGGCGTGGCGTGGCCCTAGAATTCGACGACCGTGTCCTGGAGTGTGCGACCCTGGCGCGGCGCCTGGCACCGGCACGTTGCCGCCGCGACCCTGTCTCCGGCGATGATTGCTCCTGGTATCACGGTTTCTGGCCCTACCTGCGGGCGATCGGCATCGTGACGACGCCGACCTCCCATGCCGGGTTCTATGGCGGCGTATTGGAAGAACTTGCAGCCACCGGCGATTACCGGCGGGTGCTGGTTTCCGGGTCTGCCGACTTCACAATGCTGCAGCATGTCTTTTCGGCCTACGCTGCGGCCGGCGCCGAACTGGAACCGACCTTTAACGATATCTGCGAAACGCCGGTGGCCCTGGCCCGATGGTACGCCGAGGCGGTCGGCAGGCCGGTCGACACCTGCGTATCCGATATCCTGGCACTGGACGTGGCGGCGCCCTTCGATGTTGTCTGCACGCATTCTTTCCTGGGGTATTTTGACGACCGCCAGCGCGCCGCCCTGATGACGAAATGGCACCGCCTGTTGAGGCCCGGCGGCAAGGTCGTGACCATTATCCGCATCCGCCCCGATCACCCCGGCGGTCTGGTCGGGTTCACCGACGATCAGGCCGCGGCCATCAAGGCGCGGGCCCTTGAGGCGGCCGAAAAATACCGCCGCCACCTGGACATCAGCCCCGCCGCGCTTGCAGAGGATGCGGACCGCTATGCCCGCAATTTCCGGATTAATCCCCTGCGCTCCGTCGGCGAACTGGAACGCCTGTTCACGGACGGCGGGTTCGCCATCGACGCGCTGGACTTGCAGTCCCTGCCGGGGCATGGGCGCCGTGCCGGCAGCGGGCCGACGACGCCGGACGGCGCCGCCTACGCCCATATCGTGGTGACCGGAAAATAGACGTCACCCGGCGTCGACTTCCGAGGTGAAATCCTCAAACTTGCCGCCCGGGCCGCGGCCAATCGCGTCCGGGTAGACGAAGCTGACCGACAAACCGTCCGGAAACCGCGTCAGGATATGGGCCCCGAGACGGGCCTCTTCGTCATTGCTGAGCGGGCGATCGGTGACCAGACGCGCTTCCAGGTGATCGCGCTTGGTCTGCACGATCTGGTGCTGGCGGATGGGCGCGATGTCGGTCAGCCCGCGCGACCCGAACGACGGCCATATCTTTTCGCCATCGGGCCTGACCAGCATGTTCCGGACCCGGCCCAATATCCGCTTCAGGGTCGGCAGGCCGCGTCCGCAGGGGCACGGCGGCCCGGCCTCGGCGTAGTCGCCGATCTCATAGCGGATCAGCGGCATGGCGAAATTGTGCAGCGCGGTGACGACGACCCGGCCGACCCGGCCCGCCGCGCATGGCTGGTCCGCGTCATCCAGAACTTCCACCAGAACGCCTTCCGACATGACATGGTAGAGGCCCGACTGCGGACATTGCAGGGCGATGATGCCGGCTTCCTGGGCCGAATAGGTGTCGCTGACCTTGACGCCCCAGGCCTGTTCACAGTCGTCGCGGGTCTCAGCCGCCAAAACCTCGCTCATGGTGCAGACCTCGCTGAGAAACGGCAGCCCGATGCTCAATTCACGGCTCTGGCTGATCAGATGCGCCAGGTTCGACGGATAGGTCACCAGCACTTGCGGCTTGATCCGGTTCAGCCAATCCAGTTGCTCGCGGGCGGGCCGCGCAATATCGAAATAATAACACGGCCCGCTGGCGTGGCCGGGCACCCACTGGACCGGTTCGCCGCGCCCCGCCCGCTCCACGTTGGCGCCGGTCAACCGCGAGATATGCGCCATCGTGTGAGAAAAGTCGCGCCCGAACCAGACGTGGAACCGCAGTTGGAAGGCCCGCAGGAACAGATGGTTGTGGTCCGTGTCGATGACCGTCACCGGTGTCCCCGTGGAACCCGATGAGCGCACCTTGGTGGTACCGCCGTGCGCGGCCGGCAGCTTTTCGCACCGCAGGTCGTCGCCCGCGTCCTGAATGTCGGCGCGCCGCATGACCGGTATCCGGCGCCAGACGTCCGCGTCGAGCGGCTGCCCGCCGCCCAAGCCGGTCAGCCGGTCGCGATAAAACGGCACCGTGGCACCGGCATGATCGAGCAGAAGCCGGAGGTGACCGAACTGCCCCCGGGCGTTGTCTTCCGCCCGGTGCCATTGCGTGTCCTCGAGCAGGGAATGCAGATCGCGGATCGCCCGATCGCCATCGGTTGCCGCCATGTTCACGCTCCCGGGCCAGCCGTTACACGCATCTGACTTCTGAGGCGCTGTGAGATCGCCGTCGCTGAACCGGATGAAATTGACCGAATAAAATTCGCATGGAAGGGCGTGCCAATTCGAACTCTGATGAGTGATGACGGATCAAGATTGGCAGGTTTGACGGCATTTACCTAGGACAATTCATGCCTCGGCAATGGGTCCGGTCGGGCAAGGGCAAGGCTGGTCCGAGCCGGACAAAAATCCAGGTCACGATGAGGGGAATCGAGCCGTCCGGCGCTATGCGCGGGCAAATCATGAATCAGGGGTTCGATCTCGGAGAATAAAAATGCGTGGCCGGCCCCCTCCGGGGGATCGTCATCCTCGAAAC
>CAZQPC010000259.1:0-7840 GCA_964595005.1 uncultured Magnetovibrio sp.
CCAGCATTCACTTCAATATCGACAAGATGAAAAAGTAACCGAATTTATCATTGACCCTCGAGAAAGCAGTGTCGATCTAAATGCCACCACCACAGCCACCAGAGGATCCGGTCGACGAATCGTGGTTGGCCACCTATGCCGACGCGATCACACTGTTGATGGCTTTTTTCGTCATGCTGCTGACCTTTGCCGAATACGACATTCCGGCTTTCGAGGAGGCAGCCACGGCCATCGGCAACAACGTTGGCAACAAGGATGAAGTCAGCACCACCCAGGAACTGAAGATCGAAACCCAGGATGTGGTCTTCGAGATGCAGGCCGATCAGGTTGTCAGTGTCGCCCAGGACAAACGCGGTATTGTTATCGAACTGGCCAGCCGGGCGTTTTTCAAGCCGGGCTCAGCTGTCTTTCGCGACGCCGCCATTCCCGTGCTGAAAAAGATGACCGCCTTGCTGGGGGCGCCGAAATTTGCCTGCTTCAACATTGACGTCAAAGGGCACACGGACGATGTCCCGATCAGAACCAAGCAGTTTCCGTCCAACTGGGAGTTGTCGGCGGCCCGGGCTTCGCGGGTTGTTCGGTTCTTCATAGAAGCGAAACTTCAGCCATTCCGATTTAAGGCCATCGGCCTTGCCGCGACCAAGCCGAAGGTCCCCAACCGGGACCCGGAGGGCAAGCCGATCAAGGAAAATCAAGCCACCAACCGGCGCATCAATCTGCACGTCGAACGCATGAGCCTAGAAGAACAACAACGCTGCAACGAGAAGACCGACTTCAAGGACATATTGAAAAAGGTGCAGAAAAAAGGCGCACAGCCGGTCGATGAGCCAGCGCCGAAAACCAATTGATTAACCTATAAAGACCGAAAGCGGAGCCGGAAGCAGAGGGCGTGAGCGCCGGTCGGCGTCACTCGATGATCATCTCCATGCCTTCCCGGCAAATGAAGGAGTTTTCCATTTCGGCCTTCGATACCTTGGCCAGGTTATCCATGAAATCGTCGGTGTGTTCGGGGTCATGGTGGAAGATCGCCAACTGGCCGACGTTGGCCGCCTGACAGAGCCGCATACCTTCATTCCAGGTGGAGTGCCCCCAACCGATCTTTTCCGGAAATTCCTCTTCCGTGTAGGTGCTGTCGTAAATGACCACGTTGGCACCCTCAATGAGGTTCAGAATATTCTCATCGGGCTTACCCGGAATATGTTCCGTGTCGGTGACGTAAACCACCGACTTGCCTTCGAAGTCGACCCGGTAGGCAGTGGCACCGTTCGGATGATTTAAGGGCGCCGTGCGGACGATCAGGTCATCCCAAAGCTTTATATCCTCACCGGCATTGAAATCCTCAAAGGTCAGGTTCGCCTGCATGGCTTCCAGCGGCACCGGAAACATCGGGTTGTGCATTTGTGTGGACAGCACGTTCTGCACGCCGCCCTGATTTTTCAGGTGGCCGGCTTTGATGCCGATGGACCGTTTCGGATCGTAGGCGGGAATGAAAAACGGAAATCCGTTGATGTGATCCCAATGGGTATGGGTCAACAAGAGGTGCGTGTGGAGTACATCACGTTCAAGGATCACTTTGGAGAAGTTTCGAATGCCCGTGCCGGCGTCCATGACGAACGTATGATCGCCCGCCTGTACCTCGATGCAGCTGGTATTTCCGCCGTATTTCATGTGATCCGGCGATGCACACGCAATGCTTCCCCGAACCCCCCAGAATTTTATTCTTAAAGCCATGTTACCCGTACTTTAACCCGAGTAATGAGGCAGGTGCTACCGCCTTTTGTCCCCGGCGCCTCAAATTTCAGGCGAATGTTATCTACGTTCCCCAGACATAAAATGCGTTCATATAATTAAATGGGGTCAACTTCGCGGTTTCGTTACCTTTTTGTTGGCTTTACCGACGTGCCGACCCGCAATTTCAAATCAACGTATGCGCTTCCCTGACAGATGGCAATTTCCATCAAACCATTGGAATTCTCATAGCAGAAGACTTCGCCCGGCGAAACACTTGAAAACGTTTCCGCCCGAGGGATTCGCCTGCCGTCCACGACCAGCCCCGCCCCGTCGCCCAAGGTGGCGGCACGTATGCCCGTCATGGCATTTCCGTAATGATCCAGATAAACGATTTCGGGCAAGTCGTCGGGCCAGTCGCGCGCGGGTATTGCGTCGCGGCCCAATCGCAAGAAATCCGACGTTGATGCCGGCGGCGATTCGCCGCCGGCCAAGCGCGCGGCAATGGGCGCAAATAGGTCACGGCCGTGAAAGCTGGCCGACAGGCGGGCCGGCCGCCAGGCAATCTCATAGGCCTCCACCGCAGTGCCGGCTTGACGCATGACGATTTCAAACAATCCGTTATCCGGTCCCACATACCAATGCGGGCCGGCTTTCACACACAGCCCCCGGCGCGCCGACCCGACGCCCGGATCGACAATACACAGAAATACCGATCCAGCCGGAAAATGCTCGTCATAGGCGGCCAGCAAATAGGCCGACGCCTTGGGGTTTGCGGCCGGCATATCGGCGAACAAATCAACGATCACCGCCGCCGGCGCCAGGGCGTGCAAGACGGCCTTAACTTGCCCCGTATAGGGGCCGGCAAGGCCGAAATCCGTACACAGAACGATCATTGGCGTGCTCACGTCGCGTCGTCCTTTTGTGATCCTGCGGGCCGTATCTCACGTCGGTGCGGTCATTGTCGATTTGTCGCGGTTCTTGCTGTGCTGGGATTTAAACAAAAATGCCCGCGCCATGAAAGGCACGGGCATTGTGTTTCGGATGAGAGGTTGATCAGGCGTGCGACGCCGCGTGGCGAACGGCGTCATCGTCAATGGCCGCCTGATGAACGAACTTCTCCACATGAGCGAAGACTTTCGCCTCGATCTGACGAATGCGTTCCCGGCTCAGGCCGTAGACCTTGCCCAATTCCTCCAAGGTCACCGGATCGGCGGACAACTTCCGTTCCGTGAATATATGACGCTCACGTTTCGACAAGCCCTGCAAAGCCCGGGCGAACAAATCCTTGCGGAAGGAATGGTTCTCCGCGTCGGCCAAGGCAGATTCCGGAGATGGCCCGTCAGCGACCAATGTATCCTGATATTCCATCGAGTCTTCGGTATCGGACATGGGCGCATTTAGCGACATGTCGCGCCCGCCGATACGCCGGTTGATTTGGACGATGTCCTCTGGGCGGGCGTCCGTGGCATCGGACAACAGTGCCACTTCGTCCGGCGTCAAATCGCCATTGTCGGCAATGCCCAGACGGGTCTTCAAACTGCGCAATCTGAAGAACAGTTTTTTCTGCGAAGCCACGGTGCCGAGTTTGACCAACGACCATGATTTCAGGACGTATTCCGTTATCGCCGCCTTGATCCACCACATGGCATAAGTGGACAGCCGGAAACCGCGATCCGGATCAAATTTCTTCACGGCCTTCATAAGCCCGATGTTGCCCTCTGAAATCAGATCGGCAACGGGCAATCCATAGCCCTTGTAGCCCATGGCAATCTTGCAGACCAAGCGCAGGTGCGACGTCACCATCTGGTGTGCGGCATCCACATCGCCATTGTCTCTCAATTCGATGGCCAGCATCTGTTCCGTTTCCTTGTCCAGCATGGGAAACGCCCATACTTCACGGAAATACTGGGACAGACTGCCTTCGGATGGCAATGACGGCAAAGCAATGTTCGACATGTGATTTTCCTTTTCCCTCTCGCTCCGGAACGCGAACCATCAAAACACGACGGTATGTCAACTTTATGGCGTCCGGGCTAAATACCAACGATCTCGCGCAACACGCCGCTCACAGGACATGTGAACGGCCCAGGCGAGGCATCAACAATAGAAAAAGGGTCGAGATGACATCTTCATTCCGCAATCCTCCAATCGAAGCGATCATTCCGGCGACTCACCGGCCCGTCCAGCGTCCGGGCATTTTGGTCAAGCCATTCAAACGCGTCCGACCCGACTTGGTGCGGCATCGAACAACATGAATATAGCGGTTTTGGCACAGCATGTCAATAAAGTTCTCTATTTGTTCTAATATCACAAATGCGCTAGCGGCCCGGGATCACCCCGACCAGGCGCAATCAGCACACTTAGTGAATTATTTAGCGGCGCTTCGTCTGCCGGGCGCACCGGCCAGCGGCTGTTCGAAGTCCTCAGGCGCAAGGTCATAGCCCAGATTCGGAATGGGCGGAAGATCCAGGTCCTCGCCGTTGGAAATTTCCGACTTCCGCTTTTGCCGATAAAGACTGCGAATGGCCGCATAGTAATCAACGGAGGTCTTGCGGATTTGCCGCAGTTCATCAACCACGCCGGCGAACTCATCGACCCCATCAAGCGCTTGATGGGCGTAGGAAACATTGTCGCGATTTGAATTACCGACCCATTGACCAAACGGGTCGAAATAAGGATCAACGAAAAACTTTCCAACAAGATCACGCGGGTTCGAAGGTCCGAAAACGGGTAAGACCAGATAAAGCCCCTCGCCCACGCCCCAGACGCCCAAAGTCTGGCCGAAATCCTCATCGCGGGGCTTGCCGTCAACTTCACTAACGACATCGGCGATGCCGCCGATACCGACCGTCGAATTGACGAGGAAACGGACCACGATGTCCAAGGCGGTGAAAAAATCTCCTTGCAGCAGATTGTTGGCGAACGTCACGGGGCTGGAAAGATTGGTCAGAAAGTTGCTGACGCCGGTCCGCATGGTTTGTGGCAGGTTCCGATTATAAATATCGGCAACCGGGCCCAGCAGGTTTTGGTGCACGATCTCATTGAAACCAAAGATCAAGCGGTTGACCGGTTCCAGCGGATCGTTGACATCATCGTCATCTGTCGTGGCAGCCAACTGCATGGGCGGCGTGATTTTCACGACCGGCTGACCGGCCAAAGCAGAAGCCGGTATTGCCGTCCATACGAACAGGGCGAACACAATGGCGAAAAAGGCCCTCACTGGTCCGCGCGCCGAAAGAATTGTCCCGTTAATTTTCAAGTCGCGCGCCCCTTAAAAGGCCAGTCAAACAAGCGTCCAGATACAGCCGGGCAAGACATGATAATATTCCACCAATCCGCCTGATTCGTTTTTAGGCGAAGAAATGCATCTCGGCAACCTAGGAAATGCAATAATTATGACTCCTGTGGTATTTTTGCAAACCGGCTTCAAATGCTCCAGAGTTCATAATTTATAAACCTTATCAGCAGCTTATGATAGTGAGGGAAGCTTTGAGGGGGCCGCTTTTCATGAATATTCGACCAAATCGAATTTTTATTGCATCGACGTTGATCGTGATATGTATGGGGCAAGCTGGAGTTGTGCGTGCCGATTCTGCGTCGGCCATAGTCGAGCGATTCCAAGCGACGCTGTTGACGGTGATGAAATCTGCCGAGCAAACGAGCGTCAATCAACGTTACAACCGGTTGGCTCCCAGGGTCAGGGCGACGTTCCATGTGCCGCTGATGACACAGATCGCAACGGGCCGATATTGGTCCGGCGCGACGCCCGAGGAAAAGTCGGCTGCCGTCGCCGCCTTCCACCGTATGAGCGTCGCCACTTTGGCGACCTTGTTCGACGGTTATAGCGGTGAAGTTTTCTCCGTTTCCGGTGAGCGCCCGGGGCCCAGCAAAACGACGGTTGTCATCACCAAACTGACGAAGACCGACAATTCCCATGTCGACATCGCTTATGTGGCCCGGCAGTTCGACGGCACTTGGCGGTTGATTGACGTGGTTGTCGACAACGGCATCAGCGAACTCAAGGTCCGCCGGTCGGAATACAATCAAGTCTTAAAGAAGCAGGGAATGACCGGGCTGATCAAGCTGTTGAATGAGAAGGCCAACGCCCTTATGACACAGGAGTAAAATCGGTCTCTCAACATTCCATGGAATGACTATGAACTTGTTTGTCGGCACGATGATGCGGCTTTTCCTTGCCGGCGTGATTGCAGCCTTTTGCATTGCTTCGCTGCAGATCAGTGGCCTGACCGGCGCGCGGGCCAGCGAAAATTCACCGCAAGTGTTGGTTGGTCAATTCCACGACACGCTTTTGAAGGTCATGCGGAACGCCAAGGCCCTAGGTTTTAGGGGCCGTTACAGCGCTCTCGCGCCCCGCATCAAGGATAGCTTTCATCTGCCGCTTATGGTTCAGGTGACGACCGGGTCGTTTTGGCGAAAAGCCACCGACCAGCAACAAGATCGGCTTATCGAGGCCTTCTCAAAGGTCAGTATCGGGACCTACGCCAGCCGGTTTTCCGGTTATTCCGGCCAGACCTTCGTCACCGTGCGGCAACGTCCCGGCCCGCAGAAAACGATTCTGGTGGAGACAAAGATCGTCAATCCGGCCGGCGAAGACGTGCCGCTGGTCTATGTGACGCGAGAGATCAAAGGGACCTGGCGGATCATTGACGTGTTGTTGGATTCGGGTATCAGCGAACTGGCGGTGCGGCGTTCCGAATACCGCCGGGTACTGAAAACGAAGGGAATAAACGCCTTGATAGAGATGCTTGATATCAAGGCGGCAAAGCTGGGCGCCGAAGGTTAGAGCCTCGAGCGCTATTTCCTACGAGGCTCTAACCGTCGAAACTTTTTTCGCGATCATCCGTCGAAGCCAACAGGGCCAGCAGGGCCGGAAGGAACACCAGGGTCGCCAGCAACGACATCGTCAGGGCCAAGGTCAAGACCACACCCATGCTGGCCGTGCCCGGATGCGCCGAAAGTGAAATGCTGCCGAAAGACCCGATCGTCGTCAATGCGCTGAACAGCACCGCGCGCGGCGTAGACGTGCGCATGGTTTCCGAAACTTGCTCGGCTTCGGCGGCCCGCACGACAAGATGGATGCCGCCGGCGACGCCCAACCCGAACAGCAGCGGCAGAACAATGACGTTGGCCAGGTTGAAAGCTTCGCCGATCAGCGTTGTCCCGGCGACGGTCCACAATGCGGCCAACGCCAGCGGTGCGAACACCAGTGTGACCCGCCGCGCCGACCCCAGGACCAGCCACAACAAAGCGACGATCACCAGGACGGCAATCAGGCACGCCTTGGCAAAGGCGCCGAGAACCGTGCGGCCGGCCTCCAAAATGACCACCGGTGAGCCGACCGCGCCCGGTGCCAAAGTGCGCACTTCGGTCACGAATTTCCGCAATGCCGTGCGATCATTCAGGTCGTCGCGGGGCACCACCTCAACCAAGGCGCGGCCATCCGCGGCGACATTGCGCTCGCGCAATTGGGCCGGCAACGCGTTCAAATCGAAAGCTTCCGCATTGAGCGATTGGTTCAAGGCATCCAGACGCCCGGGCAGACCTGTCAGCAAGCGGTTCTCGAATTCGAGAAGCGGGCCGTCGCCGGTATCGCTGCCCAAAAGTTCACCAATCGACGCCAGCAATCTGGCCGCGGCGCTTTTCAGGGCCGGCAGTTCGCTGCGGCTCAAGGCTTGCAACTTGGGTTTCAGCGTCGACCACGCCAGGCGCCGCTGATCGCCAGTCAATGCCTGCTGCCGTTCGCCGCCGCTCAGCGCCGGCGCGATCAACAGGCCAAGATCGGCGATGACGTCCAGTTTTTCCGTCTGATTCTTGGCGACATAGCTGGAAAGGGTTCGGGTGCTGTCGACAAGTTCCAATTTCGACAATGCCGCCGCCATGGTATCCGCCGCCGCCAGGTCCGGTGCCAGAATTTCGATGCTCGGGCGGTGCTGATCACTGTCACGCATCAGTTCAAGTAACGTGGAAACGGACTCCGTCGACGGGTCCTTCAAATTGAAGGGGTCGAAATCGAACTGCACACGGGGCACCATGATCGCCGCCGCGACGCCGAAAGCGACGGCGGTTGCACAGATGCCCCGGGCATACC